>JAWXBX010000215.1:0-7083 GCA_034440415.1 Gemmatimonadota bacterium | reverse complement strand
GGTGCTGAGCGGCCCGATGGCGAGTGATTCCGCCTCCAGTACCGCGTAGGACGGGACCAGCTCGGAGGTCAGGTTGGTCACGAGGTTGCCGTAGCGATCGACATAGATGACCTCCCCGACCACCATCTTGCCCTCATAGTGCGGCACGGCACCGCTGACCCGCCGGGGCATGTCGGCATACGGTGCTCCGAGGCTGCGGAGGGGCGTGCCGAGGGCGAGGGCGGCCGCGGCCGGGGCGAAAAGGTCACGCCCGTGGAAGGTGGCGGAGGCACGCGCCGGTGTGGCGAGGATCGCCGCCTCGATGGCGGTGCCGCGCAGGATCCCGCTGAACAGCCCGTTGTCGGGGCCGACCAGGAACTGTCCCGCGGCCGAGAGCGCCAGCGCGTTGCGGCTGGTCCCGACACCCGGATCCACCACCGCGAGGTGAACCGTGCCAGGCGGGAACTGCACCCAGCAGCGCCCCAGCACATAGGCCGCTGCCGCGATATCACCTGGCGAGATTTCGTGGGTCAGGTCGACCAGCGTCACCCCGGGCACGCGGGAGAGCAGAACTCCCTTCACCTCGCCCACGTAGGAGTCCGTCGTCCCGTAATCGGTGAGGAGCGTTATGATAGGCATGCCCGGTAAGGTAAGGGGGAGCCGGTCGGTCATGGACCCCGAGCGCCGGAACTGGACCGCTGCGAGGCATCCAAGGTGACGCACGGGGCCGTCGTCTGTTTCATGATGGCCTACGTCTCTGGCGACACTCTCGCCGCGCGGGTGCGGGAGGAGGGGCCGCTGCCGCCGGCGGAGGTCACCCGCCTGGTGCAGGAGGTGGCGTGGGCACTGGCCTACGCTCACCAGCACGGGGTCATCCACCGCGACGTCAAGCCGGAGGATATCCTGCTCGAGCGGGGGAACGGAGGACCTGCTCAAGGCATTGGCTCGAGAGGCAGTCCTGCTCCGCCAGCGCCTCAGCACACTGGACGCTGCGGCGGGCGCCGTCGGCGGGAGCGCCACGGCGGAGCGACGTCAACTCAGCGAGGAGATCGAACGGGCCCGACAGGAAGCCGTGGATCGGCTGGGAACGACGGTGAGCGCGCTGGAGACGCTGCGACTCGAATTGCTGCGGGCCCAGGCGGGCCTGGGAGGATCGGACGGTCTGACGGGGAATCTGGCGGAACTGGGCCGCGTCGCCGACCAGATCGACGCGGCCTTGGAGACGAGGAAGCTCTAGCCTCAGCCCCGCAGAATGGGGAGCGAGACGGACCGGGTGGCGAGTGAGGCGACCAACCGCTCCGCGACGGAGCGGAGCATGGTGGCGGCGGGGCTGGTGGGATCAGCGACAAGAATCGGCTTGCCCCGATCGGCCAGCTCCGCCATGCCCGGCTGCAGTGGCACGCTGCCGAGCAGCGGGATCTGCAGTTCTTCGGCGAGGCGCTGGCCGCCGCCGGAAGAGAACAGCTCAAGCCGGAGCCCCGTCGCCGGATCGGTAAAGGCGCTCATGTTCTCCACGATGCCGGCCAGCGGCACGCTGGTCTTCTCGAACATCTTGGCGCCGCGCAGCGCATCGCCCACCGCCACTTCCTGCGGCGTCGTCACGATCACCGCGGTCGTCACGTGGCAGGACTGCACCAGCGAAAGTTGCGCGTCGCCGGTGCCGGGCGGCATGTCCACCAGAAAGTAGTCCAGCGTTCCCCAGTCGACATCCCGCAGGAACTGCTGCACCACCTTCATGATGATCGGCCCGCGCCAGATGGCCGCTGCGTCCCGGTCGACGAGAAATCCCAGGGACATCAGCTTCACGCCGTGGGCCGTGAGCGGCTGGATCCTGCCCCCGATCACGGGTGGCTTCTCGAAGATGCCGAACATGCGGGGGATGTTGGGACCGTAGATATCGGCGTCCATCAGCCCGACGCGATGTCCCGCCTGGGCCAGTGCGACGGCGAGATTGGCGGTCACGGTGGACTTGCCCACGCCGCCCTTCCCGGAAGAGACGGCAATAATGCGACCGAGATTGGGGTAGTCGTTGGGGGTCGGCGGCGGCGTCACGAGACCAGCGGCACCGTACGTCTGGCCCGGCCCGGGCTGTCCGGTTGGCGCCGCATGAGTCGTCTTGGCCGGACCGCCGGGATCAACCACGCTGATCCGGAGTTCCTTCGGATCGACACCTTCGATGGCCCGCACCGCCGCACGCGCCTCGCGGACCAGCGTCGCGGGATCCTCGCGCGTCAGCAGGAAGGTGAACGACACTTTTCCGTCGGAGGTGACCGCAAGGTCGCGGATCATGCCGGCGGAAAAGAGATCGTTCTCCAGCCGCGGATTCTGGATGCGGGCGAGCGCGGCGGCGACGGCGGTGGCGAGGGGGTTGGTCAACGATGGCTCAAGGTGGCAGGTGGCAGTAGGCAGGTGGCAGTAAGCAGGCGGTAGGCGGTAGCGAAAATGTTGCCTGATCGCTGACCGGCGCTCCGGCTAGACCGAGTCGACTTCCCGCACTTCGGGCACGAGCTGCTTGAGGCGGGTTTCGATCCCCTGCTTCAGGGTGATCGTCGAGGCGGCGCAGCCGTGGCAGGTGCCGCCCAGCCGCAGCAGGAGGCGGCCGTCAATCTCATCAAAGTCCACGACCTCCACGCTGCCCTTATGGGAGGCGATGTAGGGCCGGAGGGTGTCCAGGCTCTGTTCGATGCGGTCGAGTGTTGTATCAGCCACGATGGAGCTCCAGTAGTACAGCCATCAGCCGTCAGTGCATCGCCTACTCCCCAACGCCCAGCGCCTGCTCCCTGCAGTCAACCACCCTGCCCCGCTTCAAGCAAGCCCGTCGCCATTCCCGGCCAGATATTCCCGGGCCGCCCCGAGGATGCGCGCCTGCACCTCGGCGAGCGAGCCCTCCATCGACAGCCCCGAGGCCTTGGTATGGCCACCGCCGCCGAAGGGGTTGGCAAAGGCGGCGACATCGACGGCGCCGACCGAACGGAGCGAGACTTTTACCCGGCCGGCGGCAATCTCGCGGAAGAGCAGCGCCATCCGCACCCCGTTGATGCTGCGGGGCACCTCAATGATACCGTCGAGATCGTCGGCAGTCGCACCGAGCCGCTCGAGCGCCCCGGGCGGCACGGTCACCCATGCCAGCCCATGCTCGGGCTCGACGACCAGGGTCTGCAGCGTTTCGCCGAGCAGCCGCGCACGGCCCTCGGGCGCGCTGGCGTAGACGTCGAGGTAGATCTGTTCGGGATCCAGTCCGGCTTCCAGCAGCGCGGCGGCGGTGCGGAGCGTCGCCGGCCGGGTGTTGCTGAAGCGAAACCCGCCGGTATCGGTCAGGATGGCGACATACAGTGCGCGCGCCGCGGGCGGTGTGAGTGGCCAGCCGTTCGCCTGCGCGATCTGGAAAATCAGCTCTCCGGTGGCGGAGGCCTCCGGATCCACGTACCGCGGCCCCTCGGGGAGATGGCCCTGACTGACGTGGTGGTCCACGCAGGCCACGGTGACGCCACGGTCCTGCACCGTCTGGCTGAGCATGCCCAGCCGGTCCACATCGGCGATATCGAGGACCACGATCAGGTCGGCCCGCCGCAGTTCCTTTACCGCCTGCTGAGTCCGGTCGACCCCGGGAAGGTCATGGAACAGAAACTCGTAGCGCTCCGGCGTCGCGGTGGGATTGGTGATCACCGCCGAGACGCCCTGGGCGCGCAGCAGGTGCACCAGGCCGACCTCGCTGCCCAGGCCATCGCCATCAGGGTTCACATGGGTGGTGATGCAGATGCGCCGGCCGGGCTTGAGTGCGGCGGCAAAGCTTCGGGCGGCGGCGACACGTTCGGGGGCGAGCGGGACTGACATGGGCGGCGAAGCTACACCGAGGGGAAGCGAGACGGTAGGGTTGGGCGATTGGGCGATAGGCGGCAGGCGGTCCACCGCCCATCGCCTACCGCCCAGCAGCCGCGAGCTACACCCGATTCAACTTGCTGTGCCGCCTGCCATACGCGAAATAGATCGCCAGCCCGAGCGCCATCCAGATGGCAAGCCGGAGCCAGGTATCGGTCGGCAGGCCGTACATCATGTAGCCGCAGATGAGGATGCCGAGGATGGGCACCAGCGGGACCAGCGGTGTGCGGAACGGCCGGGGGATATCGGGCTGGGTCCGCCGCAGGACGAGGATGCCGCCGCAGACGATCACGAAGGCGAGCAGGGTGCCGATCGAGACCAGCTCACCGAGCAGCCCGATGGGGAACAGACCGGCGATCAGCGCCGCCACGATTCCGGTGACGATGGTCGAGACGTAGGGGGTCCGGAACTTCGGATGCACCTTCCCGAACACCGCGGGCAGCAGGCCGTCGTTCGCCATGGTGAAGAAGATACGCGGCTGCCCCATGAGCATGACGAGCACCACCGACGCCAGGCCGGCGATCGCGCCGATATTGACCAGGTAGCCCAGCCACTTGAGGCCGGGGCCGGCCCGCTCGATGGCCACGAACACCGGGTGCGGGACATTGAGATCCTTGTACGGGGCGATACCGGTCATCACCAGCGCCATCAGGATGTAGAGCACCGTGCAGATGGCGAGCGATCCGAGGATGCCCCTGGGCAGGTCCTTCTGCGGATTCTTGGCTTCCTGCGCCGCGGTGGAGACGGCGTCGAATCCGATATAGGCGAAGAAGATCACGCCCGCACCCCGGAGGATGCCGCTCCAGCCGAAGTGACCGAACTCCCCGGTATTCGGCGGAATGAATGGATGCCAGTTGGCGGTATCGACGTAGAAGAAGCCGAAGCCGATCACCAGCAGCACGATCGCGACCTTGACGTACACCACGATGTTGTTGAAGCGGGCCGACTCCTTGATGCCGATGACCAGCAGCGTGGTCAGGAGGGCGATCAGCACCATGGCGGGGATGTTGAGGATGCCATGAATGATGCTGAATCCCTGTTCGCCACACTGGGCGATGGGCACCGGAGTGCGGCTGACGGCGTCCACCGCAACGCCGCCGGTCGCGGGATCGACGCAGATCTGCGACGGCACCAGCGTGTGCGTCCCCTCCACGCCGAACGGCGCTCCGGTGAACTGCGGCGGCAGGTGAATGCCCAGCCCGGTCAGGAAGGCGGTGAAGTAGCCGGACCAGCCCACCGCCACGGTGGAGGCGGCAAAGAGGTATTCGAGGATCAGGTCCCAGCCGATGATCCAGGCGACCAGCTCGCCCAGTGTGGCGTAACCGTAGGTGTAGGCACTGCCCGCGACCGGAATCATCGAGGCAAACTCGGCGTAACACAGCCCCGCAAAGAGACAGCCGGCACCCGCGATGACGAACGAAATGACGATGGCGGGACCGGCGTACTGCGCCGCCGCCGTTCCGGTGAGCACGAAGATACCGGCACCGATGATTGCCCCGATGCCAAGCAGGACCAGGTTGGTGCCGGTGAGTGCGCGCTTGAGGCCGTGTTCATCCTCCACCGGCATCAGGTCCGACAGTGATTTTGTGCGGAACAGGGACATGGCGTCTCCGTGCGGGGGGGTGGAAGAGAGCGTTCAGCGTTCAGCATCCAGCAGCTGGCCGATGGTCGGTAGCCATCGGCCGTTCACGCTACCGGTCCAGGGGGACGAGCGGCGGCACGATCAGAGCAAGGTGCCTGGCGGCGGCAGTTTTTCGTGCTCCGGGTCGCTCTTCATCAGCCGCCAGAAGCACCACAAGGTCAGCCCGAGCACGAAGGTCCACGCGCCCAGGAGGAACAGCAGTGCCGGTGTGGTCATGAGGCCCTCGCGGTGGCGGGTCGGCGGGCCCAGGCTTTCTTCACCAGCCAGATCTCGAACAGCAGGATCGCCACCATCACACCCCGCGAGGCCCAGCGGACGCTGACCTCTTCGGGCGACTTTGCGTCGGCCATGAGCAGCGTGGGAATCGCCTCCTGCACCGTCCACCAGAGCATCATGACGATCAGGAACACCGGGGTGACATAGGTCATGACGACCTTGTAGAACAGGGGGATCTGGACGGCAGCACCCTGGTGCAGCTCCTTCCACATGTTGTCCGGGCCGAACACCCAGACGAAGAGCACCGTCTCCACCAGGGCGAGGATCACGAGCCCGAAGGTACCAGCCCAGTAGTCCCACTCGCCAAGGAAGCCGCGAGTGTTATAGACGATGTGGAGTGATCCGAGCGCCAAGACGATCGCAGCCAGTGTCCAGGCCGTCTGTTTGCGCTTCCACCCGAAGTTTTCCTCCACGAACGCCAGCGCCGGTGTCGCCATCGAGACCGAGCTGGTGATGCCAGCGAAGAAGAGCAGGCCGAACCACATCACACCAGCGGCGGTCGCGACCAGCGGACCACCTGGCAGCTGGTTGAAGACCAGGGGCATGGAGACGAAGCCGAGGTCGAAGCTGCCGCCCCGGGCCACCGCCACCGCACCGGTGACACCGAAGAAGGTCACCACCGCGGGGATCGCCAGCGAGCCACCCAGGACGACCTCGGCGGTTTCATTGGTGGCGGCGGTCGCCAGCCCGGAAAGCGTCAGGTCATCCCGCCGGGTGAGATAGCTGGCGTAGGCCTGCAGCGAACCCATGCCGACGGAGAGGGTGAAGAAAATCTGGCCGGTTGCGGCCAGCCACACTTTCGGGCTGCCAAGCGCCCCCCAGTCGGGAGTGAACATGAAGTTCAGGCCGTCCATCGGGCCCTGCGTCGTGGTAATCCCGTCGTGGACCACGGTGACCGGGTCCAGGGTCAGCACCCGCACCACCAGGATCGCGGCAAAGACGAAGAGGATCGGCATGCCGATCTTGGCCAGCTTCTCGATCCCCGCGGTCAGGCCCTTGCTCACGACCCAGAAGTTGATGCCGACCGTCAGGAAGAAGAAGAGGAAGGGCACCCAGAAACCGTGAATGGTCCCGTTTTCCAGGTTGACGTACGAGTTGAAGAAACCCTGCATCCCGCCCTGGTCCAGCCCCTGCGTGGCGCCGGTGAGCGAGAACCAGGTCCAGGCCATGGTCCACGACTCGATATAGCAGTAGTAGATCAGCACCACCACCGGCATGAACAGGCCAAGGACGCCGAGGTACTTGGCGAGCGGGTGGCTCCAGAGCGCATCGAACATCCCGGGCGTGCTGCCCTGGCCCCGCTCCCC
>JAWXBX010000214.1:0-2594 GCA_034440415.1 Gemmatimonadota bacterium | reverse complement strand
GGTCCGGCGCGGGCTGGTGGTGGCGACGGTGGCGCTGGCACTCACGCTGCTGGCGGGGGCGGGGTTGCTGGTCCGCAGTTTCGGGCAGCTGTTAGGCGTGTCCCCCGGTTTTGCCCCGGATCACCTGTTGACGTTCGCCATCAACCTGCCAAACAGCAGGTATGGCAACGACACGCTCCGCGTGGCCGGCGTCGAACGCCTCGTGGCCGCGGTGTCCGGCGTGCCGGGCGTGCTGGCCGCCGGCGGCACCTCGAACATTCCGTTCGCGGGCAACTGGTCCACCTCGAGCTTCAGCATCGAGGGATACCAGGTGCCCGACAACACTCCGGGACCCTGGGGCGATGTCCGGGTGGTGACGACCGGCTATCTCGAGGCCATTCAAGCTCCGCTGCGGACTGGCCGGTTCATTACCGCCGAGGATCGGGCCGGTGGCCGCCGGGTCGCGGTGGTCGACGAGTCCCTGGCGGAGAAATACTGGGCCGGACAGGATCCGATCGGGAAGCGACTCACCTTCGACAACCCGCAAACCGATTCGGGGGCCACGTGGGTGGAGGTCATCGGCGTGGTGGGCCACACCATGCATGAGGGCCTCGACGGCGGCCGCCGGGTCCAGGTCTACCAGCCGTTCGCGCAGGTCGCGCTGCCGTTCGTCGGAATGGTCGCGCGTACCACGGGCGACCCGCTCGCGCTCAGCGCGGCGGTGCGTGCCGCGGTGCGGAAGGTGGACGCCGATCTGCCGGTGTCGAATGTCGCCACCATGGACCAGCTGATTTCCAACACGACGGGTCCGCGGCGCTTTGCGATGCTGCTGTTAGGCATCTTCTCCGGCTTTGCCGTCCTGCTCGCGTCGATCGGGCTCTACGGGGTCATGTCCTACCTGGTGGCGCAACGCGCCAAGGAACTGGGCGTGCGCCTGGCCCTGGGTGCCAAGCGCCGGGATATCCTCCGCCTGGTGCTGGGGCAGGGGATGCGACTGGCGCTGCTCGGCGTCGGGATCGGGCTGGTGGCTGCGCTGGCGCTGTCGCGGATCATCCGTTCCATGCTGTTCGATGTCAGTGCGACCGATCCCCTCACCTTCGTCCTTATTCCGCTGCTGCTGCTCGGCGTGACCCTGCTGGCGAGCTGGATCCCGGCCCGGCGGGCGATGCAGGTTGATCCGGCCGTGGTGCTGCGCGGGGAGTAGGCGCAGAGGAGGGTTCGATCCCCGCGTGGCGCGCGGGACGGGTAACGCCGGGGACTGCACTTCGAGCCGAATGACAAAGGCCACATCAATATGAGCACTCTGATGTCGGATCTTGGCGCCGCCTGGCGCTCCGTCCGCCGCGCACCGCAGTTCACCGCGGTGGCCGCACTCACGCTTGCCATCGGCATCGGTGCCGTCACCACGCTGACCAGCGTGCTCGACATGCTGCTGTTCCGTCCACCGGTCGCGGTCGAGGCGCCGGAGCGGGTGGTGCGCCTCTTCTTTCATCACCGGAATCCGCAGTTCGGCGAGTGGCGCAACTCCTCGGTGAGTTACCCCGATTTCACCGACCTGGGAGGCGCCACCAGCTTCTCGTCAGTTGCCGCCCAGTATTCCGGCAGTGTGTCGATGGGGCGGGGCGCCGAGGCCGCGCCGGCCTCGCTGGCCGCGGTCACCGGCAACTACTTCTCGCTGCTGGGTACCAGCCCGATGCTCGGCCGGCTGCTCGGCCCCGACGACGACCGGCTCGACGCCGGGGTGCCCGTCGCGGTGCTCAGTGAGCGGCTATGGCGGACCCGTTTCGGATCCGAGCCCGGCGTTCTGGGGCGGACGCTACCGATCGACGATCAGAGCTACACGATCGTCGGCGTGGCGCCACGCGGCTTCGATGGCGGCGAGTTCGACGCGCCGGACCTCTGGGTGCCATTGACCGGGGCGGCGCACCGGATGGAGGGCAACGAGGAATACCGCACCAACCGCGGCTGGTATTTCATCTCGTTGATGGCCCGGCTCGCGCCCGGCGACTCGCTGGAGCGCGCCGCCGCCGAAGCGACCGGACTGATCCGCGCCGGCCGCAGCGACTCGACCACCGTCAACGGATTCCAGGATGTGCAGTTCGGCCCGGTGCTCGCCGCGGCCGGTTTCGACTTCAGCGCGACGGCGGCTCTGGCCCGCTGGCTGGCGGCAATGTCGCTGCTGGTGCTGGTGATCGCCTGTGCCAACGTGGCCAACCTGATGCTGGCCCGCGGACTGGCGCGCGGCCGCGAGCTGGCCATCCGCAAGGCGCTCGGCGCGGGGAAGGGGCAACTGGTGCGGCAGCTGTTCCTCGAGGGCGCGCTGGTGGCGGTGGCCGCCGGCGGACTCGGCATCGTGATGGCGGCGTGGGGCGGCGCGCTGCTGCGCGGCTACATCCTGTCGGCGGCGATGGCGGAGCGCTTCACGATCGACTTCCGGGTGTTCGCCATCGCCGCCGCGGCGACGCTGCTCGCGGCGATCATCGCGAGCCTGGTGCCGGCGCTGCAGGTGACGCGGAGTGACCTGACGCCGGTGCTCAAGGAGGGCGGGCGGGGGAGCGGCTTCCGCCGTTCGCGGGTCCGCTCCGGGCTGGTGGTGGCGCAGGTCGCGCTCAGTG
>JAWXBX010000213.1:0-6279 GCA_034440415.1 Gemmatimonadota bacterium | reverse complement strand
GTCGCCCACAGCGCCACTGCGGCCGCCCCGGGTCGGGAACATTCCAAACTGATTTCGCCAAGGTGCAATTCCGTCGAGCTGAAATAGGTGAAGGGCGAGTCGTGCCGGTAGAGCTGCCCCACCGAAGGGTCGGGGAAGAGCACGCAGCCGCAGCCGTAGGGCTGCAGTCCGTGCTTGTGCGGATCGATGACGAGCGAGTCCACCTCGCTCAGCCCATCGAAGGCCGCGCGCGCCGAGGGGCCGAGATTGTCCGCCAGCCCGAAATAGCCGCCGTACGCCGCGTCGGCGTGAATCCGGAACCCGTACTTCTTGCGGAGCGCCAGTACCCCGGGCAGCGGGTCGATCGAACCGACCGCGGTCGTTCCCATCGTCACCACGACCGTCCCGACCGTCTCCCGCTGCAGCAGCTGCTCGAGTGCCGTCAGGTCCATGCGGCCGAGCTGATCAACCGGGACGGCCTGGAAGCCGAGGCCGAGTACCGCGCTGATCCGCTGGTGAGTGTAGTGCGCCTGGGAGGAAGCGACGATGATCTCTCCCGGTCGCCGCTGTCCCGCGACCCACAGCGCCTCGAGGTTTGCCATCGTGCCACCGCCGGTGAGGTGACCGAGGTGGGTCTCCCAGCCGAACATGCGGGCGATACCGGCCACGGCCTCGAGCTCCATCGCGGAGCTGGCCCGTCCCCCATCGAGCGCATGGTTGTTTGGATTGACCCACTGCGCGAGAGCATAGGCGAGCCGCGCCACCGGGTGCGGCGGCTTGAGCATCTGGCCGGCGTACTGCGGGTGGAAATAGGGGTAGTTGTCCCGCATCCGCGCCGCGACCGTCGAAAGCACCGCGTCGAGCCGGTCGAGGTCGGCCGGGGCGAGGTCCGCCGGAGGCAGCGTGGCGAACCCCTGCTGGAGCGCGGTGAGGGCGCGAGCGAGCAGGGGGAGTGAATCGGTGTCGAACTGGAAGTGAGCCGGAGACGGCTGCGTCACTTCCTGGCCTTCATGAGGGCCGCGTCGATGCTGAGCGGGCCGGAGCCGTGCGCCGAGATGTAGAGGAAGACGAAGCAGTAGACCGCGGAGAGCTCACCATGATTCATGATGGGCCAGGCCCCGCCAGGGAAATGCATCAGGAAATAGGCGACGGCCATCTCGCCACTGGCGATGAACGCGGCGAACGGGGTGAGCAGGCCCAGGGCAATCAGGCTGCCGCAGGACAGCTCGATGATGCCCGCCGCGATGAACAGCGGCTTGCCGGCGATATCCATCCCGCCGAAGGCGCCAAGCATCTTCTGCGCACCATGGCAGGCATAGAGGAAGCCGGTGACGAACCGCATCGCGGCGAAAATGGTGCTGCTGTGCTTCGAGAGAAAAGGTGACATCCGGTTGGTGACTCCCGTGCATGGGGTGTGGGTTACCGGTGCAGGATATCGCCGGCATCGCGTGCGGTCCGGATGACGTCCGGCCGGTTCGTCACGATGCCCTGCACCCCGCTGCGCCAGAGTAGCAGGGCGGAACGCGCGTCATCGACGGTCCAGACATGCACCGTCGAATCCGCCGCATGGGCCGCACGGCAGAAGCGGGCGGTCGGAATGGTGAGGCCGTGCCAGCGGTCCGGCACGGCATAACAGCGGCAGCGCGGGTCCGGCGCGCCGAAGCCGAACTTGTGGCGCGCAATATCTCTCTGCGAGGCGCCCAGATGAAAGGGCGGCTCACGGAAGGCCTGCAGGGCACGCCAGTCGCTCCCGGCCAGCACGGCCCGGTCGGTTGCGCCTCCCGTGATCAGCGTCGCGGCAACCGCGGCTTGCACTTCAGCTTCCTTGATCTCGATCAGCAGCGGCACGCCAGGAAATGCGGCAATCACCTCGGTGAGAGTTGGGATCACAATGCCGCGGCCTCGGAACGGAGTCGCGGTGCTCTGGCCGGGCCCGGAGAAACGATGGCCAGCATCGGCCCGCTGCAGCTCGGCGAGCGTGCGCTGGGCCACCAGACCACTCAGGTCAGTTGTGCGATCAAGCGTCGGATCGTGAATCACAACCGCCTCGCCATCGGCGGAGCGGCGAACGTCGAATTCGATGGCTTCCGCCCCGATGGCGAGGGCCCGGCGAAAGCTCTCGAGCGTGTTTTCCGGGGCGTACGCCGCCGCTCCACGATGGCCGATCACCGGGCGCGCGGCAGTATCCAGCAGGAGGTTCATGCCGAAGTGTACCAGCCCTGGTACTGCTCGCGCAGGGCACTCTTCTGGAACTTGCCAGTGCTGGTGCGGGGTATCGCGTCGAGGCGGACGGGTGCGTTCGACGGGGGCCCGTATCAGCTATCTGCGGGAAGGCGCGCTGGATGGGGTTCAGGGGGTCAGCCGACCACGGCCGGGCGGCCCGCGACCTGGTCGCGGATCGCATCGCCCAGCAGGGTGCAGGCCAGGACGACGAGGACGAGGGCGATGCCTGGCGCGAGCGCGACCCACGGTGCATTGACGATCGTATCCCGGCCCGAAGCGATCATCCCACCCCAGCTCGGCGCCGGGGGCTGCACTCCGAGCCCGAGGAAGCTGAGGCCGGCTTCCAGCGTGATCGCATTGCCGATGCCGAGCGCGGCGGCGACGATGATCGGCGTCAGGGTATTGGGCAGCAGGTGTCGCAGGATCAGCCGTCGGCGTCCCGCACCCAGCGCGATGGCCGCCCGGGCAAAGGGGCGGGTGAGCAACGCACTGGCCTCGCCGTACACCAGGCGTGCGACGCTCATCCAGCCGGTGAGCCCGAGCACAACCACGACCAGTGTGCTGCCCGGCTGCCAGAGTGCCGCAAGCAGGAGCAGCAACACCACGCGCGGCAGCGCGAGCGCGAAGTCGGTGAGGCCCAGCAGGCCCAGGCGGAGCGGAGCCCCGGCCACCGCGGCGACGGTGCCGACGGCAACACCGAGACTGAGCCCGAGCAGCGTGGCCAGGAATCCGACGGTGAGCGAGACCCGCGCGCCATGCGCCAGCCGGGTCCACACATCGCGGCCCAGCCGGTCGGTGCCGAGCAGGTGAAAGGCCCCCGCCGGATCGGTGGAGAGCGGCGTGAGAAAACGAGTCGCGACGATGTCGCCCTGTGCCGCCGGATCCCGGCCGGAGATGAGCGGGGCCAGCAGTGCGATCGCGACGGCGACGATGAGCACGCCAAGGCCGAAGCGGGCTCGGCCGTCGCGCAGCAGGTCAGACATCGGTGAGCCGGGGATCGGCCCAGGTACGGAAGAGATCGGCGAGCAGGTTGCCGAGGACGACCAGCACGGCGCTCACCGTGACCGCGGCGAGGACGACGGGCGTATCCCGGGCCAGCACCGCCTGGATCAGGATCCGGCCCACGCCTGGCCAGGCGAAGATCCCCTCGACGAAGACGGCACCGGAGAACAGCGCGGGGAGCGAAAGGCCCAGGAGCGTGACGACCGGGCCGAGGGCGTTGCGCAGGAGGTGGCGGAGCCGCACCCGCCGTTCCGGGACCCCGCGAGCCCGTGCGGCAAGCAGGAAGGGTGCGCCTTCCACATCGAGCAGTGCGCCGCGGACGAAGCGGGCGGCCCCACCGACCCCGAGAAGCGTGAGCGTGAGCAGTGGCAGGGCGAGGTGGCGGAGGCGATCCAGCAGGCGGGCGGCGGGCGGGAGGAAATCCGCATCGAGACCGGCGGCACCGAAGGCGGGCAGGACCTGAAGCTGGTAGGCGAAGCACCAGACCAGCACGGTGCCGAGCCAGTAGCCGGGCAGCGCGAAGAGCGTCGTGGTCAGCACCGAGAGCCGGGTGTCGTTTCGTCGTGTGCCCGTCGCCTGCAGCAACGCGATGGCGACGCCGAGCAGATAGCTGAGGCCGAGCGAGAGGGTCACGAGCAGAGCGGTGGCGGGCCAGGCGTCACCGAGCATGCCGGCCACCGGCCGGCCCGTCGCCAGACTCACGCCCCAGTCGCCCCGCACGGCACGACCGAGCCAGCTCACGAATTGCACCGGCGCGGACCGGTCGAGCCCGAGCTCGACCCGGAGGGCCTCCACCTGTGCTGGTGTCGCGGCGGGACCGGCGAGCTGCGCCGCCGGATCTCCCGGGGCCAGGTGGAGCAGGATGAAGCTCAGGGTGATGACACCCAGCACGACGGCGCAACCGGTCAGGAAACGGGGCAGCAGGCGTGTGGGCATGGCGGGAATGTGGTGCCCGCCGGGATGAGCCGCCAGCACCGGCGGCCCGGTGGGTGTTTGCTTTCCCGGTGGCCCGCCGCACCTTTCCCCCATGCCGCCGATCCGCAGGTGTTGCTGGGTGCTGCTGCTGCTCTCCGCCTGCGCGGGGACGCCGCGCCGTGGCGCGACGGTGCTCTACGCTTCCGGCGCAGACCTGCAGAGCATGAACCCGTTGTTCACTCTGCATCCGCTCGCCCGCCAGGTGCAGCGGTATGTGCTGCTCACCACACTGGTGCGCTACGACAGCGTGATGCAGGTCGTGCCCTACCTTGCGCGCTCCTGGACCTTTTCCACGGACGGTCGGCGGCTCACGCTCAACATCTTCAGCGGCCTGCGCTGGCACGACGGCGCACCGACGACCGCGCGTGACGCGGCCTGGACCTTCGAACGCGCCCGCGACCCGGCGACCGGGTATCCGCGGCAGAACGATCTGGCGGCGCTTCAGCAGGTGGTGGCCGCCGACGATACGACGCTGATGCTCACCTTCAGCACCGCGCCGGGGCGAGTGCCGGATGTGCTTACCGATCTTGCGATCCTGCCGCGCCACCTGCTGGATACCGTCCCCGCCGGGCGCCTCCGCCAGTCGGCATGGCAGGCGCATCCGGTCGGTAACGGGCCATTCCGATTTGTCACCCACGAGGCTGGCCGCCGCTGGGTGTTCGAGCGCAACCCGGACTTTCCTGCCACCCTCGGCGGTCCACCGCGGCTCGATCGGCTGGTGATCGCGGTCGTGGACGAGCCGATGACCAAGCTCGCGGGACTCACCAGCGGGGAACTGGATGTCGCCGGCATCCAGGCGGCCCATGCAAAGTTCGTTGAGCGAAATCCTGCACTCCGGGTCGCCGACTATCCTCTGCTGTTCACCACCGGCATCGTCTTCAACACCCGCGTGGCACCGTTCAATCTGCTGGCGCATCGACGGCGGGTCTCCGAGGCCCTCGATCGCGCCGCCATCGTTGCCGGTGTCGCGTACGGCTTCGGTACGCCGGCCGACGGCCCGGTCCCACCGGATGTCGCAGGGTATGTCGCCGCCGCGCACACCGCGCCTGCCGTCTCCAGTGCCCGCGATGGGCTCACCTTCGAGCTGCTCACCGTCGGCAGCGGTGAGGCCGCGCTGGAGCAGCAGGTGCAGGCGCAGCTCGCGCGCGCCGGCATCCGCGCCACCATTCGCCAGCTCGAGCTCGCGACCTTTCTCGACCGGGTCTACGGTCCGGCGCATGACTTCACCGCCGCGGTCGTCGGCACACCGGGCGATCCCGGCCTGGGCTACCTGCAGCCGCTGGCGCTGCTCACCGGACTCGTGCCCCCCGCGGGCCCCGTCGCCCAGCAGCAGTTCTTCCACGATTCAGTGCCGGTCGCGTTTCTCTATCATGCGCGCGGACTCCAGGGGTTGAACCGGCGACTGCAGGGTGTTCAGTTCGGCCTGCGCGGCGAGCTTGCCACCGTCCACGACTGGAGCATCGTGCCATGAGGGAACCGCGACCCAGCGTGAAGGCCTCGGCGCCGGTCCGGCTCGACTTCGCCGGCGGCTGGACCGATGTGGCGCCATTCACGCTGCGCGAGCGCGGAGCCGTGGTGAACGCGGCGATCTCGCTCCGGGTGCACGCCGAGTTTCAGCCGGGCGGCGACAGCCTGCTGATCCGTGCCGCGGATACCAATGAGGCGGCGGTGATTCGCGGCGCGATGGACCTGCTTCCCGGCAATGGTCTGGAGCTGCACCGCGCCGCAGTCCGCATGCTGCCCGTGGGCTCCGGTACGCTGCGCACCCGCTCCGACGCGCCCCCGGGTTCCGGGCTGGGAAGCTCCGGTGCGCTCGATGTCGCGCTGCTCGCTGTGCTCGCCGCGGCGCGAGGGGACGTGCTCTCGCCGCGGGAACTGGCCGACCTCGGCTTCACGCTGGAGACGGTGGAGGCAGGGGTGGCCGGAGGGCGCCAGGACCAGTATGCCGCCGCGCTCGGGGGCTTTCATCGACTCGGCTTCCGGGACGACGAAGTCGAGGTCGAGCCGCTCGCGCTCGAGCCGGAATTCATCGATGAGCTGGAGAGCCGGACGCTGATCTGCTATACCGGGCGCTCGCGGATGTCGGGCGACACCATCGGC
>JAWXBX010000212.1:0-16554 GCA_034440415.1 Gemmatimonadota bacterium | reverse complement strand
ACGAGAGCACCAGCCCGCCGGGCGACGGACACAATCCGACCCCGATGAGGATGACCACGAGAAGGAGCGGTACAGCCGTCAGTCGCCGTCCGGCGCCCGAGGTCGTCTGGTGGGGCGCAGGCGGTCAGCGTCGCCGCGAGAGGTCCCCGACCGCGGCGACCAGGCGGTCGACCTCCTCCACCGAGGTGTAGCAGGCGCAGCCGGCACGAACCACACCGTCGACACCGCACCCCAACCGCTCCACCGCGGTGGTGGCGTAGAAGTCACCGTGGGAAACGAAGAGGCCCAGCGGAGCGAGCTGTCGGGCGACCTGTTCACTGGTGTGGCCGGCGACGGTAAAGGCCGTAGTCGGTGTACGGGGACGGGATGGTGTCGGCCCATAGAGCCGGACGCCGTCAACGCGGCTTAGACCCTCCCACATCCGCTCCACCAGCGCCTGCCCCTCGGAATGCAGGTGGTGGAGCGCTGTGTCCAGGCGCGCCACCCGATGCTCCCCCCGCCCCAGGCTCGCGATGAAGTCCACCGCGGCGGCGGCACCGACAATGCCCTCATGATTCAGCGTGCCGGTTTCGAGCCGTTCGGGCGACGCGTCGGAGGCGGGGATGAGCTTGGGGACATCCAGTGCCGCCACCAGATCCCGGCGCCCATACAGCACGCCGATGTGCGGCCCGTAGAACTTGTAGGCCGAGCACGCAAGAAAATCGCAACCGATCTGGCGCACGTCGATCCGGCCATGGGCGGCGTAGTGCACCGCGTCAACGAAGCAGAGTGCGCCGGCCGCGTGGGCGAGGCGGGCGGCCGTGGCGGTGTCGTTGACCGTACCGAGGGCATTGGAGGCTGCGCCGATAGCGACGAGTCGAACCCTGGGGGAGAGCACCGAAGCCAGGGTATTCAGATCGAGTTCGCCAGTCGCGGTATCAAATGGTACGGCTCGGACCGTGATACCGCGCTCCCGGGCGAGCGCCTGCCAGGGGGCGACGTTTGCGTGATGGTCAAGCTCCGTGACAATGACTTCGTCACCCGGCCCCCAGCCGCGTCCCAGCGCGCGGGCCAGATGGAACATGAGGGTTGTCATGTTCGCCCCGAAGGCGATCTCGTCCGGCTGGGCGCCGAGAAAGTCGGCGAACGCCTGCCGCGCGTAAGCGATCGCAGCGTCGGTTTCCTCGCTGGTCGGGTAAGCCCAGTGCGTGTTGGCGTTGTGGTGCAGCAGGTAATCGACCATGGCATCCGCAACGCACTGCGGGACCTGGGTGCCGCCCGGTCCGTCGAAATGTGCCACTGGGTGGCCAGCGTGGCGGCGCCGCAGCGCGGGGAACTGCGCGCGAACGGCGGCCAGATTCAAGCGATCGGTATTCGCAGCCGGTGGGCTCGTGGTCACGCTTTTCTCCTTGAAATGCGGCGGCGTCAGGCCAAGAAGCCGCACGACGCCTGGACATCACACCCTGCATCACTCGCCAAGCGCATGTCGCTCAACACCTTGGGCTGGACTCCCCGGCGGACACCGTCGCGGCACGCTTGCTGCTTTATTGTCCGAGAGTTGAATGCCCGGACCGTCCGGCAACCAGAGCACAGCGCGCCCACACCCAGACCGGGGATGTCCCCGCATGAAGCCCGTCGTCCCGAACGACCAGCAGCGGCACGAATACCTGCGGACCCTCTGGGCCCGTGAAGGCTCCCTGGGCCGGGCCTGCTGGCGCTATGCCACGATGACGAGCGACACGGTGTTCGCCGTGCAGGAAATGGTTCGCGGACAGCTGTTCCGGCCCGTACCAGGACTCTGGCAGCAAGTTCCGCTGGAGATCGCCGAGCAGCCAGGCTTGCAGGAAACGCTTCATGCCGCGCTCAGCATCCAGCGCGACGAAGTCCGCCGGGCGCAGGGCCGCCGGTTCACCATGCTCGCGCTGCTGCAGCAGGCCGCCCTGCGCGATCTGACCGTCGCCCGTCCCAAGGGAACGGCCGGATTCCGCGAAACACTGATTGCCGAAGCCCGCTGCCGCGACCTGGCGCTGATCGCGCGACTCCTGATCGAGCAGGAAGCGATGTGCGAGACCGCCCATGAGCTGGGCGACGACCACCCCGCGGACCTCACCGCCTGCCGCCTCCTCTACTGGGCGGCGGAAGAAGCCCTGGAGGCATTCGATCGAAAGCTCGAGGCCGGCCAGCCACTGGCCGAGGCACTGGCCGCCGAGATTCTCATCGAATCGGTCCCGACGTCGGTGACGGAACGGTAACGGGCGGACGGGCGGACGGGCGGACGGGCCAATCTGCGCTGGACCGCCCACGAACTCAACGAGTCGCGCCCCCGAACCGATCGATTCCTACCACCTGACCCCTGGCCGCCTGACCGTCTGACCCTCTGACCGTGTTCCCTACGGCGTCAGGTTCTCCCGGCGTGGCTCCATCCGGATGATCCAGAGCCCGTTGTTGTTGTCGTTGACGTAGGCCAGCCCGTCCTTCACGACCACGCCCCAGGTCATGGCGCTGTTCTGCACCTTGCCACCCATGTCGGCGGTGTTGACGTGCACCATCTCGCGGCCCTGAGCCCGAAGGTCGCCCCGCAGTTCCCCTGAGATATCGAAAGCACGGAACCCGGCGTTGTAGGCCCCCATGTAGAGCGTATCGCCCGCGACCCAGACATTATGCACCCCGCCGTATTCCGGCTCATACCAGGCCACCGGCTTCGGGGTGGTGATGTCGCTGACGTCGATGACCTGCAGCCGGCCGTAGGCCCGGAAGGCGGATGCATCCTTGCCACCCTTCACCGCCGCGGCGGGAAAGACTTCGTCGGCGATGAAGACGTACTTGTCATGGCGCCACGCGGTGTGCGTGCCGCGAATGAACCCGGGGCCGGCCGTCGCCTCGACATCGCGATAGAGGGTATTGAGATCGTATTTGTACTGGGACACGAGCTGGGGATTCGACGGACTCCCTCCCTTGACACCATTGCCCACGTCAACAATCACCAGGCCGTCGTTCCAGTAACTGAGGTAGGCGAGTCCGTCCTGCACGTCGATATCGTGCAGCGAGTTGCCGATCTGATCGGGACGTGTGCTCCACCGGGCGACTTCCCTGGGATGGGACGGGTCGTTGATGTCGAGCACGTGCATGAACCCGGTACCATCGTTCGTCAGGTAGATGTGGGTTCCGTACTTCGGCTGCTGGTAGACAAACGAAGAATGAACGCCGCCGGTGACGCCGTCGGTGAACTCGGCGATCACCTTGGGGTGAAGCGGATCCTCCAGCGAGGCGATCACGATTCCGTTCTTGCGGTCCGCCGCGCCCTCCCGAGTGTGCACCAGGAACTTCCCGTCGGGTGTGGTCATGATGTCATTGATCCGGCGGGTATTGGCCACGAGCGAATCGGCCACGACCGGATTGGCGGGTTCGGTGATATCGATGGCATACATTCGATCGCCACCGCCACCGGTGCCGAGGTAGGCGACCTTCCCGTTGGGGTGGAGCCAGACTTCCTCGGTGGTGAAGAGCGAACGAGCCACGCGCCCCACGATGGTGGCGGGTCGACGGACATCGCGCCACGACAGGGTGACGACGGCCTGGGCGCTGCGGGCGCCGAGGGTCGCGTTCACGATGTACTTGCCGGCTTCGTACCCGACGAAGGCCCCATCAGGATCGATGGCGCCCTTGCCGGGCGAGTAGGTCCAGGTGGGCGTCAGCCCGGCGATCGGGCGGCCAGTCCGGTCGCGGGCTATGACCTTGAAGCGGACGACGTCGCCCTGACGCGCCGTGACGCTGGCGGGCTGCAGCTCGATCGAGGCGATGGGTGTCGCCAGCACAGTGACGACGGTGGTCTTCTCCGCGCCATCCACCCGGGCGGAGATCGTCGCTCGACCGGCGCTCACCGCGGTGACGAGACCGTCCTGGGTGACGCTGGCCACGCGGGGGGCCGAACTGCGCCAGCGAGGGACGTCTGCGCGCGGATCCCCGGCGGCGGAGAAAGCACGGGCCTCCAGCAGGACGCTCTGTCCCGGTACCACGCCTGATCCCTCAGGGGCAATCGTCAGGCGGCTCGCCGGCCCGGGAAGCATCCGGATCTCGACCCGCTCGATGACCGGCCGAGTCCCGGGGACCGAGGCGATCGCACTCACGCCCAGCGTGCCGGTCGATCCGGCCGTGACCAGCCCGGTGCTATCGACCCGCCCCTCGAAGCGGCCACCGGACCCGACGAAGCGCACCGTCGCGTTGGGCACCGCCTGCCCATCGGCGCCGAATGTCTGGGCGCTGAGGCGAAGGGTATCGCCGGCGGTCAGGCTGCGCACGAGGGGGGAGATGGCGACTCGGACGATGGGTGATGGCGGTGCGGCCGGTGCCTGCGGCGGCTGCTGGAACACGACCAGGAGGGCGAGAAGCATGGGGCCTTGCTAGAAGAGAGACGCGACAGGACGGACGGGGAAGAAAGGTTGCGCCCGGCGGGCGAATGTCAACCGGGCGTAGGAGGGAAAGGCGCTAGTTATCGAACACCGGCAGGCCGCTGGGGACGGTGGCAGGAATATCGTCGAGGAGAATCCCGGAGCGCGGACTGGTCAGCGCGCGGAGAAAGGCCAGCACATCGGCGATGTCGGCATCGCTCAGATGCCGCGGTGCCCGGACCCGCGGATCGAGCGTCGCCAGAACTCCGGCAATCGAGGTCGCATCGAGCCGGAGGGAGGGCTGGAGTCGAGTATCGACGAGCGCCGGCCGAAACGCCGCCAGGGCGGCCGGCACGTCGCGATAGTGCCGCACGGCGTCACCCAGGTTTCGATACGCACCATTATGGAAGTATGGCGCGGTCAGGTCGACGTTGCGCAGCGGCGGCGTGCGGAAGCTGTAGTGATCCGCGGGTACCGCCGTCACCGCGCCACGCCCCGGATCGGGCAGCCCGTCAGCCGTTCCGGGACCGAGCGGCGGAATGCCGACGTTATGAAACCGCTGATCGGTCAGCAGCGGGCCGCGATGACAGGCGGCACACCCTGCCCTGCCGAAGAAGAGCGCCGCCCCACGCCGGGCGGGTTCGGTGAGTGCGGAGTCGTCACCCAGGAGGAACCGGTCCAACGGCGTGTCGCCCTGCGTGCTCCAGCGTTCCCCGATGAATGCGGCGATTGCTTCGGCGGCCTTCGCGATTGTGACGGGCGCACCCGATGCACCGGGGTAGGCTGCGGCGAAGAGCGAATCGTAGGCCGGAACGGCCTGCAGTCGCCCGACCAGAGCATTCCACACCTGGGTCGTGGCGCTGTCAGGCAGGGTGGCAAGCTCGTTGAGCGAGCCAAAACGATCCCGATCTCCGGCATGACCGCGCATCTCCGCTCGACCCAGCACGGGAAAGAGAGCCTGCGCGGCCAGCGGTGAGGTGAGGCCCGACGGGAGCGCGGCGCCGGCGGGAGTCGAGAACCCGTTGCCTTGCCGCTCCACCCGGCCGTCCCAGAACAGCGTGGTCCACGATGGATCGCCGCGATCGAAGAGCTCCGGGGCATGACGCTGGGTGAACTGACCGGTTGTCCCGAGCTGACGCGATCCCCCCGGCCGAGTTCCACCGGTGCCGATGGAGAGCTGCAGCAAGTCGGAGGTGTGGTAGACCGGATTGTGGCAGGTGCTGCACCCGATGTCCCGGTTGCCACTCAATTCCTTGTCGAAGAACAGCGCCACCACGCCGGCGTCCGCCATGGCATGCCGAAGCTCCGAGACTGGATCAGCGGCAGCGCTGGCGTCGCAGCCTGACAGGAGCACTACAAGGAGCCCGGCAGAACGATAGCGCATGCAATCTCAAGGGCAGAGCGTGCCGCTCAGGGTCCCGCCAGGATGGACTCCCGCGAAGGAACCACCGCTCGGCAGGACGGTCACCGGGCCAGGCTGTCCCTGCATCATCGCATTGTCATTCCCGGCGGAGCCGGTCACGTCGCCCTGGAAGGTGGTGTCCGTGCCGCCAGTGAAGAGCCCGTAGATCGTCGTACTGTCTCGCTGAACAAAGGCGAACGCTCCGGACACCCCGGTGTTGTCCTGGGCCCCGCAGAACAGCGTCAGCGAGTCCCCGGCCAGCTGGTTCAGGCCGGCAAGGCGCCCGGCGACCGCACCCGTCCTGGCGTAGGTACCGCTCATGGTGGTGGTATCGAGCGCCCCGATGAACTGGTAGGCCGAATCGAAGGCGGCGAACTTGTTGCCCACACCGGAGACCACGGCGAGGAACGCCTTGGTCACGCTGCCGACCTTGTAGCTCCCCGAGCTCCCGAGTCCGGTGGAGGAGAGACTGACCGAGAGCGAACCGGGTTCGGCCCCATCGTGACTGCCAAGGACGCCCTGGTAGACCGTGAGAATGGGCGAGGTGACGCTGCTCCGGCAGAGGGCGCCCTCCACGCTGCCGGTATCGCCGGCGACGGTCGCGTAGCTCCCGGTGAACCCCGTGCCCGCCACCGCCACTGCGCCTGTCCCGTTGAGCGTGTCCAGCTCGACCGCGTTCCCGCCCAGCGATCGCAGGTACCCGCGGAATGGCTGGCTGAGCACCGAGCTGAACACTCCGTAGCGATTGCTGCCGCTCTGGACGAACCCGAAACCCCCGGCGATCGGCACGCCACTGCGCGAGCCGATGTGGGTGCCGCAGTAGCTGGTCAGCGATCCACTCGCCGGCTTCCGTGCGACGACGAAGAGTCCGCCCCCGGTGGCCGAGGTGTAGCTCGCCGAGATCAGCGTGTCAGCGGCTGTGCCACTGAAGGCGTAGCCAGCACCCGTCGCGGAGACGGTGTCGTGATTGAGCGAATCGAAGCTGACCGCGTGAGCGACTTCACCGCGCCGTTGACCACGAGGGTGCCGCTGCCGGTGCCGTCTTCCGGCCGAAGTGTGAGGGAGAGGTTGCCACCTTCGGTCCCGTCATTGCCCATGAAGACGCCGCCATAGACGACACTGAGCGGCGCGCCGCCGGTCCGCTCGGAGCCACCGCTGGCGACCAGCAGGGCGAGCGACAGCAGAGCAGCCTGGCGCAGGGGGATTCGCGGCATCAGCTACCTCATCACGTGGAATGGTCCATGGGCAAGACTACTGCGCGTAATTGACGACCGTCAGGCGCCCGAGTTTTCGCGCGGCGGAGGACTCGATATGATAAAAATACACCCCGCTGGCCACCCGTTGCCCGATCCGGTTCGTCAGGTCCCACAGCTCCTCGCTCGCCAGCGCGGCGGAGTGATGCTCCAGCACACGAACCAGGATGCCACTCGAGCTGTAGATCCGGATGATCGCCCGATCCGGCAGGTTGACGAAGCGAAGGGACTGGTTCTCGTCGTAGCCGCTCCGCAGGTAGAACGGATCCGGCACGGTGTGCACCTGCCGGAGATCCCGATTGGCAGGAAGTGATAGCCGATTCGTCACCTGGAAGGTAAGACGCAGCTCGGCCCCTTCCGCGGTAAAAGGACGGACCCCGGCGGTGAACTGGTACGGCTCCGGTGTGCCGCCAGCGCCGGCCCCCTGCCCTCCCCAGACAACACCCGAATAGTTGCGCAGGGTCCAGACCGAACCCGCCGCGGGAAGCGTTGTGAGCTCGAAAAACGTCGGCACCCCCGCGATGTAGAGCAGGAAGCCGGGCGAGGCGCGGATCGGGGCCACACGATCCAGGGTATCGGCGTCCTGAAAGAGAGCAAGCGGGCCCAGTCGCGCGACCCCCTCGAACTGCGCGGTGGTGGCGCAGGGATAGATGATCGCGGGACCGCCGAGCGAGCGCAGCGGCTCCACGCAGCCAAGATCGGCCACCGTCAGCTCAGGGCGGGCATCGTGTGAGGCGGCTAGCCCCGGGTTGTCGGCGTTGAGGATACCCCAGGTGGAGCCGGCCCGGGTGGAGAACCGCACCGGCACATTGTGAGAGGCATCGATGACGGAATCGATGCGACCGGCTGCGGCCCAGTAGACGTTGAAATCCGCCGCACGGGTCACGGTGCCCAGGTCGAACTCGAAGTTGCGCCAGCGCCGATTGATCTGGGTGTAGGACTGCGGCACGTACACCGTCACGGCCTGTGCGGTGCCATTCACCGTGACCTCGCCGGCGTTGGCATAGAGTCCAGGGGCACTGCAGAGGGGCGCAATACCGGACACGCGACAGTTGGCGCCGGTGGGATTCGACGCCGTTTCATTCCGACTGCGAGACAAGTCCCCCGGCAGACTGGGTCCGTCGAACCAGCGCGCGCCATTGAAGGAGCAGACGGAGGTGGGGTTGGGCGGGAAGAGACCGAAACTCTGCGTCGAGCAGCCCAGGCCCCACGCCGCGGTGAGCACGACAGGTGGGACGCGTTCCTCCAGTGAGGCTCGGATGGCGACATTCGCCGGCACTCCGTAGCGGGCGGTGGCCACCGAATCGGGATGGGCAGCGTCGTACTCCGACCTCGCCCGCACTTCCTGGTTGAAGGCGGAGGAGGCAGAGAGGCTAACGGACAGCGTGTCCGTATCCGTGACAATCGTGAAGTACCGCAGGGTCGGGTCACCCGGATCCACCAGGGAGCAGCAGCCAGCGGGATCAGCCTCTCCCATCTGTACGCTGTCGAGCCGGATCCGAACGCTGCCGGTGGCCGCGAAGGCTTCCGGGACCAGCGCCCCGAGCAGGGCGGTCGTCAATCCATCCGCGGGGCGGGCGGAGCCGCTGAAGCGCCCGGTCGTGGCATCAAGCACCGGGTCGGCGGAGATGACCGAGTCCATGCGGACTCCTCGGCCGTACACCGCCACCTCGACCGAGCCGGTAATCGTCGTATTGGAGGCGGGGCTTGAGGGGGTGACCGCCTTGACGATTCGCGGCGACTCCAGACTGGAGGGGCCGGACTGCCAGGAGTTGAGGTCGAAGGCAGTCACGCTGTAGAAGTACCGGAAACTGTTCCCCACCGTGCTGTCACGGTAGATAAATGGCACGCCAGTGTCGCAGAGGCACGACGCTCCGAGGTACGCTCCCACCGTGTCAGCGCGGAGAATCAGGCTGGAGCCATCGGTGAGCAGAATCCGATCGCCAGCGCGAACCTGAACAACGGGTCCGGCCAGCGGCACGTCCACCCTTGCCTGCGGCGCCTGCCCCGGGACCGGCGGATCGAAGGCGACCGGGCAGCCGCTCAGCAGCGCGAGTTCTGGAGCACAGAGTGCGGTCGGCTGGACCTGACCGGTGAAATCGCTGATGACGGTGCCCTGGTAGTCAAACTCCGCCAGCAGCGTGAACTCATCGGGTCGATCGGTACGTCCGCGATAAATGCGGTAGCCCTCGACATCGAACTGACGGTAGTTCGGATCAAAGAGCGCATTGGGCGCGGCGCTGGCGCCCGTCCCGAGCCGGAGGGGATCGCCGGCGACAGCGAAGTACGGATCGCCGGAGCTTTCCGTGGCCGACGGACGCCAGAGGACGGTCACGCTGCTGCTGCCCGGGATGAGGAAGAAGTCCGGCGCCTCGGGTGCCGCGGGGGTCAGAAATCCGCTGTCGAAGAACGCCTGCGCAAGCTGGGCCTTGGCGAGCAGGGATCGGGGCACGGTGGCAAATTCATCGCCCTGCACCTCGCCGTCGCCATTCCAGTCGGTGAAGCCGGCGTAGCCGGTGAGCGAGTCGATCTTGTTGGCGCCGGTCGATAGCAAGCCGGCAGCGTCATTGATCGCGAGCGGGTTGCCCGGGCTGACGAAGCAGGGTGCCGCGCACTGGCCCGCCGGCGCGGAAAAGATGTAGGCGACGACGAAGGAGAGCGAACCGCCAGGCGCAAGAGTACCTGGTCCGGCCGTGAGCATCGACCTCGTATCGCTCGGGACCCCGGTATTGATGAAGCAGATTCGTGTATTGGTCGCGCTGAAGTTGCACGGGGGATCGCCTGCCGGGCCGGAAAACGAGCCTGAGAGATAGCGGTAGAGCTGGAACACATCTCGCGGCGAGCCGAATGCTCCACCTCCAGTCGGGGTAACGAAAGAGCGATTGTCGGTACCCCCCTGCGGCGCCAGCAGGACCTTGGTGCCGACGAACCCGGTGCCGGAAAAGAGAGGTGCTCCAAACACTCTCGGGTCGAACCGCCAATACGTCTCACGCGCGAAGTCATGCTGCCAGGAGAATCCCAGGCTGAGCGGGACGTTGATCGACGAGAAGTTGGCTCCGGCGTTCCCGACGTCGAAGTCGGCAGCCAGTGCCGTGTGCAGTCCAGTAATGGTATATCCCACCGCCGGCAAGGTGACCCCGAAGGCGCCTGAAGCCTGACGGCGAAACTCAAGGGCTTGCCGGACAAGGACGGACTGGATCTCGGGGCGGAGCGCGGCATAGGCCGCGGGATCGGAACTGGTCACGTTGTAGAGGGTGAAGACCCAGTACAGAATGCTTTCGTTGCCCACGGGGTCGTTCCACCCCAGCCCGCGGGTCTCGAACACCACGCCGAGCGGGTGCCGCCGGCCGTTCTGCAAGCTGGCTTGGCCCTCCCACGACAGCCACCAGACATCACGATCGGAAGCACGCAGCTGCCCACGCAACCCGGGATGGAATATCGCCCCTTCCATGCCTCCGGGAACGCGCCCAGACGGCGGCCATCGTCGCACATCATTCGAATCACGCGAATCGAATATCGCCCCCAACACGGTGCCGTTTTCCGTGGTGCCCTTCATGTCGAAGATGAATGCGCCGGACGTATCGCCCGCCCACGGTCCGCCATCGGGGCCGACAATCCCGGCGAACTGCAGCCCGGAGTTGAAGACGTAGTTGTTCGACGTCCCCGCTGGCCAGACACAGCCGAAGACCGAACTGGTGGGGTTCTCGCCAATCCCGCCTGGCGCGCTGAGGGAGCAGTCCGTGGTGTTTGGACTGTAGGAAGGCAGCCAGGTGCTGGAGCGGGGGAAACCGCTCAGGGGGAAAGCGGCCTGGCGGACGGGCTTCGCGGGCGCCTGCGCCCCGATCGTCGCCGGCATAAGCATCGCTACGACCAAGCCGGCGAGAAATGACGGCCGTACTCGGTGCGACATGGCGACGACTCCTTGGGAGTGGGGAGGGTCCACCGGCGCCACGTCAGCCCCGGGCAGTACCCTCCAGATCAACTTGCACCGCGGAATGCACCTCGGGGAGTGCCCGCAAATCGGTCAGCACGCCGTGTGGCAGCTTCGAATCGACGCTGACCGCGGCGAGCGCCTCACCACCCGCCGCGAGCCGGGCCTGATGATACTCCGCAATATTCACCCCGGAGGCGCCGAGCATCGTACCGACCCTGCCGATGACACCCGGCACATCGCGGTTGCGCAGGATGAGCAGGAGCCCACGGGGGATGATGCCGACTTCGAAGTCATCGATCCGCACAATGCGGGGATGGCCTTCGGCGAGCAGCGCGCCGGCCACGCGCATCGTATTCCCACCCGCAGTCACCTTCAGCTCGAGCAGGTCGGCGTACTCCCCTGCTCCATCGAGCCGGGTCCGGTCGACCTGAATGCCGCGCTGCTTGGCGAGGTGCAGGGCATTCACTGCATTCACGGCGACGCCGCCGGTGGCCCGCTCCAGCAGGCCGATCATCGCACCGGCGGCGAGCGGCCGGAGCAGGTCGTCGCCTTCACCAGCGAAACGGACCTCGACCGCGGTGACGGCGCCATCGATGCATGCCGCGGCGAGTCGCCCGAGCCGGGTGGCAAGCTCGAGCACCGGCTTGAGCCGCCGCAGCCGATCGCCACCGACCAGCGCGGCATTCACCGCACGGGAGTAGTCGCCCTCCAGCAGCGCGGCCCGGACCGATTCCGCGATCTCCACCGCCACGTTGAGCTGGGCCTCCTCGGTGGAGGCGCCAAGGTGGGGCGTCAGGACGACGTTGGCCAGCTTGCGGAGGGGATGATCCGCCGGCAGCGGCTCCTGATCGAACACATCAAGCGCCGCTCCGGCGATATGACCGGAGGTGAGAGCTTCGATCAGGGCGGCTTCATCCAGCACCCCGCCGCGCGCAGCGTTGATCACCATGGCACCGCGCCGGAGCTGGCGCAGTTGCGCCGGCCCGATGAGCCCGCGGGTGGAATCGGTGAGCGGCACATGCAACGAAATCACGTCAGCCGCGGCGAGCACCTCGTCGAGCGAACCCAGCTCGATTTCGAGCTGGCGCGCAACCTCGGCATTGAGAAAGGGATCGTAGGCCATGACGCGCATGCCAAAGGCGCGCGCCCTGCGGGCGACCTCTCCGCCAACCCGCCCCGCACCGATGAGACCAAGTGTTTTGCGATACAACTCGGTGCCGCTGAAGCTGGTGCGGTCCCAGGCGCCTGCCTTCATGGAACGGTCGGCGGCGGAGACTTTCCGGATCAGGGTGAGCAGCAGCGCGAAGGCGAGTTCCGCCGCGCTGATCGTGTTGCCCGCCGGCGCGTTCATCACGGCGACACCGCGCTCGGTGGCGGCATCGACGTCGATGGTGTCCACGCCCACGCCGGCCCGGCCGATCACCTTGAGGCGAGTACCGCCCGCCAGTGACTCCCGGGTGATCTTCGTGGCGCTGCGCACCAGGATGGCATCCACGTCGGCCAGCGCGGCGGCGAGTTCGGCCCCCCTGAGACTGGGGCGTTCGATCAGTTCGAAGGCCGGATCGTTCGCGAGCGGCCCCAGCCCGTCCAACGCGATCTTGTCGGCGACCAGTACCCGGAAGCGACTCATGCGCGCACCACCCCGGCCAGCTCATCGAGCAGCTGGTCGAGTTCGGCGAGCGTATGGTCGCCCATGTGCCCGATCCGGATCGTGCTGTCCTTGAGGGTGCCGTAACCGGCGGAGATCGTGTATCCCAGCGCCTTCATCCGGTCATTGATCTCCGAACCCTTCTTTCCAACCGGGACCGTGAGGCAGGTGACCGTGGGGGAGCGATATCCTGCGGGGGCAAGCACGCGGATGCCGAGACTGGCCATCTCATCGGCCCACGCCCAGGTGCGCTGCGCCATGACGCGGTGCCGGGCCCAGCGCCCCGCGATCGTCTCGGCGTCAATCCGATCGACCTGCGCGGCGAGCGCATACATCAGCGAGACCGCCGGCGTATTCGGTGTCTGGTGCTTGTGGATGTAACTCTCGAACTCGAGCAGGTCGAAGTAGATCCCGCGGTTGGTCTGGTGCCGCGCCCGGGCCAGCGCACGGGGATGAGCGACGCCCAGCGCCAGCCCCGGCGGAAGCGCGAGTGCCTTCTGTGAACCGGTCAGCACGAAGTCCAGATCCCATGCATCGGTCTGCACCTCGGCGCCAGCCACACCGGTCACACTGTCCACCAGCAGAAGGGTATCACCCTGCGCGTGGACGACCCGGGCGATGTCGGCGATGGGATTGAGCGCACCGGTCGAAGTCTCCGAATGCACCACGGTCACGGCATCATATTTCTGGCGAAGCAACGCCTCGGTGACGAGCTCGGGGGTGTGGACCTGTCCCATGGGCAATTCCAGCACATCCACCTGACAGCCGTTGGCCTGGGCGATGCGGCAGTAGCGATCGCTGAACGCACCATTCACCAGCGCAAGGACCCGGGAGCCCCCGCAATTGCGGATCGAGGCCTCCATCAAGCCTGTCGCGGAGGAGGCCGAGATGTAAACCGGGCGGGCGGTGCAGAAGATCCGCTGCAACCCTGGCATCATCCCGGCGATCAGGTGCTCCATCGATTTACCGCGGTGTCCGATCATTGGACGAGTCTGGGCGGCAAGAATCTCGGGGAGCACTTCGGTGGGGCCAGGCAGAAAGAACCGGCCGAACGGCGGCGCCATCGTGGCGGGAGACATTCCAAACTCCATTCTGAAGAGCGACGAGTTGCGAGCCACCCAATATAAGCGACCGGCCCACCGGTTCCGACTCAGCGGTGACCGAGCACCAGTTCCAGCACTGGAGCCAGGGAACGCTCGGTGACCACCGCATCCGCCTGGCCAATTACCTCCGGCCGGGACACAATGCCGGCAAAGGCGATGAATCGGTCGATGACAGGCCTGGCTTCGAGATCGGTGATGCCGTCGCCCACCAGCATAACGGGACGGGGCAGCTCGCTGGCATTCGCGACAATCCAGTCCCGCTTGCCGCCGGAGCGGGCCAGGGGCGAGGCGTTATCGAATCCGGCGTACTGTCCCGCAGGGGAGAAGTACACTTCGACAGCGCCAACCGCCGTGGCGGCGATCCCGAGGTGCGCGGCGACATGCCGGACCGCCGGCGCCAGCCCGCCACTCAGCACTCGAACGATGACGCCGGCCTGCTGCAGTTCGCGAATCACGCGCGGGGCATCGGGCACGAGGCGCTCGACGTAGAGTGCGCCCACCCGTTCCAGCTCGGCGCGACTGGGCCGGATGAGGTCCAGCCGCCGGGCATAGACCTCCTCGAGGGGAATCGCGCCGGCCATGGCGAGCGCCGTGAGGCGTGCCACCTCCTCCCGGTGCCCGATGGCGAGTTCGTCAATGCCCTCCACCGCGGAGAGCGTGGAATCGCAATCGAAGATGACGGTGCGGGCCGAAGTCATGCGTCGGCCGCCGGCAACGGCCCGAGGGAGGCCTCGAGTGTGACGCGCCGAAGCGGCTGGGCAAGTTTGCGGCGCACGCGAGCGAGCAGGAAGACGGCGGCGAGCGCCAGCCCGAGTACCAGCCCCCACCAGAGGCCGACCGGCCCGAGTCCGACCCGGAAGCCGAGCCAGAGACTCACCGGGAGACCGATGGCCCAGTAGCCGAGGATGCCGGTGATCATCGGCGTGCGCGTGTCGCCCAGCCCGCGGAGGATGCCGATCGACGTCACCTGGATCCCGTCGAACACCTGAAAGACCGCCGCGAGCGGCAACAGGGACATCGCCACGATGATCACGGAAGGCGACGTGGTGTAGAGCCGAGCGAGCGGCCCGGGAAGCAACATGAAGATCAGGGCGGTCGAGCCCATGAAGCCGACCGCTACGGTGAGTGCGGCCTGGGCCGCCTCAATGGCGCCGCGGAGATCACGACGCCCGACCGCGTTGCCCACGACGACGGCGGCGGCGGAACTGATGCCCAGCGGCACCATGAAGGTGAGGGAGGCAAGATTGATAGCGATCTGGTGTCCGGCGACCTGATAGGTGCCCATAGTGCCCATAAGAAGCCCGACGACACCGAAGACACCGTACTCCAGCTGCTGCTGCAGCCCGATGGGAAAGCCGATGCGGAGCAGACGTCCCAATGGCGCGAGCTCGAGCGCGGCGCGGCGGAAGGGGCGGACGTCGTCCCGGAGCCAGGGCCAGGCGAGGGCAAGCAGCAGAAACGCCATGAGCAGGCGGCTGATCGTCGTCGCCCAGGCGGCACCGACCACGCCGAGTGCCGGGAAACCGAACTTGCCGTAGATCAGCACCCAGTTGAGGCCGACATTGGCGAGGTTGGCCGCCACGATCGTGAGGACAACCGGGCGCATCCGGTGCAGCGCCTGCAGGCTCTGGCGCAGCACCACAAAGGCAAAGAGGCCGACGGTGCCGGGGATGCAGACCCGGGTGTAGGCCCCGGCGAGCGGGACCACCTCGACAGGCTGGTGCAGCGCACCGAAGACCGCGGGGGCGGGCCACAGCAGGAGTGCGGTGGGCAGGCAGAGGAGGACGGCGAGCACCATGCCGCGCTGGATGCCGCGGGCGATCTCCTCGTGATCGCCGGCACCGACCGCGTGCGAGAGCACCGGATCGAGGGCCATGAGGGTGCCCATGCCGAGAATCGTCGCGCCGAAGTAGTAGACATTGCCAAGGGCCACGGCCGCCAGCGCCTCGGCGGAGAGATGCCCCACCATGATGGTGTCGACCACACCCATGGCCATCAGGCCGACCTGCGCCACCACCACGGGCAGCGCCAGCCGGAGCAGCACGCGGAGATCCGCGGCTCGGGGCAGGCGAAACGAGACAGGCATGGGCCGAATGGTGGCGAGAGGTGCGGATGCGCCCGGGTGGAATCGTACCACCGACCCTGAGCTTAGAAGGCTCATGCTCTATCCAACTGAGCTACGGGCGCGTACAGGGTGGAACAAAGGTAAGGGGGAAACCCATGCGGAACCAAGAACGTAGGCGGGGTTTTCCAGCGCTGGTCCGACCATCCCTCATCAGCAGAGACGCCATGATCGCTACCCTCCCGCTCCTCGCCATTCTGCTCGGCGCCAGCTCACCCGCCTATCCCGATGGGCAGAGCGTCATCCAGGCGATGCACCCGAATCGACATCGCTCCTCTCGACAGTGCGCAGACGATCTTCTTCCGCCGGGACTCGCTGTACGCCTTCCGGCACGGCAAGCTGGCGGGTGCGCAGCCGTTTGTGCATCCGCTCATGGTGCTGGGGTTTGACGCCTACTTCGATCCTCCGGCCGTCACGGCGGCGAAGCTGCAGGCGTTGCACTTCGACCTGAGCAAAGTGCACGAGGAGTCGTGGCAGGGCCGGCCGGCCATTGTGGTCGGTCCGCTGGCAGGCGACACGACTTCCACCCAGTTCTGGGTCGACCGCGAGCGTCTCGTCTTTGTCCGGATGATCGAACCGGCGACTGGCGGGAGGCCTGGCACCGCGGAGACCCGGTTCAACCAGTATCAGGCACTGGGCAAGGGGTGGCTGTCGGTCGAGGTGACCTTTGGTGTCGGCGGGGTGCTCCAGCAGAAGGAGACCTACGCCGATCCGCGTGCGGATGT
>JAWXBX010000211.1:0-6214 GCA_034440415.1 Gemmatimonadota bacterium | reverse complement strand
GAGCAAGGAGGTAGGCGTAAGAGTGCGGGGGGTAGGCAGGAGAACGCGGGGAGCCGTTGGCCGTCAGCCGTCAGCTACCCACGCCGGTCCGGTTCAGTGCCGCCGGATCAGGGCCATCATGACGTCGCCCACCACCTGCAGGCTCTGGGCGCTCACTTTGTCGATGGTATCGTCCGGGGTGTGCCAGAAGCTGTTGCCAGCGCCGTACTCGAAGTCCACGACGTCGATCGCCCTGATCCCGACCTTCTGCAACTCGACATGATCATCGATCAGGGTGGGTCCGGCGCCGATGTCATTCACGAAGACATCGCCATGGCCAATCTCCTTCGCCACCGTCCAGACGAGGTCCACCACCTCCGGTGCCGCCAGGACCGACTGGTTCTCCGGCAGCAGCCGCAGCTCCTTGTCGCCCACCATGTCGAGCAGCACGGCGTAGAGCGGCTTCGGGCCGGGGAGCTGATGGGCCGCGTAGTAGCGCGCCCCGATCAGGACGTCGGCCGGCTCCGACTGGAAGTTGCCGTAATCCTCGCCATCGGTGAACAGCAGGTCCACCCCCACTTTCGCCGGCTGCTTTCGCAACGCATCGGCCAGGGCGATGAGAATCGCCGTACCCGACGCGCCGTCGTTGGCACCCGGCACCGGCTGGGTCCGGTCGCCCTTGAACGTCGGGTTGTCCGACACCGGCCGGGTATCCCAATGGGCAAAGAAGAGGACCCGTTCGGTGGCGGCGGGATTGAAACGGGCGATCACGTTGCGGAGCGGCAAGGTGTCGCCCCGCGCGGTGACATGATTCCACGCCTGCACGACCACGGTGTCCGACCGGCGCCGCATCGTCGAGTCGAGCCACGCCGCCATGCGGGCGTGCGCCGCCGTGCCGGGAATCCGGGGGCCGAACGCCACCTGCTGCTGCAGGTAGCCGAAGGCCGTCTGGCCGTCGAATTCCCGCGCTGGCGGCGCCGAGCTGCAGGCGGTGGTCAGGGCGAATCCTGCGAGGAGCGGTACAAGGCGCATGGGACGTAGGGAGTGAGGAGTGAGGAGTGAGGAGTGAGGAGTGAGGGGTGGTGCCTCGACACAGGGTGGATCGGGGAGTGCGACGCCTGACCGCCCACCGCCTGCTCCCGCTACCGATAGTCCCCGGCGAACAAGGATAGCTGGAAGCTGGCGGAGATAGCGATCTGGGAAATCTTCTTGTCGAGGTGCCGCGCCTCGTTGAGCGAGTAGGTAAACTGCAGCCCTCCGGTCAGGATCCGGGCGAGGTCGGTATCGAGACTGGCGCGGAGTTCCTGTCGTCGGGTGTCCGACACGCCGGTACACGAGGTGAGGCCGACCCGCTCGAAGCAGGTCACGCTCTTCGACAGTGCGCCGGAGAGCTGCGAGCGCACCAGCTTGCGGGTCCGGCTGATCGAGGCGGGGAGCTGGAAGGCGTGGTTGAAGCCCGCGGTCAGGTCATGTTGATCCAGCCGGGTCAGGTTGCCGTTGGCCTGATTCTCCTGCCCGACGATCGCATAGGAGAAGGTGAAGCTCATCCCGTTGCGCAGCGTGAGCTGGGCATCGGGGGTGAAATTGCTCGCGTGGGTGGCGCCCTGCACCGCCCGGCCAGCGAGACTGGGGACCAGGGTCGAGCCGCGCACGTTGCGGAACGTGGCGCCAACGCCGATCAGCGTGATCGGAAAATTGCGCAGCGTGCGGGTCATGCGGACCGAGCCCTTGGGCCATTCCCGCTGCAGCGTCTGGGTGCTGAGGAAACTGCCGGTGACCCGCTGGAACCGGGTGGTGCGCACCCGGCCGTAGCTGAGCTGGAAGCTCAAGCCGAGCGGCAGGTCGGCCCCGCCGGAGAGCGCCGTGTTCTTGATCTCCGCCGCGCCGATGGCGGCGTCCCCCTGCTGGGCAAGGAAGTGGTCGAGCCCGCCCAGCGCGAACTGATAGCCCAGACTGGGCGAGAAGGCGGCGAGGTCGAAGGTGCTGGTCCGGGTCAGCCGGTCGCTCAGGTCGAGGGGCCGCAGCCGCCGGGCCAGCCGGAGCGCGCGGGCGGAATCGCCTAACACTCGCGCCAGGAGCCGGCTCAGGTCCACCGAGAGGCCATACTCCCGGAGCCGGCTGTTGTTGAGCGTCTGTGGCAGCACGAAGGCGCCGGCGGTATCGCCATCTTCGCGAATGGGATCGCGGCTGGTGAGGCTCCGGGAGAGGACGAAATTGCTGCTGGTGACGAAGCGCGGACGCAGCCAGGACACGATCCGCGGCGTCAGGCTGAGGTTGGTGGACAGCTGGCGGTCGCGCTCGACCCCGACATCGGTCCCCAGGAACGACCGGCGCGCGCTGGTCGCGACGCGTCCCAGCGCGGTGGAGTCGGCATAGCGTCGCAGGTCCCGGGTGCTGGCCAGATCGCCCCCGAGGTTCAGCATGCCGAGCGGCTGCCAGCTCAGGCCGACGCCGTTGCGCCAGAGATCGCTCAGCGCCGTGACGGAACGGAGCAGCGAATCAGTGGGGCGCGCCACCGGGACCTGGTAGGCGATCAGGTCGCTCTGGAACCGGTTGAGCCCCGAGGAGAGCCGGAAGCTGGATGGCACCAGGTTGAGGAATGGCTTCTGCAGCCCGGCCGCGGCGTCGGTCCGCCGCAGAAAGCCGGGCACCAGCCCGCCCAGCTTGAGCGTGGCGCCGCGCCGGCCCGACTGCAGCGTGTACGTGGCGTTGAGCGACCGGCCGCTGGAGGTGGCACGCGAGAGTTCCGTCAGGCTGCGCCCGGTATTGAAGCTGCCGGAGAAGCTGAGCGGATCGAGGAATCCGCGCACTGCCCAGTGCCGGCCCTTCTGCCCCCGGCGCAGGGCAAAATTGTAGCTGAGGGTGTAACTGCTCGGCCGACGCAACCGGGGCAGTGAGCCGGCCCGGATGTCGGTCCCGGTCAGGAGCTGGGTCGTGACGTCGCTGCGCGCGTAACTCACCTGCATCGGCAGGAGGATGCCGAGCTTGGTCGGCAGGAAGCGGTCCAGCCGCACTCCGCTGGCGAGCTGGAGCGCACCGGTTGTCCGATAGCTCGGGTCGGCCCCGATCTGCTGGAAGTAGCCATCCTGGCGCACATACCCCACCGAGAGGTCCGCCACATCCGAGGCAACCAGTCGCGCATCGAGCGCGAGGGCGCTGCCGGTGCGCGAGATGGGCTGCACCAGCCGGATGTCGTCGATCCAGACCTCCGCGCTGTCGGTCAGGTCGGTGGTGCCCCGGCGATAGATGCCGGCGGCGATCTCCTGCACCTCGGCCAGATTGGGAGGATTGACGGCCGGATCCTCGATATGGGCGAGGTAGGGGCCGTCACACACCACGTAGGCGACCGACACGGTATCGCCACCGCAGGCGACGCGCGCGATGCTGTCGGCCGGCAAGCCCTGCAATCGGCGGGTCTCGATCTGGGCGCGCAAGGTGCGCCACCGCTCGAGATCCACGGTCAATTCCGGCAGCCAGGTCGTGGTGGAGGCATTGGCGCTGAACTGATAGAAGTTCCGGCTGTCGCTCCCCACCCGCACATACGCCTCGAAATCGCGCACGTCCCAGCCCGGCCCGCGCCCGCGGGCCCAGAGCTTGAGCTCGCGATACCGCAGCAGGTTCTGCGCACCGCTGGGGAAACGAAAATACGCCTCGGCGCGCTCACCCTGATCAATCTGGTGGGTGATCAGCCGGAGCGAGCGTTCGTTCACCTGCGAGCCGAACTCTCCGCCACCGCCCTTGGTGGAGGTGCCGCCCCGCACCCCGGGCGGTGAGACATAGCCGAGCTCGACGTTCTCGGTCGAGATGGTCGACGCGATCACGTCACCACCGACGGAGCCGGTGGCCCCGGCGATGCTGGCGACCGGTGTCTCGGAGCGGCGCACCCAGGGCGAGCCCAGGAACCGCATGCGCGCGAGCGCGAACTGGGCCAGGAGATCGGGCCCGTTGTTGTCCGGTTCGCCCACGGCGGTGATCCGCAGGTGCCGGATCAGGCGGATGTTGGGCGTACCCAGAACGAATTCCGCGCTGCGCAGCGGAATCCGATACAGTGCCCACCCGCTGGAATCCGGCGCCTGGACCCCGTTCCTGACGAAATACGGGCTCGGTCCACGCAGATCCACGATCCAGCGGAAGACGTTCTCATTGGCTCCGGTCGCATCGAGCTGGTTGTCGGCATCGAGGTCCTCGCCATCGAGCACGCCGTTGCCATTGGTGCAGCGGGACCCGAGGTCTCCCCAGGGAAAGACGGGCACCACGGCACCCAGCTGGCGAACGCAGAGCGCCGGTCGTTGGGCCGGCTCATCGTCCACGGTCACCAGGTCGGGCCGGTCGCCGAGCACGCCGATGTCGTCCTGTTCGGCGTTGAAGATGCCGGTCGCCTCCCGCTCGGTGTCCAACCGTCCGAGCCCCACGAACTGCTTCCCGGTCCAGGTCGTGTCCCTGCCGGCCGTGGTGGCGCTGTCGGGGGCCAATGCCAGTGCATCTTCGCTTACGCCGCCCAGGTCGATGACCAGCTGGACGCCCGCCTGCTCGGCGCCCCGGGTCGGATCGTGCAGCACCCAGAACTCGAGGAACTCGTTCTTCGAGAGATCGATGCCGGTACTGCTGAGCGGGGTAACGATCGAGCGCCAGCGTGGCGAATTGAGGCGGGTGGGCAGGGTCCAGTGGAGGGCGTTCTGGTTGTCGACCTGGCCGCCGGCGGTGTCCGGGTGCAGCGCGAGAAAGAGTACCGTCTCGAGCTGGTCCAGCTGCCCTGCCACCTGGATCCGGTTGTCGATGTCGCGCGCCCGATACTGGATCGCCGCCCCCGTGTTCCGGGCGAGAATCAGGTTCTGCCAAGTGAACTGGACCACGTCGCTGGTGTCGAACGCCGCCCCGACGATGGTCTGCACCCCATCGGCGTACTGCGGCCGACTGCCGAATTCCCAGATCGATTCGCGGAGCGAAAGTGGCAGGCCCGGGTCGCCCTCGAACTCCTCCAGGTAGGCCTGCCCCGACCGGCTGGGATCGGGCTTGGTCAGCGCGAGTTCGGCATTGAGGTCGAGCTGGGAGGCTGCGGTGGCCGGGGCGGAGGTGAACCGGTTGATGAAGCTGGTGAGGCCCTGCGGCCGGAAGCGAAGATCGGTGCTGATGCCACCGACGAGGTGGGCCGAGGCCTCGAATCCCAGCTGGGGCCGGTTGAATGCGCTCGACTCGACCTGGTAGACGCCGAGCAGGTTGATGCCGCCGCGCTCGCCGAGGCTGTACCGGGTGGAGAGGCCGAAGATCGAGGTCGGTGCCACGGCGAACACCCCCCGTTCCTCGAAGCGGGCCGTGATGGTGGCGCTGCCGGTGCCGAGCAGCCCCTCGGGATTCAGGAAGGTGACCTGCCCGATGTCGTAGTTGATGGTGTACTCGGTGCCCCGATCGAGCCGTCGACCATTGAGGTAGAGCGCCTCGCTCCCCTCGCGGATCTGCAGCGCGGCGAGATCCAGCGAGCCGCGATCGCCGCTGGAGCTGGCGTTATAGCGCAGCCGGAAGACGAACCGGGCGGAGGGGCCTTCGCTGTAGAGCAGATAGTCCGGCGTGCGATAGAGCGAATCGTTGCGTTCCGTCGCCAGCAGCCGCGCCGGATCGGCGAAGGGCTGCAGGTTGGGGAAGATGATGTACGACTCCTTGATCGTCAGCGCGGCGTTGGGATCCCGCACCCGCGGGAAGAGCCGGTCCTGCCGGTTGAAGGAGCTCGGGTCGGCGGGAACGGCGAGCCCGAGCTCGGAGAGGTACGTCGGCAGCGCCCCGGGACGCAGCGGCCGCTCGGAACGACTGAGCGTGAGACCTACCTTCAGCGAGTTGAGATCGAGGTCGGCCCCCGCGACCCGGTAGACGTTGCGCATCTCGTGGCGGAACGTACCGCGCGACGCATCCACCCGCGGCTGCACGATGAGCAGCAGCGAGTCGCGCGGAACATTGCCGGGCCCCAGCGGCTGATCCTGCGCCGGAAAGGTGCCGACCTGCCCCGCCGTGCTGCGATAGCTCACCGCGAGGAAATCGTTCTGGTCCAGCCGGGCCGCGAGCGCGACCCAGACGCCGGTCGGGTCGACGTAGTAGTCGATGTCGCGCCGGAGCAGTTCCCACAGCGCGGTCACGCGCTGGGTCGTGTCGGTCCCGATGGCGACGGCATTGATGCCGCCGAGATTGGGATTGATGCCGCTGCGGGAGGGGGGCCGGTAGCGATAGACCCGCACATCGCCCTGGT
>JAWXBX010000210.1:0-17697 GCA_034440415.1 Gemmatimonadota bacterium | reverse complement strand
GGGGGGGATAGCAACCGGTGGGCGCGCACTGCGCGCCCACCGGCCGCGGGGACAATTCAGTTCGTCTTGCTCAGTTCAACCCGGCGGTTGGACGCCCGGCCTTCGGCCGTCGCATTGGTGGCCACCGGCTTGGAGGGGCCATACCCTCTGGTGGTCATCCGGCTGGCGCTGACACCCTTGCTGATGAGATAATCCCGCACGGCGTCCGCCCTGGCGTGCGACAGACGTTCGTTGGTGCGCGCGCTGCCGGTCGCGTCGGTGTGGCCACCGACTTCAACCGTGATGTCGGTGTTGCCATTCAGCGATTCGGCAACTCGATCCAACGTGGCCTGCGACTCGGCCAGCAGGATTGCCTTGTTGGTCTCGAAGTTCACGCCCTGCAGGACTACGGCCTTGCCGGGCTCGACGAACAGCACGGGGCAGCCCACCGCGTCTACTTCAGTTCCGGTGGCGGTGTTGGGACAGCGGTCGATGCCATCGGGCACCTTGTCGCCATCCAGATCCTTGGGGCAACCCGTCGCGTTGACCGGGGTACCGGCCGGCGTGTTGGGGCACTTGTCGAGGCCGTCGGTCACACCGTCGTTGTCCTGATCCTTCGGGCAGCCGGTTGCGTCCACCGGAGTGCCGGCGCGCGTGTTGGGGCACTTGTCGCTGGCGTCAGCGACGCCATCGCCATCGGTGTCCTTGGCACAGCCGGTTGCATCCACGGCCATGCCGGCAGTGGTGTTCGGGCACTTGTCCTTGTCGTCCGTCACGCCGTCGCCATCGGCGTCCTTGGGCAGTGAACAGCCGTTGGCGTCCACCCGTTCACCCATCGGCGTTCCCGGGCAGCGATCGAGGTTGTCCTTTACCCCGTCGTTATCGACATCCTTGGGCAGTGAGCAGCCCTTGTCGTCGACCGCGTCGGCGGCGGGTGTATCCGGGCACTGGTCCATCGAGTCCTTGACGCCGTCCTTGTCGCGGTCGCCGTCCCGCTTGGCGCCGAACAGCAAGGACAGGCCGGCCTGGGCCCCCAGGTGCACGTCATGCTTTCCCGTCTGCACACCGGGGAGCTGGGTCACTGGGTTGTTGTTGTCGGGGCTGGGGATGTAGTCGACGGTCCCGTCCAGTCGGAGCGCGAGAACACTGCCCATGCCGATCCGCAGGCCGACGAGGCCCGCCGCGCCGCTCTCGGTTTCGCGATAGGAGTCGCGGAACAGGTTGCGGACATAGCCCCCGCCGAGGAGGAAGGCGGAGTTGCCGCCCAGCGGAATGTTGTAGACCAGCCGGGCATGGACCGGGATGTATTTGACTTTGGTGCCGCTCTGGGAATGCGTCGTCGTCGTGCTCACATCGCCTTCGAGGGCGAGGTTGCGCACGATGAAGATGCCGAGCCGGCCACCGACGCCGATTTTGTTGTCGAAATTCAGGTCGGATTCGAACTTGGTGAATTTTCCAAACGCTCCCAATTCCACTGCGCCGGCCTTCTGGGCGGCGGCGGGGCTCACGGCGGCGAGCAGCAGGCCGGCGACGAGCCAACACGACTGATATTTCATAAAGGCCTTCATGTTTGAGATGTTATGACGCCGCCGGGCTGGCGACGTCGGGTTGTGGGGCGTTCTTCATCGTGCGCTGGGCGATCAGCGTTAACACGATCTGGGCGATGTCTGCGAGCGGTCGGGGGCGGAACAGCACCACATCCGCCACGCGCTCGGCCTCGCGCATCATGGCGGCATCGATTGGCCGGGTGAGGAGGCAGACGACTGTTTCCGGCGCCAGCAGCAGGAGCTGCGTCGCGAGCCGTATTCCTCCGGGGGCGTCCGGCTGATCCAGCGTGAGGTCGGAGATCATCGTGTGGTATCGCTCCCGCCGCAGCCGCAACTCTGCGGCGATATCGCTCCCGGCGGTGTCCACGACGAAGCCCTGGGTGCGCAGGTAGTCGGCAAAGGCAAAGCGGACTCCCGGGTCGGTGTCGACCAGGAGAATGCGGATCGGTTCGGTCGCGAGTGCGGAGATGGCCATCATCGTACGGCGGGGAAAAGCAAGCCCGAGGCCAGCGCCTGCGCGCTCGGAGGCGCACGCGAAGTCGCGAGCGGAACAGGAGTTACGTCCGGAGGGCGGCCAGGTGGGGAGTTGGCGGTTCCCGGCGCTGGACGGGAAGTCCAGACACCGGACGCGCGGGGCTACCCGGCGGGGTCCTGCTACATCTGCTCGGCGAGGGTGCGGAATGCCGTTTCCACGCTGTCGCCGGATTGCGCGCTGGTCTGGAATACGGTCCAGCCGCGTTCCTTCAGCCATTCCTGCTGAGTGGCACTGATGGCCCATTGGCCCCAGAGGTCCGCTTTGTTGAGGCAGAGAATGAACGGGAGACCGGGAGCCCGATTGGCCGCGTTCTCCTGCAGGCCGATGGCGGTCTCGAGCGTCTCGGGCCGGGTGCCGTCGGCCACAAGGATGTAGCCGCTGGCGCCACGCAGGTATTGCAGCCGGACCCACTCGTAGCGTTCCTCGCCCTGCAGGTCCCAGAGCATGAGGTTGACGATTGTGTCACCAAGCTCCACGCTCTTCTTGTCGATCTTCACGCCGATGGTCGACAGATACTTCTCGGAGAAGACGCTGTCCACGAAACGCCGGACCAGGCTGGTTTTGCCCACGCCCGGCGCGCCCATCATGCAGATCTTCTTGTCCAGCACCGTCATGCATCCTCCGCCGCTGTCGCGCCGGAGCCGACCATCTGCTCGGCGAGTTGTCGGAATACCGATTCCACGCCCTCGCCGCTCCGGGCGCTGGTCAGCCCGATGCGCCAGCCGGCCGTGGCCAGGCCCGCCAGGTCGGCGTCGCTGATCACCCGTTCCATCACGAGGTCGGTCTTGTTGAGCACCAGCAGCATCACCGCGCCGGGTACGACCTCAGCCGCCCGCCGGCCGAGGTCGAGCGCGGTGTCCAGCGTCTCCCTTCGGGTCGCATCGATCACCAGCAGGAAGCCCGCGGCACCCCGGAGGTATTCCGGGCGCACCCGCTGCTGCTCGGTCTCGCCCTGCAGATCCCAGAGCATGAGATTGAGCGTCTGGTCGCCCACAGCCACGGCCTTGCGGTCGATCTTCACGCCGACCGTGGCCTGATACCGTTCGGAAAAGAGACTCTCGACAAACCGGCGGACCAGGCTCGTCTTCCCCACGCCCACTGCACCCAGCATGCAGATCTTCTTCTGCAGGGCGGTCACGGGCGCTCCTCGAATCGGGCCACCGGCCAGACCGCGCGCAGCCGGGCCCGGCTCGCGTCGGAGAGGGTGTCGGCGGCTGTGACTGTCGGCAATTCGATATTGATCCGGAGAGGAATGGCCGGGAGCGCGTGCGACAGCAGCGCACCGACCGTACCGGCGCGATAGCCTCGCAGGAGCTGGTTGGCCGATTCGCTGCCCTGATCGTCGGCTGAGCCGACCATTTCCAGCGCCAGGGAGTACCCGACACCCTTTGCCACGCTGTCGAGCTGGGTTGCGTCGACGGTGATCAGCGCGATCTCCTCGCCGGCGGCGCTGTCCAGGGCCCATTCCCCCGTGGCGAACAGCACCCGATGCGCTTCCAGTTGGGCCACCAGCGGCGCGAGTTCGGCCAGCTCCCGCGGATCGCGCGGTTCCGCGCGCCAGGCGCCGACACCACTCAATGCCGGGGCGAGTGCTGCCGCCTGACGAAACCAGCCCCCCGGTGCGGTCCCGGTCGCGACCAGGGTATCCCCCGCGAGGGTGAGCGTGACCCCGGCCGGGGCGGCGAGCGCGCGGGTTGCCCGCCGAATGATGAAGTCCGGCTGCAATGCGACGTAGGGTGCCCAGCGTGCGCTGATCAGGGTGGTGTCGATTCCTGCGGCGTGGAACAATCCGGCCGGATCCCGGGCGAGCGGATCGCGCAGCCCCTCGATGCGATACTGCCCCTTTGCCCGGCCCACGTAGGTCACGACCACACCCGGCTCACCACGCAGTGCCGTCAGCGCCGTCTGCCAGTGTCGCTCACGTATCACCGCCGGAATGCCGAAGGCCAGCAGCATCGTGGCCGCCGCCCCGAGCACGAGCCAGGAGCGCCACGGCTGGCGCTTCTCCCGCGCCGGGCTGCGGGCCTCCGCCTGCAGGAGTGCCTCCATCCGCGGGCGGCTGCGGTCAAACTGGGAGGCGTCGCCCTTGAAGCCGGTCAGCTCGTCGGCCTGATCGGCCTCGATCTGCTCGATGGCGGAGGTCAGTTCCACCCGGAACGCGGTCGGCGCATGGCCGCGGATCACCGTCGCGAGCACGGCCCGCGGCCCCTGCTCGATGGCGAGGGTGAATTCGCCGAGTTGTATCGTCTCCAGGCTGTCGTGCTGCCCGATGCGGAAGGAGTCGCGGGCAAAATCGTTGATGGCGGTGAGCATGCCCGCCACCATGTCCGGCGCGGGCCCCGCGACCGACGGTGCGGTGACGTGCTGCAGCAGCAGGCCGGCGTCGCGGTGCACCAGAAAGACCTGCTCCACCTGGTAGAGCAGGGTGTGTCGCATGACGACTTCGGCGAACGATTTGCCGCTGCGGAGCGCTTCCCACCGCCAGACCAGGCCCTGGGCCGACAGCGTGTGTTCCAGCATCTCGTTGACCGACTCGAGCATGCCCGCAAGCGCCTGGCTGATCGCGCGGCGGATGGCCGGGCCCATGACGGGAAAGAGCGCTTGGGCGAGGGGCCGCGGATCGCGCCGGACCGACGAGGTGAGGGCGCGTTCCACCATCGGCCGAAGGGCCTCGGGGTCGTCCATCTTCCGTTCCAGCCGGCGCAGCGTCTCCCGATCCTTGCCGAACAGGATCGCCCGCAGCCGCGCGACCGGGTCCGCGACGGGCGGCTCGGGTCGGGGTGGCTCGGTGCGCGGCGGATCGCGCCGCGGCGGTGCGCTCACGTCAGGCGTCATTCGGCCGCTTGAACTCCTCCGCCAGCCGCGCCGCGAGCTCGGCGAAGAGGGCGCCGAGCATCGCGCGATCGGCCTTGCGGGCATGCAGCTCGTCGGCCTCGCGCTTGAGGGCGGCACCGAGCTCGCTCGTTCGACGGTGGAGCTGCTCGTCATGTTCGGTCGCCTGGCGCACCAGGTCGCCCCGCAGCTCGCGCTGGGCCCGATTGCTCTCCTCGCCCGCTTCCCCGAAGCGGCGGTCGACGTGCCGGCCGAGCTGGTCGAGATTGCCGGTGACCTCCTCGATCTGGCCGGTCCGGCTGCGCTGCTCGGTGGCCAGCCGTTCGCCCAGCGCCTCGAACTCGCGGCGGATGTACGCCTCGAGCGCGGAGTGGCGCCGGCCCAGCTCCTCGCGCAGGTCGGCCGAGTCCTTCAGCAGCCGTTCCTCGAGCTGCACGAAGCGGCGGTCGTAGTCCCGCATCTGCGCGCCGAAGATGATGTCCCGGATCTGGTCGATGTTGCCGGGGCCGCCGTTCGTGTCGGCCGAGTCCTGCCCCCGCGGGGCATGGGATACCGCGTCATGGTCGGTCATGGAATGCCTCTAACGATCCGTGGGTGCCGCGGGAATCTAGTCCTTGGGGACGGCGATCTGAAATTGCTTGAGCTTCTGGTACAGCGAGCTGCGCGGAATGCCCAGCCGGCGCGCCGCGAGTTCAACCTTGCCCTTCTCCTCCCGCAGCACCATCTCGATCTGCTGCCGTTCCATCGTCTTGAGCGTGACATCCCCTTCCGGGGGCCGGACCCTCGTCGGCGCGGGCGCACCCGGCAGGTCGAACCGGAGGTCGTCCCGGGTGAGCGCCGAGCGGTCGGTCAGCAGGGCAGCGCGTTCCAGCACATTGCGCAGTTCGCGAATGTTGCCCGGCCACCGGTACGCCGCGAGTGCCTCGAGCGCTCCGCTGCTCAGCGTGATCGCCGGCCGGCCCAGTTCCGCCGTCAGCCGGTCGAGCAGCTGGCGGGCCAGGAGCGGCAGATCCTCGACCCGGTCCCGCAGCGGCGGGACCACCAGCGGCAACGTCGTGATCCGGAAGTACAGGTCGCCGCGAAAATGCCCTGTCGCGACTCGTTGGGCCAGATCCTGGTTCGTCGCGGCGATCAGCCGCAGGTCGACCTGACGGTCCCGGACATCGCCCACCCGGCGGAACCGGTGGTCCTCCAGCACCTTCAGCAGCTTGGGCTGGAGCTGCGGTTCCAAGTCGCCAATCTCGTCGAGGAACAGCGTGCCGCGGTGCGCCAGGTCCAGCAAGCCGATCTTGCTCTGTACCGCGCCGGTGAAGGAACCCCGCTCGTGCCCGAACAGCTCGGACTCCAGCAGCTCCCGCGGGAGCCCGGCACAATTGAGGTCGACAAACGCCTCGTCTGCCCGCGGGCCGTTGGCATGGAGCCAGGCGGCGATCACTCCCTTGCCGGACCCCGTCTCGCCCTGGAGATAGACTGGCCGTTCCGCTGCCGCCACCCGGCGCGCCTGCTCGGCCAGTTCGCGGATCGGGCGACTAGTGCCGGCGAAGGGATCGAACTGCTGCCGCCCCTGCCGTTCCTGTCGTGCGAGCTGCTGCCGGCGATTGCGCTGGTTGGCCAGACTCCGCGCGATCACGACCTCCAGCGCTGGCAGCGTCACCGGCTTGGTGAGGAAGTGCTCCGCGCCTTCTTTCATGGCCTGCACCGCGAGCTCCACCGAGCCATGCCCGGTCAGGACGATGACCGGTACCTCCTCCGAGATGGCGCGCAGCCGGGGCAGCAGGGTCAGCGCATCACCGTCCGGTAGCCGGTAGTCGCTCAGGACGACATCGGGCCGGTTCTCCCGAAAGGCCTGCTCCGCCCCCTTCGCACTGTCCGCCTCATCCACCCGGTAGCCGCGGGTCTCGAGGAAATCCTTCAGGCCGAACCGGACGGCCGGATCATCATCGACGATCAGCACACGATGGCGGGACATGAGGGCGGGACTCAGTCGGAGAGGGCGGGGAGGCGGACCCGCAGGACAGCGCCGCCGCCGGCCGGATTGGCTGCGTCGATGCGGCCACGGTGTTCCTCGACGATCCGTTGCACGATGGCGAGCCCGAGCCCGGTACCGCCGGGCCGCCGCGTGAAGAACGGTTCGAAGATGCGTGGCAGGTCCTCCGGCCGGAAGCCCGGGCCACTATCCTCGACCCGGAATTCCGCCCAGCGCGCGTCATCGATCCGGACCGATCCGCTCGAGAGGACCACCCGGCCACCGGCCGGGGAATGCTGGATGGCATTCTCCAGCAGGTTCTGCAGCAGCTGCAGCAGTCGCGAGGCGTCGTGGGCAACCGCGGGGCAGGGCGACTCGACGCGGTACTCGACCGGCACTCCGCGTTCCGCTGAACGCGGCTGCACATGAAACAGCGCCTGGCTCACGCATTGGGTCGGATCGCCAGGGTGCAGCTCTGCCAGCGGCGGCTTGCCGTATTCCAGCAGGTCGCGCATCAGCTGGCTCAGCCGGGTGACCTGATCGGTCAGCACCCGGAGATAGGGCGCGAACTCGGCCCGTTCCCCGAATCGGGCCCGGAAGGCGTCCAGCGTGGAGGAGATGCCGAAGAGCGGATTGCGGACCTCATGCGCGACACCCACCGCCACGAGGCCGAGCCGCCGAGCGCTCTCGGCGGCATCGGCACGGGCCCGCTCGTTATGGATCTGCTCGGTGACGTCGTGAATGATCTCGTGCAGCAGCAGCCGCCCGTCGAGATGCACCGGGCCGGCGTAAATCTCCACCAGTCGAATGTCGCCGGAGGCGAGCCGGTGGGGAAAGCCGCGAAAATGGCCGCCCACCGAGACGCCGAGCTGGAGGACCTGGGTGATTTCCTCGGGGGGCAGCATGTTGATCCGGGTAATTGGCAGGCCGCGGAGCGACTCGCGCGCATACCCGTAGAAGACCGCCGCCGCCGGGTTGGCGTCCACGATCGTACCGTCCTCGGGGTCCAGCAGGAGCTGGACGGCCCCCACCTGCTCGAACAGCTCGCGGTAGTGGGTATCCGAGGAGGTGGCAGTGGCGGCATCGGGCATGAGCCCAAAGGGCAGCCTGCCGGGGCGGGGCGGAAGTGGCGCAGACGAACGGTCTGCGCCACCTCCGTCTGTGCAAGGTTACCGCGCGGCCCAGCCGATCTCGCCGCCAAGGTAGTAGTTCCGGCCCGGTGCCGTTTCGAACACGCGGCCGAAGGTGCCATTGACCGTCAGTGAGCTGATGTAGGTCCGATCCCAGAGGTTGTTGACGCCCAGGAACGGCCGGAGCCAGGCGCCGCCGCTTCTCCCCTCCCAGCTCAGCCTCAGGTTGGTGACACCCAGGCCGATGCCGTTCAGGGTTGTGGCGCTGCCCTTGCCCCAGCCGTTCACGTACAACGTGTTCTTGTCGTCGGCAAAAACGGCGGCGGACATCGTGTGATCGACATCGAGGGTGACGCCGCGCGCCGGGCCGGCGCGGAGCCCGACGCGGATGAACGCCTTGGGGATCCCGGGCAGCTGCTTGCCATCGAGCGTGTCGGTCGTGGCGCCATTGACGATCCGATACTGCCCGTACCGGAAGTTGGAGTAAGTGTAGGCGGTGAACAGCCGGAGCTGGTCTGCCAGCCGGGCACTCAGTCCCAGTTCGATGCCGTCGTTCTTGAGGCGGCCGGCATTGGCGAAATAGCCCCGGCCACTGACTTCCCGGTATTGCACGATCGCGTTGCGGACCCGGCCGACGAATCCGGCGACGCTGTAGGTCACCGGGCCAAGAACGCCGCGCGCTCCGACCTCGTAGTTCACCGTGCGCTGCGGGTCCAGCTGCGAGTTGAAGCCACCGGTCGAGTTGGGCTGGTTGGCCAGCTCCGTCGTCGTCGGCGTTTCGAAGGCGGTCGAGAGGTTGACGTACGGACTCAGCCGCCGGTCGCGCAGGTAGGAAATGCCGGCATTGGCGGAGAACGCGGACATTGTCCGGCTGCCGCTGTTGTCGGTGCCGTCGGTCAGGTGATGGTCGTCGACCGAGAACTTCACCGCGTCGTAGCGGGCCCCGGTGACGATCTCGATGTCGCTGCTCGGGCTCCACCGCAGCTGGGCAAAGGGCCCGACCTCGGTAACGGTTTCGCGCTGGTCGAGCAGCGAGGTGTCCTGCACCGCCGCCACGGCGCGGTAGAGTGCGCGGTCATCCTGCATCCGCTGCAGGTCGACCCCGACGGTGATGCGCGGGGCCCGTTCGGCGCCGCCGACGTGCTGCTCGGTGCTGAACCGAAGGCCCCCCACGGCGCGATCAATCGTGCTGATGGTGCCGACGGCGGGGCCCTGGGTTCCGGTCGAGGGGGGAATGGCCTGCGGTGCCCGCAGGTTCCGGATGATGCCGAATGCCGTGGCAGTGACACCGCCGCGCCCCGTGTGATGCGTGAGGGCAAGCGAGAGCTGGCCCTGCGAGACAACCTTGTCGGCCTTGCGCAGGATATTGTTGCCCGCCGCGGAGTCCGGATTGGCCCGGACTTCATTGGCGTTCAGTGCGCCGGGGTTCTGTGCCTGCGGCGCGTCGGTGTAGCCAAAGCGCAGGCCGAGGCTCGTGGCCGACCCGAGGACCACATCGCCGCCGAGGTTGAGCTGGGTGAACCGGGTCTTGCTGAGCTGGCGGAAGCCCTCGATACTGGTATGCGAGAGCGAGAGCGTCCCGCTGGCCGCACCCCGGCGTGCGCTGGAGCGTCCCTGGATCCGGAACAGGCCGAAGGACCCGCCCTCGGCACGGAGCGACTGGGAGAAGGTCCCCGCAGCGGCCGGCTCGGAGGTCAGGTTCAGCACGCCACCCGAGGCATTGCCATAGAGCGACGAGCTGGCGCCACGCAGCACTTCGATGCGCTGCAGGTTGCCGAAATCGACATTGGTGAGCTGACTCTGGCCGTCGGGCAGGGTCTGCGGCACGCCATCGAGAACAACCTTCACACCGCGCACGCCGAAATTGGCCCGGCTGCCCGCCCCGCGGATTGCGAGGCGCTGGTCCAGCGAGTAGTTGTACCGGTTGGCGACATACACCCCCGGCAGGTTGTTGAGCGATTCATCCAGCCCGAGGGTCGACTGGGCGCCGTTCAGCTCGCGCCGATCGACCACGTCAATCGCGGCCGGGATGCGGAAGACGGGCTCGGCGGTACGGGTCACCGTGACCGTGATTTCGGGAAGGGTGACGTTCGCGGAGTCCCGCCGAGTGGTGTCGGGCGCGATGGGCCGCCGGGCGGCAACTGGCGAGGCGGTGGCAAGCAGCAACGCGAACGAAGCAATCAGACGCATCTGCATTCCGGGAGAAGGGGTGGGCAAGTGGGTGATCTGCCCCACTCTGGCGGTGAGGCAGGCAGGGGGCGTGCCGCCCGCGGGAAACGCGAATTCACACCTATTGGGGAGATTTTGAGCTGGACGGGGCGCCGACGTGGCTTCCTCGTGATGCCAGTGGGTCATATCCACCATCTTGCTGGGCCAAATGCCCCCAGCTTGTCTCGCCCCCATGCGGGTTTAGATTGACTTGGTCTATGCCCCCGCAAAACTATCTCGCACCTGACTTTACGGCACCACCCCTGGCCACGGCCCCGCCCGCGCGCTTTGCGGCTGTCACCGCCGACGGGGTGTTGCCCGAGGGATTCTTCTCGACCTCGAACCTCCCCACCTATGTCCGGGTTGGCTCGGGCTGGGTCCTTCCGGCCCGGCCGCGGATGGATGCGGCCATCCTGCGACGGGCAGCATCGCTTGTGGTGATGGAGCCGCGCCGCCTGCGCCGCGGTGATGAGGTCGCCATCGGCCTCGCGGAGGATGGGTCCGAGGGCATCTACGTGCACACCGCCGGCTTCCTGGGCGGCGCGCACAGCGCCAATGAGTTCCGCTTCATGTCGACCGAGGTGAGTCGCGAACGGCCGGTGAACTACGAGGAGCTTGCGGCCCGGCTGGTGGAGGAGAAGCGGCGCGGTGGATACCTCATCTGGGTCGCCGGACCGGCTCTGGTCCACTCCCGCGCCCGCGGCGATTTCGAATGGTTCATCCGGCAGGGCTACGTGCAGGCGATGCTGGCCGGGAATGCCGTCGCGGTCCACGACATCGAGGCCGCGATTTTCGGCACCACGCTCGGCATGAGCAGTATCGGCCGGCCGACGGATGGGGGCCACGGGCTGCACATGCGGGCGATCAACCAGGTGCGCGCCGCCGGGTCCATCGACGCTGCGGTCCACCAGGGGCTCATCACCAATGGCATCATGCACGCGCTGGTGACGACCGGGGTGCCCTATGTCCTGGCCGGCTCGATCCGTGATGACGGCCCGCTCCCCGGTGTCCTCAGCGACGCGCAGGCGGCGCAGGATGCCATGCGGGAACACACGGTGCGCGCGACCGGCGCCATTCTCATCGCCTCCGCGCTGCACGCCATCGCGGTGGGCAACATGCTGCCGGCCTATCATACGCACCTGGGCGGAGTCCCCACGCCGCTCATGACGATCTGCGTAGACCAGACCGAGTTCGTGGTGAACAAGCTCAAGGACCGGGGCACCCACCAGGCCTACGGTGTGGTGACCAATGCTCAGGACTTCATGACGGTCCTCCGCGTCTACGTCGAAAAGGAAACACACGGATGATCCTCAACACACCCGGGTCCGGGTGGGGCCGGCTGGCCGACTACGTCGCTGGTGAGATCCCGGTGGCCGAGATCGATGGCGTGTGGCAGTTCCGCACCATCAAGCGCGAGGGCCGCGAGCTGGGGACCGCCATGCTGTCGCGGGTGGACGGCGAACAGCAGGAGCGGCGCCGGATCTACACGGCGCGCTTCATGCACCTGCTCAAGGGCAAGGAGCGGGGGAAGTTCGAGGCCTCGCTGGAAGAAGTCGGGAGCGGACTGGTGGAGACGCTGGGCGAGCTGCTGGCCGGGGTTCGGAAACGGCTCGAGGACGAGGACCCGCGTCCGGTGCCGGTCGAGGACTGGTTCCCGGTGGCCGATGGCGCGCCTCGCGCAGGGTGAGGGCGCGGCCCTCCTGGAGCACTTCCACCGCTACCTGCGGGACCATCGACAGCCGGTCACCCGTCAGCGCGACCGGGTCGCGATCGCCTTGCTCTCCTCCGAGGAACACCTCTCGGTGGAGCAGTTGCGGCGGAGACTGGCGCAGGAGGGCGCCCCGGTCGGGCTCGCGACTATCTACCGGACCCTGGACCTGCTGGTCAGGAGCGGACTGGTGCGGGCCCACGATTTCAGCCAGGGCTACCGCCGCTATGAACCGATCTCACCCCAGAGGCACCACGAGCACCTCATCTGCCTGCGGTGTGAAAAGGTGGAGGAGTTCACCCACGACCGGCTCGAGCGGATGCTGCCCATGATCGCGGATGAGCATGGCTTCCAGCCCGAACGCCATCGGGTCGAGATCTACGGCGTCTGCCGTGATTGCCAGCGGAGGGTGCTTGGTTAGGTCATCGGTCGATGTGCCCGCCCCGCGTCCTGCGCCTCTGGACCCCACTGAATGACCGATCCGACGACGCTCGGAATCGCGGTCGCCTTCCTGGCGGGCCTGCTCAGCTTTCTGTCGCCCTGCGTCCTCCCGCTGGTGCCCTCCTACATCGGGTTCCTGACCGGGCTGTCGCTGGACGAGATGGGCAGCCGCCGGCGCACCGCCTTCATCCACGCGCTGCTCTTCGTGCTTGGCTTCACCCTCATCTTTCTGGTGCTTGGCGCCTCCGCTACGGTGCTGGGACGGTCGCTCAAGTACCACAGGGTGTGGCTCGAGCGGGCCGGTGGTGTGCTCATCATCATCTTCGGACTCATCTGCCTGGGCGTGATCAAGTGGGGCCGGCTGCAGCAGGAGAAGCGCCTGCATCTGGAGCAGAAGCCGATCGGCTACCTCGGGTCGGTGGTGGTCGGCATGGCCTTTGCCGCCGGGTGGACACCATGCATCGGCCCGATTCTCGGCGGGATCTTCACCCTCGCCTCCGCCTCCGATACGCTGGGCCGGGGGATGGCGTTGCTCGGTGCCTATTCCGCCGGACTCGCGGTGCCTTTCCTGATCGCGGCCTGGGCGGTCGATCGCTTTGTTGCCTGGTTCCAGCGCTTCCGGCGCTACCTGCCCTGGGTCATGAAGCTCAGCGGCGCCCTGCTCGTCGTGGTCGGGATCCTGCTCCTCACCGGACAGTTCACTCTGCTGGCGAGCTGGCTGCAGGGGTTCACACCGGACGGCTTGCTGGAGCGGCTGTAACTGGCCGTTGGCCGTTAGCCGTCAGCCGTCAGCCGTCAGCGAGGCACTCGCGCCAGACTGCGGCGTATTCCTGAGTTCGCAAAGCGCTTCTCCCCGGACGAACGAGCGATAAGTTTGCCAATGGCCAATGGCCAATGGCCAATGGCCAATGGCTGACGGCTGACACCTCACCAACGGACCCTCCCCATGACCTGGCAAGCCTGGTTCACCCTCGGCGTCACGCTCCTGACGCTGATCTGCCTGGCGAAGGACCTGCTGGCTCCCGCCAACACGATGCTCGGGGCGGCTATCCTGCTCCTGCTCGCCGGCGTCATCACGCCAGGCGAGACCTTCGCCGGCTTCGGCAACCCGGCGCCGATGACCGTCGCGGCCCTGTATATCCTGGCGCGAGGCGCGGAAAAGACCGGCCTGCTCCAGCCGGTGCTGGAGCGGCTGCTTGGCAAGGGCACCGGCGGCCGATGGGCACTGGCCCGGCTGCTGGTGCCCTCGGCTGCGGCCTCGGCCTTCCTGAACAACACGCCGATCGTGGCGATGATGATCCCGCAGGTCCTGCGCTGGTCCGACCGGGTCCGGGTGTCCGCGTCGCGCTACCTGATGCCGCTTTCGTTCGCCGTTGTCCTTGGCGGCGTCATTACGACCATCGGCACCTCAACCAACCTGGTGGTTTCCGGGATGCTGCAGCAGACGGGGGCCGCGCCGCTGGGGATGTTCGAGATCACCCGCGTCGGGCTGCCGGTCGCGATCATCGGGCTCATCACCCTCATCGTGACGGTGCCGTGGCTGCAGCCGGATCGGCGTCCGGCCCGGCAGCAGCTGGAGGAGGGGGTGCGCGAGTTCACCGTCGCCATGAAGGTGGTCGACGGCGGCCCGCTCGACGGTGTCGAGGTCGAGATCGGGGGCCTGCGCAATCTGGCGGGGGTGTTTCTCGCGGAGATCGACCGCGCGGGCGAGGTCATCGCGCCGGTGGCGCCGAATCAGGTCCTGCGCGGTGAGGACCGGCTCAGTTTCGTGGGCCGAGCCGACCTGGTCGTCGACCTGCAGACGCGGCGCGGGCTGGTGTCCGCGGAAGTGCGGCACATGAACCACTTCGACACGGCCCGGCACTGCTTCTTCCAGGCGATCGTCGGGGCCAATTCCCCACTGGTGGGGCTGAGCCTCAAGCAGGTCGAGTTCCGCAGCCGCTATCAGGCGGCGGTCGTCGCCATCCACCGCTCCGGCCAGCCCATCGAGGCCAAGCTCGGCGAGGTGACGCTCAAGCTCGGTGATACCCTGCTCCTGCTGGCAGATCCGGGTTTCCGGGATCGTTGGCGGGACCGCAACGATTTCCTGATGGTGGCGGCGATGGAGGGCAGCCCGCCCGCCGCCAGCAAGAAGGCCTGGCTGGTCGGGGTGATCGGCCTGCTGGTCGTCGTGGTCGCCGGGGCGGGCTTCCTGCCCATCCTGCAGGCTGCCCTGATCGGGGCGGTGGCGCTCGTGGCGTTCGGGGTGTTGACGGCGACCGAGGCACGCAACGCGATCGAGCTGGATACGATCATCGTGATCGCCGCGTCCTTCGCGCTGGGTACCGCCATGGAGCGCTCAGGGCTGGCGGCGCGCGCGGCTGGCCTGATGATCGGGATGACGAGCGGGAGTGGCGTTCACGGCGCCTTGCTGGGCATCGTGCTGGCGACGGTGGTGACGACCGAGATCATCACCAACAACGCCGCGGCGGCGCTGCTCTTTCCGATTGCTTTCGCCAGCGCCCAACAACTCCATTCCGATCCGCGTGCCTTCGCGATCGCGGTCGCCGTGGCGGCATCCAATTCGTTCCTCACGCCGATCGGCTACCAGACCAACACCATGGTCTATGGCCCTGGCGGGTATCACTTCACCGACTACATCCGGGTAGGCCTGCCCCTGACGATCACGACAGTGATCACGACGGTCCTGGTCATACCCTGGGCGTGGGGGCTGTAACCGGGGAGGGCGTGGAGCCCGATCAATCCATAGGCGGAGCTGGAGCTCCGCCACCACCAAGCATTCTCCTGGCTCTAATCGCCTAACCGCCACTCCCTCCCGCCGGGTCGCGGCACTCCCTCGCGCCGGGTCGCGGCTTGGCCGCTCCCATGGCGCTTCGGTCGCCGCCTAACCGCCTTCCGGTCCACTCCCCTCACCCGCCGTCTTCTCCAGTTCCTCCTCCATCTCCTGCCGCCGCAGCAGTTCCCAGTACCGTCCCCGCCGCCCCATCAGGATGGCATGGGTGCCCTCCTCCACGATGCGCCCGCCGTCGATCACCAGCAGCATGTCGGCCTCGCGCACGGCGGAGAGCCGGTGCGAGATGATGATCCGGGTGCGGGTGGCGAGGGCACTGCGGAGGCCGGAGAGGATCCGCACTTCGGTCTCGGCATCGACGGCCGAGAGGGAGTCATCCAGCACGAACACCGGCGGATCCTGCGCCAGCGCGCGGGCGATCGCCGCGCGCTGCTTCTGCCCGCCGGACAGGTTGATCCCGCGCTCGCCCAGCATGGTGTCGAAGCCGTCGGGCAAGTCGCCGAGTGCCGCAGTGAGCTGGGCGGTCTCGCTGACCCGATCGAGCCGGCCATCGTCGGGGGCGCCGAGGAGGATGTTGTTGCGCAGTGTATCGCTGAACAGGAAGGTCTCCTGCGGCACGAAGCCGATCGCGCCGTGCAGCTCCTCCAGTGACAGCGCCCGGAGATCGACGCCGTCGAGCAGGACTCGGCCCTGGTCCGGGTCGTAGCCGCGCAGCAGGAGCTCGGCGATGGTCGACTTCCCCGCTCCCGTCGGCCCGACGATCCCCAGGGCCTGGCCGGCCGGCAGGGTGAAGGAGACGTCCTGCAGCACCCAGCCCCGCTCGGGCGCGTTGGGGTAGCGGAACCAGACCCGTTCGAATGTCACCGCCCGTGCCCCACGCGCCCGCGGCAGAGGCGTCGGTGCGGCGGGGCTGGCGATGGCCGGTTCGGCGTCGAACAGGGCATTGATGCGACCCATCGAGGCCTCGCCTCGCTGCACCAGATTCACCACCCAGCCCAGCGCGATCATCGGCCAGACCAGCGTGACCAGGTAGACGCCGAAGGCGACGAACTGTCCGGCGCTCAGTGTGCCCTGGATCACCAGCTGTCCCCCCACATAGATCACCGCCACGGCCCCGAGTCCGCCGAGGAGGGCAAGCAGCGGGTGAAAGGCGCCTGACACCCGAGCGAGAGACAGATTGCGGGAGACGTACTCCGCGTTTATCGTCCCGAACCGCGAAATCTCCGCCGCCTCCTGCCGGTAGGCGCGCACGATCCGGGCGCCGGAGACGTTCTCGTGGACCGCCGTGCTCAGGTCGGCATAGGCGGCCTGGATCCGCAGGGTACGGCCGTGGATGGCCCGGCCGAAGGCCACCATGCCGACCGGCAGCCCGACCAGCGGGGTGAGGGCCAGTCCGGTCAGCTGCGGGCTCAGGTGCAGCATGAAGGGCAGCACCATCGCCGTGCGCACCAGTGTATCCGAGAGGTACATCACTCCGGGACCGGCGACCATGCGCACCGCGAGGAGATCGTTGGTGGCTCGGGCCATGAGATCGCCGGTGGTGAAGCGATCGTAGAATTGGGCGGAGAGTCGCTGCAGGTGGACAAAGATCCGGTCGCGCAGATCGGTCTCCACCCGGCGGCTCACGCTGTTCAGCAGCTGCCGCATGAAGAACCGGCTGGTGCCGCCCAGCACCGCGACGGTGAGCAGGAGCCCGATCGCCCTCTGGAGCGCGGCGGGATCGGCAGTTGCTCCGAGCGCATCGATACCCTGCTGCAGGAATTGTGGCCCGAGGGTGGTGAAGTAGTTGGAAATAAGAACGCAGGCGAACCCGGCGGCGAAGATGCGCCAGTAGGGCCGGGCGTAGGGCAGCAACCGTCGCAGATGAGTCATTGCAGTGCAATGTGGCCGGGGCGAGAGAGCCACGGCAAGTCTTGAATCGAGGAGCTAGACCATGATGAGGAAGACCATAGCCGGCGTGACCCTGTTCGCCCTGCTGGCCTGCGGCGGCAAGGGCGAGCAGCAGGCCCAGGCGGCCGACAGCCTGCAGCGCGATCTGCGGCTGGCCCCCGCCGAATCCACCACCGCCCTGAACGATCAGGGCACCGCAGCGCCGGCGCCCGCGCCGACCACCCCGGCGCCGAAGCCCAAGCCGAAGCCGGCTACTCCGGCACCGGCGCCGGTTCCTGCGCCGAAGACGATGACCCTCGCCTCGGGTCTCGCCATCGAGGCCTCGGCCAATGACAGCCTCCACTCGCGGCACAACGAAGTGGGCGAGCGGTTCCACGCCACCGTCGGTGCGGATGTGAAGAACGCCGCCGGCGCCGTCGTCATTCCGGCGGGCTCGGTCGTCACCTTCAAGGTGTCGATGCTGAAGCCGGCGCAGAACAAGAGTTCGGCGGATGGCAGCATCCTGCTCGATGCGCAGGAAGTGACCATCGGCGGACAGTCGTATCCGCTCGCCGGCTCTGCCCGCACCAAGAATGTCCAGCATGTGCTTGAAGGGCAGGGCGTGACGGCCGGCGGTGCGGCGCGCGTGGGTGGTGGTGCGGCGGCCGGTGCGGTTGGCGGGCAGGTCGTG
>JAWXBX010000209.1:0-3364 GCA_034440415.1 Gemmatimonadota bacterium | reverse complement strand
GCCTCAGCCGTCGGGCCAATGACCATCGGCACCGGCACCACGCCAACCATCTCATGGGCTGCAAACTGCCCGGCGGTCACTCTTGCGGTCTTTTCGGCTAGTACGGGAATACCCACCTGGGAAATACGCACGTCCCGCCGCCAGATCCCCAAGCCAGTCACCTATGGCATCGTTCCTGGCGGAGTGTTTGAGGAACACCAGGCTGAGGCTCTGCAGGCCGGTACCGCGTATGGAGTTTATGCGCAGATTCTGATCGGGACGGATACCCTGGGCGCCATCGCAGTCTTTACGCCTTGATCGCCATGTCGGAGCCTCATTGCCGCGAGAACATCACACGCGGTCGTTTTGCAGTACCCGCATGGTGCTCTCGTCCACACCGCCCGTCCTGTCGCCCCTCAATGGGAGGTACAGAGCAAATGGCTCCGCGTCTTCGCCGTGACGCTGGTGCTCCCGTTCGACGGCCTGGTGGCGACGCCAACCGCCCCACGCCCGCATCGCCGGCGGCCACCAACTAAGTCACGCCTGGGTCACGCCTAGGTCACGCCCGTGAATCAGGATTGGAGCGCGTCTTCCGCCGCGATGGAGGGCCACAATGACCGCCCCGTTCGCTTGCCCCATCAATCCGAGGTTACCATGACCTCCGCCATGAGCACTCTCAGGACCCGTCAGTCACGACTCGCATGCGTCCTCATGCTCCTGTATCTGCCCGCCTGCACATCATGGCAGGTTGGCGGGCCAACACCAGCACAGTTCATTGAACAAGAGAGACCGACGCAAGTGCAGGTGAGCCGGACCGACGGGTCGACCATCGTCCTCAACTCCCCGACCATTCGCGGCGACAGCCTGATCGGCACGGTCAGCCGCGGAAACGTCAGGGATGCTCGGTCCACCAGCGTCAGTGTGCCGCTCGCAGATGTTCGCACACTGGCTGTCAGCAGGTCCTCAACGGGAATGACGGTGATGATTGTGGTGGTCGGAATCATTGTCGTCGGTGCCATCGCGCTCAGTGAATACGCCAACGCGATGTCGGAGTGATGCGGGCTATCGGACGAGTTCCATCCAGCGGACCCGGCAGGGGCGCTCTTGACCTCGTGCCGGGAGGGCAGACCTCGGCCCGCAGCTCACGCACGTTCGTTCGCCGGCACCCGCACGACGAGCTTCAAATGGAAACAGGCGACATTCCGCCCATCGATGGGAGGCTAGTATGAAATGGTACAACTGTCTCGCCGTGGCACTGGTGCTCCCGTTCAGCAGCTTGGTGGCGCAGGAACCGCCGACCCTCGCGCCGGGCACTCGCGTTCGTGTAACCACGCAAGATGAGAGGGTCGTCGGCACCCTCACGGCCATTGACAGCGCCGCGATCGTGGTCCGCCGCAAGAACGGTTCGTTGGACAGCCTCCCGATGACGCCGCGCACCAGAATTGACGTCAGCGGCGGCCCGGGCCTCTGCAGCCCGGGTCACCGGGGCACGTGCGTCGCCGTCGGCTTTCTGGGCGGTGCCGCCCTCGGAGCCGTGGTCGGTGCGGCCGCCGAGTGCTCTGGTGGTGAACTCTGCGTGTTGGTCTATTTCTTCACGGTGCCCGCCGGGGCTCTGGTGGGCACGATCGCCGGAGCAGTTATCGGTGGCGAGCACTGGAACAGGGCCGAGCCCCCGGCGCGCCTGACATTGGCCCCGAGCGATCAGGGCTCCTCGAGGCCGTGGCGCGCCATCCGCATGGGAGTGAGTGTCCCCTTCTAGTCCGCAGAGGAGCGGCGGCGGTACTTGTGGGGGCAGGATCGATCTCATCGCAATTGCCGGCGACTCTGCCAGCGGCCTCGGACTGTACCTGCTGCCACGGCCCCTGGACGACGGCAGCGACAGCGGCCCGACTGGCGGCCTCCCGAATCCGGGATAGCTTCGGTTCCGAGGGCCGGCATTCGCCGCGGGCGCCGGTGTTTCAGGCTGCCCCGACCTAATTGACCACGTGTAAGTGCGAAGGTGGTACAGTCTGCTGGACACCTGCTGGACCGCCGCTTTCCCCGCGAGGTCGCCATGGTGATGCATTCCCGCACTCCCTGGAAGCTCAAACTCCATCCGGAGCAGGTGCCAGTGGTCATCGCCGACACCCGTGGACGCATGCTGATCCCCACACCGCTCCTTGTCGCTCGGGCTTTGCGTCGCGTGCCGAGGGGCGCCTGATCACACCGGTCCAGCTGCGGACTCGGCTCGCTCAGGCGGCTGGTGCGGAGTTGACCTGCCCGATGACGACCGGCATCTTTTTGAGCATCCTCGCGGGGGCAACAGAAGAGAGCATCGCTGAGGGCAGATGGCCGCTGACTCCCTATTGGCGTGTGGTGGACGATCGGGGGCGCCTCTCCCCCAAGTTTCCACCGGGCCAGGCTCGCCAGGCTCCGCATCTGCGGGCCGAAGGTCATCGGGTCAGGCGCGATTTCCGCGTGGCGAATGTCGCATCCGCCCTGGTGCGCACCTAGCGGCACGACCAGCCTGCGCAGCAGATGTGAGGCGACCGCCAGGCCGCTGTGGATCGCGGAACCTGTTCGCGCCGCACTCCGGACAATCTTCGTCGTCTCGACGACCGCACCGAGGTACCGACCTTCCCGCCGTGAGGCAGATTCCGCTGTACCGGTTGGCCCGCTGACCAGGGAGGCAGGACATCATGTTTTCACTCGAGGGACTCGTCGCGCTCGTCACCGGCGCCGGCAGCCAGGCGGGGATCGGCTTCGCCACCGCCAAGCTGCTCTCCCGGGCCGGCGCCTGGGTCGCCATCACGTCCACGACGGCGCGCATCGTCGAGCGGACTGGCGAACTGACCGCCCTCGGCGGCCGGGTGAGCGGTCACGTCGCCGATCTCACCGACACCGCGGATCAGCGCCGGCTGGTCGAGGCGGTGCAGGCGGCCCTGGGTCCGGTCGACATCCTGGTCAACAATGCCGGCATGACGCAGGTGGGCGGTCCGGAGATCACCGGTGAGTTCGGCTCACTCACCGACCGCGACTGGGAACTGACCATGGAACGGAACCTCTTCACCGCGATCGGGCTGACCCGCGCGCTGCTGCCGGACATGCTGGAGGAGGGCTTCGGGCGGATCATCAACGTCTCCTCGGTGACCGGACCGCTGGTGGCCAATCCGCGCTCTGCCCCTTACGCCGCCGCCAAGGCGGCGATGGTCGGCCTCACCCGGGCGCTCGCCCTCGAGACGGCGCGCAAAGGCGTGACGGTGAATGCGGTGGCGCCGGGGTGGATCGCCACGGCGTCCTCGACCGACCTCGAACTCCTTGCCGGAACCAATACCCCAGCGCGCCGGCCGGGAACGCCGAACGAAGTCGCCGCGCTGATCGGCTTCCTCGCCTCGCGCGAGGCGAG
>JAWXBX010000208.1:0-3910 GCA_034440415.1 Gemmatimonadota bacterium | reverse complement strand
CTCCCGGGCTGACATCGATGCCGACTCTGGCCGCGCGCATCAAGGCCGAGGCGTCCCGCCTCGGCTTTCTGGCGTGCGGCATCACCACGCTGGAGCCGCTGCCCCATGCCGAGGAGCTGACCCGCTGGCTTGCCGGAGGATTCGCCGGAAACATGCGTTACCTGCACCGGCAGGCGAAAAAGCGGAAAAACCCCCAGCTCGCCGACCAAACCGCAAGGAGAGCGGTAGTTGTTCTAGATAACTACTACTACGGGAATGCCACCCAAGGAGGCTCGGCTGGTCGTCACAGCGACTCGGACGAGCCCTCCGATCAGCAAGCCGCCAAACTACCAACAATCGCCCGGTATGCCCAGGGGGAGGACTACCATCGGGTGACCTTCCGGCGGCTCGAGCAACTGGCTGAGTTCCTTCGGAAGAACGGCGCAGCGACAGCTCGCCCCTATGTGGACACCGGACCGATTGCGGAGCGTGAGCTCGCCCAGCGAGCGGGCCTCGGCTGGATCGGCAAGAACACGATGTTGATCCGTCCCGGCGTCGGGTCGTGGTTCTTCATCGGGTCGGTCCTGACCGATCTCGAACTGCCCATCGATCAGCCGTTCGAGACCGATCACTGCGGCAGCTGCACCCGCTGCCTCGACGCCTGTCCGACGGGAGCGTTTGTCGAGCCACGCCTGCTCGATGCAACACGGTGCATCTCGTATGTGACCATCGAGCAGAAGGGACCGATCCCGCCAGAGGTCGGGGATAATCTGGGTGGCTGGGCATTCGGCTGCGATATCTGCAACGAGGTCTGTCCCTGGAATGAGCGTTTTGCCTCACCGAGCACCATTGCGGAGTTCCGGCCGCGCGAGACCTTCGACGACGCAGGTGCGGCATTCTTCGAGAGCATGGATGAGGCGGAATTCGAGCGACGGTTCGGCGACACACCGTTGTCGCGCCCAGGACTCGAGCGCATGCGTCGCAACTGGAAGGCGGCGTGGCGGAGCCTCTCCGGAAATATCGACTGACTCCAATCGCCCAATCGCCCAATCGCCTAATCTCCCTTCTCCCTTCCCCCGGCCCACTCTAACTTCCCGCCATGCCACCGACACTGCATTCGATCGCCATCTTCGTGACGGATATCGATCGCGCAAAGCGCTTCTACCGGGATGATCTGGAGCTACCGCTGATTCGAGAGGGCTCCTTCGGCGCCGAATTTGTCGGCGGAGCGATGAACCTGGGCATCCACCCCGCGGTGCATCCAGATGCGAAGGCGCTCGTCGGCCGGCATACCGGGATCACCTTCCAGATCGACGGCATCCTGAGCTATTGCGAACATCTGCACCAGCGTGGCGTGCGCTTTCTGACGGAGCCGACCCGGCAGTCCTTCGGGGTCATGGCGATGATTGCGGACCCGGACGGCAATGTCTTTGCGCTGTGGGATGATCAGGTCCCCGAAGAGCACGTGCACGAATGAGCACTGCGTTCCCTCCCTCCGCCATGTCACGTTTCTGGATTTCACTGGTTTCCATCTGGATCTGGAGCGTCCTCGGGGCATGTCTGCTGCTCTGGTTCCCCCTGATGGTAATTCTCCGCCTGGTGACGGCGCCCTTTGATCCAGGGCGCTATTGGATCGGGCTCTTCTTCCGCAAGATCGCGGTCGTGATGACCGCGCTCAATCCACTGTGGGACTTCCGGGTCAGTGGCACGCCGCCGACAGACCCGCGACGCCCCTACGTGGTGGTCGCCAACCACGAGTCTTTCGTCGACATCCTCCTGATCAGTCACCTGCCGTGGGAAATGAAGTGGTTTTCCAAGGTGGAGCTGATGAAGATTCCGATCATGGGGTGGGACATGTGGCTCGCCGGTGACATTCCGGTACTGCGGGGAGACCGGCGGAGTGCGGTCGAAGCGATGCGGCGGTGTCGCACCATTCTGGCTCAACGAGTGTCGGTCATGTTCTTCCCGGAGGGAACCCGCTCGGTAGATGGCCAGTTGCTGCCGTTCAAGGACGGGGCGTTCCGTTTGGCCATCGACGCGGGAGTCCCGATTCTGCCGCTGGTGGTGTGCGGAACCAGTACGGCGCTCCGCAAGCACGACTGGCGGGTGAATCCGGCGCGGGCGGAGGTACGGGTACTCGAACCGATCGAAACGAACGGCCTCACGATCGCCGACGTGCCCGCACTGCGGGACCGGGTGCGGGACCTGATTGCGAAGACACGGGCGGAGATGGCGCTCGGCGCGACACCACCGGCCGAATAGCAGCGCGCGCTTCTTCCTCTGGTGCGAGCTACCGCCCCAGGTCCGCCGGTGCCTTCACCTTCCCCACCACCCCGGCGAGCACCAGCAGCGTGAGCAGGTATGGCAGCAGCAAGAAAACCTGATACGGCACGCCGAGCAGAAACGACTGAAACAGGAACTGGAGCGCCATCGCTGCACCAAAGAACAGCGCAGCGCCGAGGACGCGACCTGGGCGATGAAGCCGCACCCCGCCGTCATGTTCTCCGCGAAAGTGCCCGCGTCGAAGCCAACCGTTTACCGGATGCGTTCGTCGCAAGGGCGTTGTAGGAAAGTAGGAGATCGAACAGTGGCTTGGGGCTACTTCGCGTGGACTTCCCCGCCGAAGGAGTATGAGTCGCCCGGAACCGGGTCGGCTCCGAATCTGAGGCCAAAGCCCAGACTTAGACGGTCGAAGCCGACCAGAACGCCGACTTCCGCGTAGCTTCGAGAGCGCTGATAGGTTGATAGGGCTCCCCCGACGAGTGCCTCAACGTTTCCCCGCACGAGCGACAGCGCGATGCTGCCCCGCATCCATAAGTCCTCGGTCGCACCGCGGTCGAAGTCAAGCTCCGCTGTCAGTTGTGGCCTAAGAGGAATCGGTGAGAGCTCTGGCGTTTCCACGCCGATAGAGAGCCGGTCGGTTCCCGGGGAACGGAAGTTCGGACCATCGAGCGCGCCCCAAGCCATCGAGGTCTCAACCTGACCGTAGGTCAATCCGACCACTAGCAAAGAGAGATCAGCCTGTGCGCCGAGCTTGTAGCCGGTACCCTGACTATCAGTACCAAGTACCTGGAGAAGTGGCTCCGCTTTTCTGTCCAGTGAAACCGGGCGCGATCAGTGGATCGGCGAGCGGGGTCATGCGGCCTCGGCGAGCGGCAGCGGGTGGAAGTAGGCCTCGTCGGGCGTGCGGTCGGCCAAGCTCGAGTGAGGACGCCGGGTGTTGTACAGCGTACAGTAGCGCCCGATCCCCGCCGTTGCGGCCGCCACGGAGTCGTACCCGTGCAGGTAGACCTCTTCGTACGTGAGCGAGCGCCAGAGCCGCTCGCCGACGATGGTGTCGCGCCAGCAGCCGCGCCCATCCATGCTGATGCGGATACCGTGATCGAGGAGCAGGCCGGTGAAGGCGCTACTCGTAAACTGCGCACCCTGGTCGGTATTGACGATCGTGGGGCAGCCGTAGCGGGCGATCGCCTCCTCCACGGCCGCGACGCAGAAGGCGCTGTCGAGCGTGATCGAGACCCGCCAGCTGAGCACCCGGCGGCTCGCCCAGTCCAGCACCGCGGCGAGGTACACGAACCCGTGCGCCATCGGGATATAGGTGATGTCCATTGCCCAGACCTCGTTCGGCTGGGTGATCGTGCGGTGGCGCAGCAGGTACGGAAACACCGGGTGGGCGCGGTGCCGGCGGCTGGTGCCCGGCTGCGGGGCGATCGCCGCGATCCCCATCTGCCGCATCAGGGCGAGATCGAGGACCGAGGCCGGACGCGGCGCGTCGTAGACCGCGCCCCGGCTGATCCCCAGCGCCGCCGCCTGCCGCGTGAGCGGCAGAGCATGGGTCCGGTCGATCATCGCGTGGCGCTCAGCAGGCCGGCCGTGCCGAGCGCGTGTTCTAAACAATCATTCTCCAGCGCCAGCGCACCAATCTTTGCGT
>JAWXBX010000207.1:0-4063 GCA_034440415.1 Gemmatimonadota bacterium | reverse complement strand
GAACACCGGGGAATAGGGAGAAGTGTAACAACACCTGAAGTCCGTTGTCCCAGTGATTGCTCCCGAGTTGTGTTTCCCTTTCTCAGCCTACGCTCCGTCTCACCATGCCCCAACCCACACCAGCTTCCCTCGGTTACTCCATGCCCGCCGAGTGGGCGCCGCATCGCGGCACCTGGCTGAGCTGGCCCCACCGCGAATCGTCGTGGCCGGAGCGGTTCGCGCCGGTGCCGGGTGTCTTTGTAGAGATTGTCAGGCAGCTGAGCGCGGTGGAGGAGGTGCACATCAACGTCACCGGCCCGGAGATGGCCGCGGGCGTTTCGGCGCTGCTCGCGATCGCGGGCATCCCCTCCATCGACCTCGGCCGTGCCTGGGCGACTTCGGGTCGCGTCTTCCTGCATCACAATCCCACCAACGATGCCTGGTGCCGCGATCATGGACCGTGCTTCGTGCAGCGCACCGTTGGCGGACGAACCGAAGAGGCGATCATCGACTGGGGCTACAACGCCTGGGGCGGGAAGTATCCGCCGTTCGACGCCGACGACGTCATCCCGAGCCGAATCGGCGCGGAGTACGGGATTCCGGTGTTTCACCCCGGTGTGATCATGGAAGGCGGCAGTCTCGACGTGAACGGGCGCGGGACGCTGCTCACCACCGAGAGCTGTCTGCTCCACGCCAATCGCAATCCCTCGCTGACCCGGGCGCAGATCGAGCAGGCGCTGCGGGACTACCTCGGTGTGCGACACATCCTCTGGCTGGGCGATGGCATCGAAGGCGACGACACCGACGGGCATATCGACGACCTCACCCGGTTCACCGATGCGGAGACGGTCGTGACGGTCGTCGAGGACGATCCTGCCGACCCCAACTACGCGCCGCTCAAGGAGAACCTGCGGCGCCTCGCCATGATGCGCGACCAGGACGGCGCGCCCTTCCGCATCGTCACGCTCCCGATGCCGCCCGCCAGCTACGTCGGGGAGCAGCGGCTTCCCGCCAGCTACGCCAATTTCTATATCGCCAACGAACTGGTCCTCCTGCCCGCCTACCATCCGCCGACCGATGCCGTGGCGCGCGACGTTCTGCAGCGCTGCTTCCCGTCCCGGCGGGTCGTGCTGGTGGATTCCCGCGACCTGGTCTGGGGCCTCGGCTCCTTCCACTGTGTCACCCAGCAATGGCCTGAGAGCTGACCCATGACCGTTCCCGTCTTTTCCGATGCCTGGGCCCGCAGCTGCGGCGAGGCCCTCAACCTGAACTCCGCCTACCGCTCCGCCGCGGCGACATGGGAAGGCGCGATTCTGCTGCGCATGCTGCCCGCCGTGCCGGCCGACGGCGAACGGCTGGTCTTCCTCGACCTGTGGCACGGCGACTGCCGGGCTGCCCGCGCCGCGAGTCCGAACGATGAGGCCGCCGCGCGGTACGTCCTGGCCGGGACCACGGCCGCCTGGCAGCAGGTCCTCACTGGGGCAGTTCCGCCGCTGCTCGCGATCATGACCGGCAAGCTCAAGCTCACCAAGGGCGCGCTGGCCGAGCTGCTTCCCTACGTGAACGCGGCAAAGGAGCTGGTATTGACCGCGGCGTCCGTGCCGGGGGTGTTTGGGGGGAGGGAGTAGGGAGTAGACTCCAGGGAGCAACTGTCATTCCGAGCGCAGCGAGGAATCCCTTCAGGTCGGAGCCGATGTCTGGCCCTGGCTTCAGCCTCAAGAGATTCCTCGTCCCTGCGGTCCTCGGAATGACAACAGAGGTGGACGGCTAATGGCTAACGGCCATTGTCTACTTGAGGAACAACAGCTGCCGGTACGTCGGCATCGGCCAGAGATCCGCGCCTACCGTCGCCTCGAGCTGGTCGGCGTAGGTGCGCAGGGTGTTCATGGCGGGACGGACCTTGTCCCGGATCCACGTCGCGTGCTTGACCGGATCGCTCTCGGTGTGACTGATCACCTTTTCCAGCGCGGCCAGCGACTCACGGAAGCGGGAGACGAGGTTCACGAATTCGCCGAGGGCGGCGAGGGTGTCATTGCACTTGACCCCGGCCGCTTCGGTGCTGCTGACCGCCTGCGCCACGACCGCCTGGGACTTGAGCGCCGCTGGCAGGATCATGGTGCGGGCGATCGAGACCATCGTCTCGGCCTCGATCTCAAGCTGCTTGACGTACTTCTCGTAGGCGATCGCCACACGGGATTCGAGTTCCGGCCTGGTCAGCACGGCGTACTTCCGGAACAGATCGACATTTGTCTTCGATTTCAGCACCGCGAGCGCATCGACCGAGTTGCGCAGGTGCGGCAGGCCGCGCTTCTCCGCCTCGGTGTGCCACTCGGCGGAGTACCCGTCGCCACCGAAGAGCACCCGCTTGTGCTGCTTCACGATCTTCTTGAGCAGCGCCATCGCGGCGGCCTGGACCCTGGCGGGGGTCGGGTTGGCGCCGACCGCCTTCTCGAGCTCCGTCGCCATGACATCGAGCGATTCCGCGACGATCGTGTTGAGCACGGTGTTGGGCCAGGCGATGGTCTGCGCCGACCCGACCGCGCGGAATTCGAACTTGTTGCCGGTAAAGGCGAACGGGCTGGTCCGGTTGCGGTCACCGGAATGGCGCGGCAGCATCGGCAGCGTGCGGGCGCCCAGATCGATCACCCCGCCCTTGAGGGTCCGCTTGAGCTGGCCCCGTTCCACCTGGTCCAGAATGTCCTGCAGCATGTCGCCGAGGAAGATCGAGATGATCGCCGGGGGAGCCTCGTTGGCGCCGAGCCGGTGATCGTTGCCCGCCGAGGCGATCGAGGCCCGCAGCAGGTCCGCATGCAGGTCCACTGCGCGGATCACGGCGCAGAGGAAGACCAGGAACTGCATGTTGGCGTGGGTGTCGTCCTGCGGATCCAGCAGGTTGTGACCCTGGTCCGTCGCCATCGACCAGTTGTTGTGCTTGCCGGAACCGTTCACGCCGGCGAAGGGCTTCTCGTGCAGGATGCACATCAGTCCATGCCGCTGCGCCGCCCGCTTGAGGGTCTCCATGGTCAACATCTGGTGATCGCTGGCCAGCTGGCTCATCTCGAACAGCGGCGCGATCTCGTACTGGCCCGGTGCCACTTCGTTGTGCCGGGTCTTGACCGGAACCCCGAGGCGGTACAGCTCCCGCTCCGCGTCCGCCATACAGGCCAGGACTCGCTGCGGGATGACACCGAAGTACTGGTCCTCGAGCTGCTGACCCTTGGGCGGCTTGGCGCCGAACAGGGTACGGTCGCAGGTGACGAGGTCGGGACGCTGGAAGAAGAGCTCGCGGTCGACCAGGAAGTATTCCTGCTCGGGTCCGACGGTAGTGATGATCCGGGTCACGCCGCGGTCGGTGCCGAACAGCTTGAGAATGCGGAGCGCCTGCTTGGAGAGCGCTTCAACGGAGCGGAGCAGCGGGATCTTGGTGTCGAGCGCCTCACCGGTCCAGGAGACGAACGCCGTTGGAATTACCAGCGTGACGGCGTTGTCGCTCCGCATGAGGAAGGCAGGGCTGGTTGCGTCCCAGGCGGTGTAGCCGCGGGCCTCGAAGGTGGCGCGCAGGCCGCCGGAGGGAAAGCTGGAGGCATCCGGTTCGCCCTGCACCAGATCCGAGCCGGAGAAGTCGAACAGCACCCCGCCCTGCCCGTCCGGGGAAATCAGGCTGTCGTGCTTCTCGGCGGTGAGCCCGGTGAGCGGCTGGAACCAGTGGGTGAAGTGGCTGGCCCCGTTCTCGATGGCCCAGTCCTTCATGGCGCTGGCGACGACATTGGCCACGGAGTGGTCCAGCGGTTCACCGAGGTCGATCGTCCGGATCAGCTTTTTGAACACATCCTTGGGGAGCCGTTGCCGCATCACCGCCCGCGAAAAGACGTCGCGGTTGTAGATCGCGTTCACCGGTTCGATCGCACCGGTCACTGCAGGGGTCGTCACTGGGGGAGGCCCTCGGTCTGGATTGTTGCGCGCTGGGTGCCGTGCTGGCGGGTCGAAATTAATCGGGCGCCCGGCGGGGGGAAGGGCCATGCGGGGCCAGCGGGTCTCCACCCGGGCCCGGGCTGGCGTCGGGGCTAGCGGAGCGGTATAGGGG
>JAWXBX010000206.1:0-7974 GCA_034440415.1 Gemmatimonadota bacterium | reverse complement strand
GGGTAGGGTGGGGATTGGGCGGTTAGCTGGTTTGGCGGTTGGCAGATACGACGGCAGGGCAGGAGACGGCAGGCGGGGCGAGCGCGAGGCTGGACTCGGCGATGTGGTACCAACCGCCTACCCGCCCAACCGCCCAACAATGAAACTTGACCACACAACGGAACCCAGCATGGCAACCGCTACCGCAACCCACAACATCGGCAAGGTCGTCCAGATCATCGGTCCGGTGCTCGACGTCGAGTTCGAGCCCGAGCACCTGCCGGAGATTTACAACGCGCTGACGCTGCATGATACCACGGGCGCCATCCCGATCCATCTCACGGTCGAGGTGCAGCAGCACATAGGCCAGAACATGGTCCGCGCGGTGGCGATGTCGAGCACCGACGGCGTCGTCCGGGGCATGACGGTCACCGACACCGGTGCAGCGATCTCGGTCCCGGTCGGCGCGGCGGCGCTGGGCCGGATCCTCAACGTGCTCGGCGAACCGGTGGATGGCGGCGCCCCGATCCCCGCGACGAATGAGCGTTGGGAGATCCACCGCGAGACGCCGAAGTTCACCGACCTCGAGCCCAAGACCGAGATTTTCGAGACCGGCATCAAGGTGATCGACTTGATCGCCCCGTTCGTGAAGGGCGGCAAGATCGGCCTGTTCGGTGGCGCCGGCGTCGGCAAGACGGTCGTCATTCAGGAGCTGATCAACAACGTCGCCAAGGGGCACGGCGGCAAGTCGGTGTTCTGCGGTGTGGGCGAACGCACCCGCGAGGGCAACGACCTGTATCTGGAATTCCAGGAAGCGAACATCCTGCCGAACGTCGCCCTGGTCTACGGCCAGATGAATGAACCGCCGGGGGCCCGGCTCCGGGTCGGCCTGTCGGGTTTGACCATCGCTGAGTATTTCCGCGACGTCGAGGGCCAGGACGTCCTGATGTTCGTGGACAACATTTTCCGCTTCACCCAGGCCGGTTCGGAAGTCTCCGCCCTGCTCGGCCGCATGCCGAGCGCGGTGGGGTACCAGCCGACGCTGGCGACCGAGATGGGCGACCTGCAGGAGCGCATCACCTCGACCACCAAGGGCTCGATCACCTCGGTGCAGGCCATCTACGTGCCGGCCGACGACCTGACCGACCCGGCGCCGGCGACGGCGTTCGCCCACCTGGACGCGACCGTCACGCTCTCCCGCGCCATTTCGGAGCTCGGCATCTATCCCGCCGTCGATCCGCTGGACAGCTCCAGCCGCATCCTGGATCCACAGTACGTCGGCCAGCGGCACTATGACGTCGCGATCGGCGTCCAGCGCACGCTGCAGAAGTACAAGAGCCTGCAGGACATCATCGCGATTCTCGGCATGGATGAATTGAGCGAGGACGACAAGCTCGTCGTCGCGCGGGCCCGCCGGATCCAGCGGTTCCTGTCGCAGCCGTTCTTTGTGGCCGAGCAGTTTACCGGCTTCCCCGGCAAGTACGTCAAGCTGGAGGACACCATCTCGAGCTTCGAGCGGGTGTTGTCGGGCGAGTTCGACGACCTGCCGGAGCAGGCATTTTACATGGTCGGTGGCATCGACGAGGCCGTGGAGAAGGCCAAGAAGATGGCCAGCGCGTGATGCGGGTCACGGTCATCTCGCCAGAAGCCGCCATCTTTGATGGCGAGGCCGACGCAGTGAATGCGCCGGCCTACGATGGCCAGGTGGGCATTCTGCCGCATCATGCGCCCTTCATGACTTTGCTCGGATCAGGTATCCTTACCGTGCGCGCGGGAGAGAACGCACACCAGTTCCATGTGGATGGTGGGTTCCTCCAGGCCGTCAACAATACCGTCCGCATCGTGGCGGAAAAAGTGAAAGGACTTGCTCGTGCGTCGTAGTCTCCTGCTCACCGGTCTCCTGGCCACCGTCGTCTCGGTGTCCGCGACAGCCCAAGTCATCGGCACGCCCGTCTACAAGACTCCCTATGCCGGGTTCAAGCACTCCGAGCTCGCCGGGTACATCTCGGATCCGGGCGAAGGCGTCAGCATCGCGGTCCAAGGCGAATATCGCATCAACCGGAAGAAGTACGACATCGGTCTCACCGTCGGGTTCGCGGACGCCTCGGGAAATGGCGATGGCCTCTTCGGTGTCGGTCTCGATGGCCGGGCCGCGCTGGCCCGGCATACGCAGGACTTCCCGCTCGACGCCGCGCTGACCGGCGGTGTCGGCGCGCTGTTCCGCAGTGGCGACGTGGGATTCATCATCCCGGTGGGCGTCTCACTCGGCCGCGAGATCATCCTGGAAGGCTCCAAGATCAGCTTCACCCCGTACGTCCATCCGGTGCTCGCACCGGTGCTCGGCAGTGATAACGTGGTGGGCAACGACGTGCAGTTCGGCCTCGGGCTCGGTGTGGATGTCGGGCTGAGCCCGGTGTTTCATCTCCGGGTGAGCGGTTCCGTGGGTGACATCGAAGGCGTCGCCATCGGCCTCGCCTGGCATCGCTGAGCGACGCCAAGCCCGTTGGCCGCATCCTGCAGGCACGGCGACCCTCTCTGGCTGTGGCCAGAGGGGGTCGTCTCCTGTTGAACCACCGCATTCGCATTGACTTGCCCAAGTGCCTGACGGTAGCTTGCGCCGCCTTCTCCTGACCCGCTGACCGGAGGACCTATGATCCGCTTGTCCCGTACTGTTCCGATGCTGACTGTCGCCCTGCTCGGGCTTGCTCTGCGCGCCGAAGCCCAGGTCGTGGCGGTCACCGGTCTGCCGGTCCGTAACGCCGGTAGCTCCACCGGGCTCTCGCTCGGGGCGGAAGTCGGCTTTCCCGATGCCGATTACGGCAAGGGGACCGCTTTTGGCGCACGTGGAGCGGTCGGCATGGGGCCGATCGGAGTGAGCGCCGTCATCTCCAGCTGGAAGCCCAAGGGCGGCAAATCAGCAACCGCGATTGGTGGCTACGCCGCACTCAAGGTGTTCGGCGGGCCGCTCATCCCGCTCTCGGTGACGCTGCAGGGCGGGGCGGAGTATGCCAAACTGAGCGGAGTGAAGAGCCTCCACCTCCCGGTGGGGCTTGGCATTGCGCTCAAGATTCCCAATCCTGCGCTGGCCATCAAGCCGTGGATCGCGCCGCGCCTCGATATCTCCCGTACATCGACTGTCGTCAGCAGCAACACGGACACCCACTTCGGCATCAGTGGCGGGGTTGACTTCAGCCTGCTCGGCGGGATTGGCTTTGGTGTGGCGTACGACCGCGTGTGGGCCGGCAAGGGAGTGAACCCCTCGGTCTTCAGCGCCGGAGTGAATTACACCATCAAAGTGCCCGGTCTGTGAACGCGCTCTCCGTCGGAACCCATTCGCGGCTGTACCGGCTGGTGCTGGTCGTGACGCTGACCCTGCTCACCTCGCTGCAGGCGGGGTGTTCGCTCACGCTGGACGCCACAACCCTTGGGGTCCCCGCCACGCTCGCCTCCTCCGCAAGCACCCCGGCCGAGGGCACGAAATTCAGCGTGACCAGTCGCGCGCTGTACGGGTTCTGGGGCGCCGTGAAGCTGTCGGAGCCGTCGCTCCGGAAGACGCTGGCCAGCCAGCTGGCCGGCGGAAAGTCGGTGGCCGATGTGCGAATCAGGGTCCGCAGCAAGTTCAGCGACCTCGTGATCACCGCATTGACGCTTGGCCTGATCGTCCCGCGTGCGGTGACGGTGGAAGGTGTCGTAGTCGGACCGTAGCACCGGCCGCGACGTCGCAAGCCGTACCGGGGCAGTTGATCATCGTACGAACAGCGGCTCGACCTGGTCGGCGATTCTGTCCGCCGCTCCTGCGTCTTCCTCCAGCGCCCGTCGCGCGGCCTGCCCTGCCGCCCGACGGGCGCTTTCATCCTGCAGCCAGCGCAGCCACTGGCCGGCCAGCGCTCCAGCGCTCCGGGCGGCCGGCACTGACACCAGGCCCCCCACGGCCCTCAGGCGCAGGGCATCCCGATGCCCCTCGCAGCGCGGCCCCGTAATCACGGGCAGACTCCATGCCGCCGGCTCCAGCACGGAGTGCAGGCCGGCCCGCCCGAATCCGCCACCGACATACCCGATCGCGCCCAGGCCATAGAGTAGCGCGAGCATTCCCACCCGATGCTCCAGCAACAATGCATCGTTCCCCCTCGCCGCCTCGACGGCGACGGGCGTCGGCAGGCGGGAGGCCGCCGCCCGCCGCGCGATTCCTCCGGTCACGGCAGCCGTGGGTTCATGCGGGACCAGCACAAGTCGCGCATCCGCTCGTTCCCGCCTGACGAGGGCGAACGCCTCAAGCAGGACGGACTCATCGTCGCGCCAGGTAGAGCCAGCGATGAGTGCCGGGCCGCCCTCGACCAGGGTTGGCCTGAGGTGGGGGGGACCTCGCTGCTGCACCCGCTCGATGACGGCATCGGCGCGTGGGTCGCCGAGCACCGCAAGCGCGGTGGGGCGCACCCCAAGGATTTCAAGCCGCGCGGCGTCGCTGGCATCGATGGCCGTGACGACATCGAGCGACGCATAGGCATCATGTGTCATCGCTCGCGCGAGCCGGCCCAGCCGACCGCTGGCGGGCCGCACCGTCGCCCCGATCAGGCCGATGCGAACGCCACGGGCTTTGGCCGCGAGGATGAACTCGGGCCAGACATCGAGTTTGCTGATCAGCGTGACCTGTGGTTGAACGTGCCGCAGAAAGGTGGCGACATCGTCCGGGCGGTCCCACGGCAGGAACGTGGAGAGGTCGGCGCCGAACGCGCTGGCCACGATGGATCCGGAGGGGCTGGAACAGGTCACGGCGGTTTGCCAGTCGGGATGGCGGACCCGCAGCCGGGCGAGCACCGGTTCGGCATGGCGCAGCTCACCGGCGGAGGCGGCGTGCAGGTGCAGCAGCGGCTTGCCGGGATCCCGCGTGACACGGCCCCAGCTGGCGAGCCGTGTACCGTCGTCCCGCCGCCCGCTGAGGCCCGCCCGCAGCTTCGGGGAGAGGAGCGCGGCCGCCGGGAGGAGTACGCGCGCTCCCCAGGTGAGCGTTCGATACAGCAACGGCGGTCTGGTCATCGAGGGAATGTCCCGGTCCGCGGACGGGCGGGCAAGGTGTTCTGGCGAATGCGTGGTGCGCGAATGCTCTTGCGCGGGGGCGTGGTATTTTTTACCTTCGGATTGTCGGTCCGCAGTTCCACCCTGCTGAGAGGAGGTGATCCATTGTCTAGTGACAGTTGCATCGGTGGCTCGAACAGGGCAAGCGGTCGCCTGGTGAGTTGCTGATCCTGCGGGCGCCACGATAGTTGCTGGCGCCATCGACCCGGGGATCGCCTCGAGTCCGATGCACCCACCCGCGCAGTAGAGCCACGCTACGTCCTGGCTCTGCTGCGCGGGTTTGTTGGCTGATTGAAGGCGCAGGAGGGGCGGGTCTCAGACCCGCCCCTCCAGGACGATGACGAAGGCGGAGGCGCCCCGATAGGAATCCGCGAGAGGGATAGATTGAAGCATGGCCTCCACCGACTCGGGGTACTGGCGCCAGACGCGCGCCCCCAGATACAGCCTGCTCTTCGCGCTGCCGCTGCTCGTGCTCTACGAACTGATGGCCCAGCTGCTGGCCGGTGATTCCGGCATTCGCAACGGGGCTGATGTGCTCCTCAAGACACTGTTCGCGCTCCTGGGCGGGCGGCATGGTCTTTCCATTTTTGCCGTCGTGCTGCTCGGTACCGGCCTCATGCTCATCGTCCGTGACTGGCGCAAGAGCGGCGCTCCCGAGACCCGGTATTTCCTTGGGATGGCCGGTGAGTCGGTGGCCTACGCGCTCCTCTTCGGTGGTGTCACGAGTGCCCTCACCGGGCTGCTGCTGCACGGCCCGCGCGGCCTGATCATCCAGGGCGGAACCGCGATCGATATTCCGACCCAGCTCATGGTGTCGCTCGGGGCGGGACTCTACGAGGAGCTGCTGTTCCGGGTGGTGATCGTGTCGGCGCTGGCCAAGCTGGCGCTGGTGATCTTCGGCTGGAAGCCGTGGGCCTCGGGCGTCTTTGCGACCATCCTCGGCGCCCTGATCTTCAGCGCATTTCATTATGTCGGCCCGCTGGGCGACACGCTTGAGGTGGGCAGTTTCGTCTTTCGGACCGTGGCGGGGCTGCTGCTGAGCGGGCTGTTCCTGGTGCGCGGGTTTGGAATCGCGGCGTGGACCCATGCCTTGTACGATGTTTTCCTCACGCTACGTGGCGGGTAGGCGGTAGGCGGTAGGCGGTAGGCTGCAGGCGGGAAGGAACCGGTTTGCCACCCGCGACGGGCGCAGCGGGTTCGCCAATCGCCCACCGCCCACCGCCTGCCTACTCGACCTTCGTCCGCTCCTTCCACAGCGAATCCAGGATCTGCCGGTAGACGGCCACCGGCTGGGCTCCCGTGATCAGTCCGGCGCCCTCGATGTAGACCGTGGGTGTGCTCGCCACGCCGGATTTCGCCGCCCCTTCCGCCTCCGCCTTCGCCAGCTCCTGCATCTCATGATTCTGCAGGCAGCCGAGAATGTCGTTGCGCGGGATCCCGGCCGAATCGGCGAGTGAGAGGAGGAACGGCGCCGGATCCTTCAGCGGGGCCCACTTCGCCTGGTAGGTGAAGAGGAGATCGTGGATGGTCCAGAAGTGATCAACCCGCGCGGCGCAAAGGGAGAGTTCTGCTGCCGCGATGGCGTTCGGATGAATCGAGGAGAGCGGAAAGTTGAGGAAGATCCATCGCACCTTGCCGGTGCTGATGAACTCCTGCTCCAGAATCGGGAGCGTCTCCAGCGCCTGTCGCCGGCAGTAGGGACACTGGAAGTCCGACATCTCGTAGACCGTGAGCGGAGCCGTCGGCGAGCCCTTGGTGCGCTGAGTGAGCAGCGGATCGCCCTGCTCCGGGTGTGGCAACGGGGCCCGCTCGCGCCGGAACGCCATCAGGCCGACGGTGACGAGCAGTGCCAGTACCGCGGTGCGCACGGTCCAGCTGAGGCGGGGTCGGATCACGGGGGGTGACTCCAGGAGCAACGAGGGATCAGTACCGCGGGAGCCGGCGGCCATTGCTGCGATCGAGGACCAGGCGGTCACCGGTGGCGGGAACATTCCAGTACCACTCGCTGTTCGGATCCCACGCGTCCCACGAACGGGCGTAGATCCACCACCTGCCGACCGGAAGCCGGATCGTCACGCGACCATCAGCTCCGGTGCTGTCGGCGATCGGCGCATTGCCCAGACCCGAGCTCAGCGCCTTGGTAATGCTGTCGTAGCCGCGATAGGTGCTATCTTCCCAGCCGCTCATCAGCTGGCGCAGGCTGTCGATCCGGAAGCCCATGCTCGCGCGGGCAATCGCCAGCTCCTCGAGTCCATCGCGCCGGCGGTCACGCGCCGTCGCCACGGAATCGGTGAGCCGGGTGAAGTCGCGGTAGAGGGAGTCGTAGGTGGCGGAGGCGCGCGGCAGGGAGTCGAGCCTGAGGCGCAGGCGACCGAGCGACTGCTCCAGGGTCTGCACCCGATAGGCGGCGGACGCATACACCGCGAAGGGTGCGCGGAACGCCTGAAACAGACTATCGAGCTGGCGCGTAATCGCCGCTGGCCGTGGGTGCGTCGCTTCGAGTGCGGCAATTACGCTGTCGCGATCATAGGGCAGGGCGACCAGCCCCAGACGCGCCACTGGCGCATCAACGGAGTCGGGACCAGGAATGACGACTTCGATCTTCACCTCACGCCGACTGCAGGCAGCCAGCATGAGGAACAGCAGCGGGGACCAGCGATTCACGGTTGGTCGGCTCGGGCTCGGGTGGCGGAAAGCTACCCGGGCCCTCGGGCTGCTACAACTCATCCCGGCACTGCTGGCGGCCCAGGCCGGCGGGCCGGTGACGTCGCTCTTTCCCGCCCGGCCCACCGACTATCTGACCGACGTGGCCGGACTGGTGGATGCGTCGTCGGCGCAGGAGATCAATGATCTGGCGGCGCGGCTCCGGAGCGCCACCGGCGCAGAGCTCGCCGTCGTGACGCTGCCGACCATCAATGACCG
>JAWXBX010000205.1:0-9089 GCA_034440415.1 Gemmatimonadota bacterium | reverse complement strand
CTCCAGCACCATCGCAAAGCCCATCCCGCCCTGGGCGCAGATGGAGATCAGCCCGAACTGCACGTCGCGCTTGACCATCTCGTTGGCGAGCGTCGTTGCGACGCGGGCGCCGGTCGCGCCGAAGGGGTGGCCGATCGCGATCGACCCGCCGAACACATTGGTGCGGTTCCAGTCGACTTCGCCCACCGGCGCCGGACGGCCCAGTTTTTCAGCCCATGCCTTGGAGCCCCACGCCTCCGCATTCGACAGTACCTGGGAAGCGAATGCCTCGTGGATCTCGACCAGGCCGAGTTCCTTCCAGGTGATACCGGCGCGGTCGAGCGCCTTGGGCACCGCGTACGCCGGTCCCATCAGCAGCTGCCAGCCGGGGTCAACCGCCGCCACCGCGTAGCTGCGGATCACCGCGAGCGGCCGGTATCCCAGCGCTCGCGCCTTCTGTTCCTCCATCATCAGCACGACGGCGGCGCCGTCGGTGAGCGAGGAGGCGTTGCCGGCCGTCACCGAGCCGTAGCGCCGGTCGAAGACCGGCTTGAGCTTGGCCAGCGCTTCGAGGGAGGTGTCGCCCCGGATCAGGTTGTCGGTGGTGACGACCTCATCCATGTTCCTGCCGCCGAACCACGGCGCGATCTCCTGCGCCAGCCGGCCGCTCTGCGTCGCGGCGGCGGCGCGCTGGTGACTCAACAGGGCGAGACGATCCTGCGCCTCCCGGGTGATGCCGTTCTCCTTTGCCATCTTCTCCGCCGACTGCCCCATGCTCTCCCCGGTGCTCGGCTCGGCGATCGCCGGCGACACGGGGATGAGATCGCGCGGCCGGATCTTCCCGAAGGCGGCGAGGCGCTGGCCGAGGCTCTTCGCCTTGCTGGCCTCGACCAGGATCTGGCTCATCCGCTTGCTGTGCAGGATGGGGATGTCGGAGAGCGACTCGACTCCGCCCGCGAGAATCACGTCGGCATGCCCCAGCGTGATCTGGTCGGCGGCGTAGGTGATTGCCTGACCGGCCGAGGCGCAGGCGCGATTGACGGAGAATGCGGGGATGGTCCGCGGGAGCTGCGGCAGGAGGCTGACTTCGCGGGCGACATTCGGAGCCAGCGCCGACGCGACCACCTGGCCGAAGGCGACCTCATCAACCAGGCGGCCGTCAAGGGCGGTGCGGAGCAGCAGTTCCTGCGTCGCCCGGCGGGCGAGCTGGACGGCGGAGACATCGCGAAAGACGGTGCCGCTCCGCGCAAAGGGGGTGCGGAGACCGGCGATGATCGCGGGACGACGGGAGTTAGCCATTATCTTCCGGCGGGAGTGGACGGACGAACGAGCCTGCGCATGTTACGCATGCATCCGCTGCGCGACGATGCTGGCGACGGCGCGCACCTTGTTGTTCTCGACCGGCTCGAAGACCTCGCGGCCATGAATCGGCTCCAGCGGGGCGACCAGCTGGGCCAGCTCGCCCGGCTCCAGCAGGTGGTCATCGCTGGTCGGACCCCAGGCCTGGGTGCGCTGCCATTCGAGATAGGTCTCCATGATCAGCAGCCCGCCGGGGACTACGAGATTCCGCACCTCGGGCATGCGCGGCCGATCCAGGTAGTTAAACAGCAGCACCACATCGTATGTGCCGAGCTCCGGCCAGGTATCGATGAGATCCACGCAGCGAAAATCCACGGTGACGCCAAGCCGGCTGGCTGCTTCCCGGCCGATCTCCAGCTTGGATGCGTCCGCATCCAGTCCGACCACGTTGGCGCCCCACTGCGCTGCCTTGAGGGCATGCCGGCCTTCGCCGCAGGCGAGGTCGATCACCCGCTGGCCCGGGCGGAAGAGGTAGTCATGCCAGACCAGCCACGTACTCGGCCGCGGCAGGTACAGGACGGGCGGGGGAGCCCCACGCGTGAGATCTGGCATCGCTCCTCAGTGGACCAGCTCGCCCGGGAACCCGTCGACCTGCTGGTCATCGGCGGGGGAATAACCGGGGCGGGGATCGCCCGCGACGCCGCGATGCGCGGCCTCCGGACGGTCCTGGTGGATCAGCATGATATCGCGGGCGGCACCAGTTCCCGCTCGAGTCGCCTGGTGCACGGTGGTCTGCGCTACCTCGAACATGGGGAGTTCGGCCTGATCTTCGAGGCGCTGCGCGAGCGCGGCATCCTGCTCGCGATTGCGCCGCACCTCGTCCGGCCGCTCCCGTTCGTCTTTCCGGTGCATCACGGCGACCGGGTGCCGCTCTGGAAGCTGTGGGCCGGGGCCTGGGCCTACGACCTGCTTGCCGCCTTCCGGAATGTGCGGTGGCACCGGTTGCTGGGCAAGCGCGGGCTGCTCCAGCAGGAGCCGATGGTCCGCGAACGCGGCCTGGTCGGCGGGGTGCGCTACTTCGACGCCCAGTGCGACGACGCCCGGCTCACCCTCGCGACCGCCCGCTCCGCCATTCAGCATGGCGCCCGGATTGGAACGTACACCGCCGTCGAGGGATTGGTGCGGGATGACGGCCAGGTGCGCGGCGCCCACCTGCGTGACCGGCTCACCGGTGCTACCGCCACGGTACGGGCGACCATCGTGGTCAACGCGACCGGGCCGTGGGGAGACGCGCTCCGCCGCATGGAGGATCCGGCCGCCACCCCACTGCTGCGGCGCACCCGCGGCGCCCATGTGCTGGTCCGACGCGAGCGGCTGGGCCACGCCGCCGCCATCACGCTCACCAGTCCGCTGGATGGCCGGGTGATGTTCGTGCTGCCCTGGGGCGACTTCTCCTATATCGGCACCACCGACACCGACACCGACGAGTCGCCGGACGACGTCCGGGCCACCGCCGAGGATGTGGTCTACCTGCTGCGTTCGGCCAACGCCGCCTTCCCTAACGCACACCTGGGCGAGGCGGATGTGATCGCCACCTGGGCCGGGCTGCGCCCGCTGATCGCCCCGGATGCGACGATGGGTGAATCGCAGATCTCGCGCGAGCACGTCATTTCCACGGGGCCGGGGGGGATGCTCACGATCGCGGGTGGCAAGCTCACCACCTATCGCTCGATGGCCGCCCAGTGCGTGGACCGGGTGACCGCGGCGCTGCATGCGCTCGATGGCCGCCCCCGGGCTCCGCATGCCGCGACCGACACCGAGCCGCTGCCCGGGGGAGAAGTCCACGACCTCGAGCCGCTGGGTCAGCCTGGGCTCGAGGTCGGTCTGCCCATTCCCACCGTCGATCACCTGGTGCGGCTGTACGGCACCGAGTGCGCGGCGGTCTTCAACCTGGTGCGGGACCGACGCGAGCTGATGCGGCCGCTCTCGCCCGATCATCCCGCGATCGAGGCCGAGGTGGTGCATGTGGCTCGAAGGGAGCTAGCGGTGCAGGTGGACGACGTGCTGGTCCGCCGGCTGCACCTCTACTACGAGACAGGGGATCAGGGAGTGAGCGCCGCGCCGCGCGTCGCGGCGCTGCTGGCGGAGGAGCTGGGCCGGGACGAGGCGTGGGCCGGGGAGGCGGCAGAGCGTTATGTGACGTGGGTGACGTCGGAGCGGGCCAGGCTGGGACTGGGTGCCGCGACGGAATAGCGGCGGGCATCCACTCCTCGAGCAACGGAACGGGCGGTCTCGCTGGAGGCCGCCCGTTCATTTGCTGCCCGTTGCTGAAAGCTGGGCTTACGGCAGGACGTCGATCGTGCCGTGCATGCCGACTCCCGCAGTCCCATGCAGGGAGCAGAAGAAGGCGTAGCTCCCCGTCGCGGCAAAGGTGTACTGGTAGCTGTGCGGGTTGCTGAAGTAGTCGGTGCCCGAAATCCCGCCGGCGGTGGTGCTACCGTCGTTGGGGAAGGAGGGAGCGCCGCTGCTGATGATGTTGTGATCCTGGGAACCGCCGCCTGAGTTCGACCAGGCCCAGGTGATCGTCCCCCCGACCTTTACGGTATCCACCAGCGGCTGGAAGGCGCTGTTGACCACGATCACCGTACTGGTCAGCGGCGGAGCGGACGGCGCGTTGGCATCCGAACCGCCACAAGCCATGCCGCCTGCGATCATGAGTGTGCCGACTACCGCCGCCCGAGCGCGCCAGGTCATGGCTGATCCGGAAAATGAGGGGAAGTGCGCCGGGGCCCGCTCAGACGAGCGGGCCCCGGCGAGCAATCTACAGGATTCCGAGCGAACTTCTACTTCACCACCACCCGGCCGGTCATGCTGGGGTGAATTCCGCAAACATATGTATAGGTACCGGCGGTATTGAACGTGAAATTGGAGGAAGTCGTACCGCCGGTCGAAATATTTCCGCCGTTGGTGAAGGACGGACTCCCCGTGGATTCCACAAAGTGGATGGTTGCAGACGTGGCAGTCCACGTCACCGTTCCACCGACGCCAATCGTATCGATTGCCTGGTTGAACGTTGCGTTGGCACTGCTGGTGAATCTGAAGTCCGAGGCAGTGACCGCCCGGGTCAACGGCAACGCGACGACCGTCAAGGCAAAGTCCAGATTGCCGGCCACCGAGCCGTTGGTGGCCCGTACCACTGCCGGACCGGCGGTGGCACCCGCCGTCGCCCCGATTGTTGCGACGCCTGAGGCGTTGGTGACCGACGACGCGGCCGCCACTGTCGCCGAGCCGCTTTGCACCGCCCAGTTCACCGTGATCCCGCTGACGCCGTTCCCGAACGCGTCAGCCAGCTTGACCGCCAGCGCAGTGACAAAGGCGGCGCTGGGACTGGCGCTCTGCCCGTCACCCGCATTCTTGGTAAAGGCGGTGGCGGCCCCGGCGGTACCGGTCGCGGTGAAGCTGACCGGCGAACCACCGGCGCCGGCCAGCGTCGCCCGCGCCGTCTGCGCCCCGGCAAGCGTACCGAGCGTCCAGGAGGTCGTCGTCGCGATCCCTGACGCATTCGTCACAGCTGAGGTCGGGGCGACGGTGCCACTGCCCGCCACGGTGCTCCAGGTGACCGTGGCCCCCGCCTTCGCCGCACCATCTTCGGTGACCGTCACCGAGAGCTGGATGGGAAGCGCCGTCGCCACCGTCGCGGTCTGGGCGTCGCCGCTGCTACCGCTGGTCCTGGCGATCGTGGTCGCCGGATTGCTGTCGCTGCCGCCACCACAAGCCGCCAGAAGGGCGCCCAAAAGCATGACCGGGCCTGCGCGGCGTGACATCATCTGCATACCAACCTCCTTGGGGACTGGCCCGGACTCTACAGTTACCCGTCAGAGTGCCGAGAAATGATAGGCGGGAAGCACAGCCTGTATGGTACGGCCGGGGGACGTTCAAGCCTAGGACCTGGCTCACACTCCGGCCCCACGTCCCGACCCGATTCGCTGGTTATCTTGTCCGATGCTACGAATGGGCCGGGCGAGTGGATTGCTCCAGGAAAGGCAGTGTGGACCCGTGGAACCGAACATCTTCGAAACCGCCAACGCCGGCTTCGCCCAGATCCTCTATGAGGAGTACCTGCGCGACCCCGCCTCCGTCTCCGACGAATGGCGCCGCTACTTCGAGAGCGGCCGCGCCGGCCTCGGCAGTGAGGCCGAGTCCAACGGCCACCCCTCGACGGGCAATGGCTCACGGGGGTTGACGGAGGGAAAGGCCCTGAGCGAGGTCCGGCCCGAGCCGGCCCAGCGCCCCGCGCCCACCGCCACGCCGTCGCCCACGACGACCACCGCCGAACTTCCCAACCGCCGCGCCGCCGATCCGCCGAAGAACGCCATCGCGATCATCGGCCCCGCCGCGCGACTGGTCGCCAATATGAACGAGAGCCGGTCGGTGCCGACCGCTACCTCGTTCCGCGAGCTTTCGGTCACCACGCTCGAGTCCCGCCGCCGCGAGCTGAACACCGCGCTCCGCGCCGCGACCCGCACGGAAAAGGTGTCCTTTACCCATCTGATCGGCTACGCGATCGCCCGCGCCGCCGCGCGCCACAGCGCGATGACCAGCGCTTTCGCCGAAGTGAACGGCGCGCCCTACCGGATCACGGGCGAGAGCGTCAACCTCGGCATCGCGGTCGATGTCGAACGCAAGGACGGCAGCCGCGGCCTGGTCGTTCCCGTCATCCATGACGCCGCCAGCAAGAGCTTCGCCGAATTCCACACGGTGTACGAGTCGCTGGTCGAAAAGGCGCGCGGCAACAAGCTGATGCCCGATGCCTTTGCCGGCGCCAACATGACGCTGACCAATCCGGGCGGCCTCGGCACCGTCGCCAGCGTGCCCCGCCTGATGCCCGGCCAGGGCAGCATCATCGCCGTCGGCGCCATCGACTACCCCCCCACCTTCAGCGACCTCTCCGACGACCGGCTCCGCGAACTCGGCGTCGCGAAGGTCATGACCGTGACCAGTACCTACGATCACCGGGTCATCCAGGGGGCCGAGTCAGGCGAGTTCCTTCGCACCATGGATACACTGCTGCAGGGCGGCGAAAGCTTCTTCGAAGGGGTGTTCGAGAGCCTCGGAGTGACCTTTCCCGGCGTGCCGCTGCCCGACGGCGAGGCCGCGGCCCGCACGCCGCGCTCGAGCCGCAGCTACGCGCCGATCGTGGAAGGCCAGGCCGATCTCTACCACGTCGCCGCCGCGATGGCGCTGGTGAAGGCGCACCGCACGCATGGCCACCTCGCCGCCCGGCTCGACCCGCTCGGCAGTCAGCCGATCGGCGATCCCGCGCTGGATCCGCTACCCCTCGGCCTCACGCCGGAGGTGATGCAGAAGGTGCCGAACTCGGTGCTCCGCATCTCCGCCCCGGGCGCCACGCTGGCCGATGCGCTCCCGAAACTGCAGGAAGCCTACTGCGGGACGATGGCGTACGAGCTGGAGCACATCTCCAATCACGCCGAACGGGTCTGGCTGCGACAGATGATCGAGACCGGCCATCACCGCGCCCCGCTGAGTCAGGAGGACCAGGAGTGGCTGCTGCGCCGGATGATCGATGTCGAGGCGATGGAGAAGTTCCTGCACAAGGCCTACCTCGGCCAGAAGCGCTTCTCGATCGAGGGCGTCGACATGCTGGTGCCGATGCTTGATCTCCTGATCGAGCTCGCCTCCGAGCAGGGGGCACGCAAGGTCGTGCTCGGCATGGCCCACCGTGGCCGGCTGAACGTGCTGGCCCATACGGTGGGGCGGCCCTACGAGACGATCTTCGCGGAGTTCGAGGGCGGCCGGCACGTTGAACAGGGCCTGCTGACGCCAGAGGGCGGCACTGGCGACGTGAAGTACCATCACGGCGCGGACGGCGCCTACAAGACCCGCAGCGGCAAGGTCGTCACCGTCTCGCTGGCGCCGAATCCGAGCCATCTGGAGTTCGTCGGTGCCGTCGTGGACGGACGCGCCCGCGCCGACCAGACCACCCGCCGGGGCCGCGAGGCGCACCACGACCCGACGGCGGCGCTTCCCGTGATCATTCATGGCGATGCGGCCTTTGCCGGACAAGGTGTGGTCCCCGAAACGCTGAACCTCGGCGCGCTCGCGGGATATCGCACCGGTGGCACGGTGCACATCATCACCAACAACCAGATCGGTTTCACCACCGACATGGGCGACTCCCGCTCGACCCGCCATGCGAGCGATCTCGCCAAGGGCTTCGACATTCCGATCATCCATGTCAACGCCGATGACGCCGAGGGCTGCCTCGCCTCGGTCCGGCTGGCGATGCTCTATCGGGAGAAGTTCCACGAGGATGTGCTGATCGACCTGGTGGGCTACCGGCGGCACGGCCACAACGAAGGCGACGAGCCGGCCTATACCCAGCCGCAGATGTACGAACGGATCCGCACCCTGCCCACAGTGCGCCAGCAGTACGCGGAGTTGCTCGCCAAGCGCGGGGTGCTGCCCGCGGCGGAGTGCGAACAGCGCTACGACGCCGCCTACCAGCGCCTGGTGGATATCCAGACGGCGTTCAAGGCGACGACTGGCCGGGCCGCGGTCCAGGAACCGGGAAACGCGCCGGATCGCTCGAGCGGGGTCGATCCGGAGACGGCCATACCCGCCGAACTGGTGCGGGCGATCAACGACCAGCTGCTCACCTGGCCCGACACCTTTCATGTGCACCCCAAGCTGCTCAAGCAGCTCGAGCGCCGGCGCACGACCATCGGTCCGGACGGTGGCATCGACTGGGCGCACGCGGAGACCCTGGCACTGGCGTCACTGCTGGTGGAGGGGGTGCCGGTGCGGCTCACCGGCCAGGACAGCGAACGCGGCACCTTCAGCCAGCGCCACCTCGTGCTGCACGACGCGGAAGGCGGGCAGTCATGGACCCCGATCAAGCATCTGCCGGGCGCGCTCGCCTGCCTGGAGCTGCATAACAGCCCGCTCTCCGAGCTGGCGTCGGTGGGATTCGAGTACGGCTACAGCGTCGCCGCGCCGGAGACCCTGGTCCTGTGGGAGGCACAGTTCGGCGACTTCGTGAACGGGGCGCAGGTCATCATCGACCAGTTCATCGTCTCCGGCCTCTCCAAATGGGGCCAGACGACCCGGCTCACGCTGCTGCTGCCGCATGGCTACGAAGGCCAGGGCCCCGAGCATTCGAGTGCGCGGCTCGAGCGCTTCCTGCAGCTCGCGGCGGAGGGGAACATCCGCGTCGCCAACCCCACCACGCCGGCGCAGTACTTCCACCTGCTGCGGCGCCAGGCCAAGCGGACCCGGCAGCGGCCCCTCGTGGTCATGACCCCGAAGAGCCTGCTCCGGCTTCCCGCCGCGACCAGCCGGCTCGAGGACCTGGCGGGCGGCAGCTTCCTGCCAGTGCTGGACGACCCGCTGGCGCAGGCGCATCGCGACGAGATCCGGCGCATCGTGCTCTGTTCCGGCAAGATTTACTACGACCTGCTGGCCGGCGCCGCCGGGGTGGACCGCTCCCGCACCGCCATCATCCGGCTGGAGCAGCTCTACAGCTTCCCCGAGGAGGAGCTGACCGCGCTGCTGCAGAGCTATGGCGCGCTCGGTGAGGTCCTCTGGGCCCAGGAAGAGCCGCGCAACATGGGCGCGTGGAATTTCCTCGAGGCTCGGCTGCGCAATCTCCTCCCGCCGGGAGCGACGCTGCGCTACGTCGGACGGCCGGAACGTGCGAGTACGGCGGAAGGGTATCCGGCGGCGCATAGTGCCGAGCAGAAGCGCATTGTGGAGGAGGCGCTGGGGTAGCGGGCGGTTGGACGGTTGGGCGG
>JAWXBX010000204.1:0-6980 GCA_034440415.1 Gemmatimonadota bacterium | reverse complement strand
GCTCACGCTTGACCTTGCACGCCTCCCCCTCTAGCTTCACCGCCTCCTGCCAACCGGCAAGCGGTTGGTCCTGTACGTTCTGAACCAAGGGTCGTCTGTGCCGCGCATCAAGTCCGCCAAGAAGCAACTGCGGAAGTCCCGGGCCGCCAATGAGCGGAATCGGCACCAGCGGAGCCAGCTCCGCACCGCCATCAAGAAGGTCCGCAGCGCCGAGTCGCCCAAGGAGAAGGAAGCCGCGCTCCGCGAGGCGACGGTCCTGCTCTCCCGCGCCGGCCGGAAGAACCTGATCCACCACAAGACCGCGAGCCGGACCAAGAGCCGTCTGGCAAAGGCTGTGGCGGTGAAGAAGTAAGCAGCGAGCAGGTGGCAGGTGGCAGAAGAAGTAGTCATCGAAAACATAAGCAAGGGCTCCCAGCTCAAGCAGCCAGGGGCCCTTCGTAATTCGTGAGCGGCGTGCAGTTCCTGCTAGCTGCCACCTGCCACCTGCAGCCTCTAGAGTGCAGCGAGCTCCGCCCCGCACCGCTCGCAGTACCACTCGGTTGGCCGGTTGAGCGTCCCGCACTCGCCGCATTTAAGTGTCTTCTGTCCGCCGCCGCTCGAGCGGTCCTTGGGCTCCGCGAGGGGAGTCACTGTCGGCTGGGTCGTGGCCGCCGGGGGTGCCGCCTTGTGAACCACCGGTTCCGGCGCGGCGGGCGGCGGAGCGATCGGCTCCGCCTGACGGGTAAATCCCCCGCTCGCGCGCGGTTTCGGAGTGGGAACCGAGGCTGGCGCGGCCGGCGCTTCGTTGCCCGTCACCGACTTAAGAAATGCCAGCTCATCGAGTTTCTCGCCCCCACCTTCGGTGGGCTTGCCTGAAGGGAACCAGAGCGTGCGGCTCGGCGCGTTTTCCTTTATGGGCGCCACCTTGGGCTGCTGTTGCGGCTGGGGCCGGGGCGTGACCGGACGGAAGGGAATCTCGGTGCCGCCCACCGGAGCGGTTGGCGCGGGAGCGGCCGCGGCTGGCCGAATCGGCTCGGGCGGTGGCGGTGGCGGTGGTGTGGCCGGCTCCGGGACGATCAGCACCGGTTCCGGCAGGATCAGCTCCGGCATGATGACCGGCCGGGGCGCTGACACCGCAACCGGCGGCGGCACCGGATCCGGCATGACGACCGGCGGGGGCGTGGAGGGAACCAGCGGCGCCCGGATGGTCGAGAGCACCTCGGTGAGCCGGTCGATCTCCTGGGTGGTGTTGCCGAGCTCTTCCCGGACGGACAGGATCACCTTCATCAGTTCCGCCCGAATTCCACCCCAGCGGCCTTCGTCGTACTCCCCCACCAGGTGGCGGATCTCCGCCTCCGAAAGCTGTTCCTGCTGCTCCCGCTCGCGCATCGCCAGCTCATCCCGCCGGCCGGAGAGGCCCTCGACCTGCGCTTCCAGTGCCGCGGTATGGCCCCGCAGCTCTTCCACGACCGCCGTCAACCGCCGCTCATAGTCGGCACGGACCCGTCCGCGCACCGCTTCCGGCACCGCCGGTGCGTCGGTACTCGAATTGAGCCGGGTCAGCCAGCTGACGAACTGGGCCCGATCCTGCAGCAGCCGGTCGATGGGGGTGCTGCTCTCGTGGGTCGGCTTGCTCATGTCCGAAGTTCCCTCTGGCGCGGTGAGGGCGTGGAGCTGACGAGGCTCAATGGCTTGAACCGGCCAGCTCGATCCGTGGCGGGCTCACCCACACCGCCAACGCTGCAAATGTAACTCTCCCGTTGGCTTACGAAAGCCGCCCCGCGCGGGAATCCGGCCTCAGGTACCCGACCGGTCCCAGACCACCCTGCCCCGGACGATCGTCAGGTCTGCCCGTCCTGTCAGGGTCCGGCCTGCAAACGGGGTGTTCCGGCTCTTGGAGAAGAACGCCCCCGGCTCCACTACCCACTGTACTGCCGGATCCAGGATGACGACGTCGGCGGGTGCCCCCACCGCCAGGCTGCCGCCGGGCAGCCGGAAGAGCCGTGCCGGCAAGGTACTCATCCGGTAGACCAGCTCCGGCAGCGTGAGCAGCCCCGACAGCACCAGCTCCGACATGGTGAGCCCGAACGCCGTTTCCAGTCCGACGATCCCGTTCGGCGCTTCATCGAACTCCCGCTCCTTGGCATCGTAGTGATGTGGCGCGTGGTCGGTGGCGATCACATCGATGGTGCCATCCTTGAGCCCCTGCCGGATCGCTTCCCGATCCTCCGCCTCGCGCAGCGGCGGATTCATCTTGGCGTTGGTGTCGTACCCCTCGCAGGCCTCGTGGGTCAGGGTGAAGTGGTGCGGGGTCGCCTCCGCGGTCACCTTCAGTCCCTTGTCCTTGGCCCGGCGGATCAGCTCCACCGACCCGCGGGTCGACATGTGGCACAGATGGACGTGGCCACCGGTCAACTCCGCCAGGATGATGTCACGGGCAACCATGATCTCTTCGGCCGCCGATGGGATACCCTTGAGTCCGAGCCGGGTGGAGACGATTCCTTCATGCATGCTGCCACCATGGGCCAGCGACATATCCTCGCAGTGATCGGCCACAGGAATGCCGAAGGTGCGGGCGTATTCCAGGGCGGTCCGCATCATGTGGCTGGTCATCACCGGCCGGCCATCGTCGCTCACGGCGACCGCCCCCGCCCCGACCAGCTCGCCAAACTCCGACAGGGTCTCGCCGTTCTGGCCGAGGGAGACAGTGCCGATGGGATAGACCCGCGCCTTGCCCGCCTTCTGGGCCTGGCTGATCACGAACCCGATGGCCCCCTGGTTATCGAGCACCGGATCGGTGTTGGGCATCGCGCAGACGGCGGTGAAGCCGCCCGCGGCCGCGGCCATCGCGCCGGTGGCGACCGTCTCACGATCCTCCTGGCCCGGCTCACGCAGGTGGACGTGGAGATCGATCAATCCAGGCGCCACTACCCGGCCGGTCGCATCGATGATCTGCGCCCCGTCCTCGCCGACGATGTTGCGGCCGACCGAGACCACCTTGCCGTCCTGCAGATAGACATCGGCGATGCCATCGCTGTTGCGCGAGGGATCGATGACCCGGCCACCACGGATGAGAATCGGGCGCGTCACTCACTGCCTCCCTGGTGCTGCCAGTCAGGCCCGCCACCGGCGAGCAGATAGAGCACCGCCATCCGGATGGCGACGCCGTTGGTCACCTGCGGCAGGATGACGCTGCGCGGGCCATCGGCCACATCGCTGTCGATCTCGACGCCACGATTCATCGGCCCCGGGTGCAGGACGACCAGCGTGTCCGAGGCCCGTTCCAGCCGCTCCCGGGTGACACCGAAGACCCGATTGTACTCCCGGAGCGAGGGGATGAAGCCGCTGGTCATCCGTTCCAGCTGCAGCCGGAGAACGTTCAGCGCGTCCGCCCAGCCGATCGCATCCTCGATCCGGGTGAACACCTCCACCCCCAGCTCGCTCACATTGCGCGGCATCAGGCTCGGCGGCCCGCAGACCGCCACTTCGGCGCCGAGTTTCTTCAGTCCCCAGATGTTGGACCGGGCGACCCGGCTGTGCAGCACATCGCCGCAGATCGCGACCTTGAGACCGTCAAGCGATCCGAAGCGATCCCGCAATGTGAGCATGTCGAGCAATCCCTGGGTTGGGTGCTCATGCTTGCCGTCGCCCGCGTTGATCACGTTGGAGCGGATCCGCTTGCCGAGGAAGTCGGCCGAACCGGAGGCGGGATGGCGGATCACGACCATGTCGATCCGCATCGCCTCGAGGTTCCGGGCGGTGTCGACCAGCGTCTCCCCCTTGGAGACCGAACTGACCCCCGTGGCGACATTCACCGTGTCGGCCGACAGGCGCTTCTCGGCGAACTCGAACGAGATGCGGGTGCGGGTGGAGGCTTCGAAGAAGAGATTGACGATCGTCTTGCCGCGGAGCGCCGGCACCTTTTTGATCGGTCGCTCGCTCACTTCCTTGAAGGCCTCGGCGGTGTCGAGGATCAGCCCGATCTGCTCCGCCGTCAGCGACTCGAGGCCGGTCAGGTCCTTGCCGAGGCGCGGCGTCATCCGGCCCGCACCAGCTCGACCGCGTCCCGGCCGTCGATTTCCGTGATCAGCACCTCGATCCGGTCGTTCGGCCCGATCACCTGCCGCAGGCCGACGATGTCGGGCTGGATAGGCAGCTCTCGCCCGCCACGATCGACCAGCACGCAGAGCAGGATCCGCCGGGGCCGGCCGAAGTCGGCCAGCTCATCCAGCGCCGCACGGGTGGTACGGCCGGTATAGAGCACATCGTCCACGATCACGATGGTCCGGCCGTCGAGATCGGAGGGCAGCCGCGTCTCGCCAACCACCGGGCGCGGTCCCACCGCCTGGAGATCGTCGCGATAGAGGGTGATGTCGAGCTTGCCGGACGGGATGGGGTGGCCTTCGAGGCCTTCAATGAGGCGGGAAAGTCGGGCGGCGAGTTCCACACCACGGCGCTGGATGCCGACCAGCAGGACGTCTTCCGTCCCCTTGCACTGTTCCACCAACTCCGAGGCCATGCGCGTGAGCGCGCGGGCGATGGCCCGGTCGTCGAGGAGGGTCGAGCGGGATGTCATGTTGAGGCGGGAAAGTAGCGGGAGGGAGCAGAAAGGGGAACGGTTATCCCAGCTGTCCCTTCACCGCCGGAATCCGGAACAGCATGAGCGCGACAAACACCACCAGAAAAACCAGGCCGTCGCGCAGATCCAGCTTCTGCACCATGAGGTAGTGCAGGATCCCCAGCGCCGTGGCGAGATACACCAGCCTGTGGAGCCTGCCCCAGCGCTTGCCCAGCCGGCGAATCATCCCGTCGGTCGAGGTGAGCGCGAGCGGGATGAGGATCAGGAAGGCGACGAAGCCAACGGCGATCCGCGGGTGCTTGATGGTGTCCTCCCAGATCAGCGCGAGGTCGAGCGACTGATCGAGGATGAAATAGATGAGGGCATGCGCCAGCGTGTAGCCGAAGGCGAACACCCCGAGCATGCGTCGCAGGCGGATGAGTTCGGACCAGTGCAGGATCTTCCGCGCCGGCGAGATGGCCAGCGTGACCAGCAGCAGGACCAGAATCGTGAGGCCGGTGGTGACCTGGAAGGTCTTCACCGGATCGGCGCCGAGGTCGACCCGGCCGAGCACGCCGAGCGCGAGCCAGAGGGCGGGCCCGAGCGCGGCGAGGAATGCCGCGGGCTTGAGGAGGCGGGTGGTGAACTGGAGGCGGGTCATGAGAGCCGTTAGCCATCAGCCCGCAGTCGTTTCCTGACGGCTGAAGGCTGACAGCTGACCTAGAAGTTCTTCGCCAGATCCATTCCGGCATACATCGACGCCACCTCGTCGGCGTAGCCGTTGAAGGGCAGCGTCTTCCGCTTGAAGACCTCGCCCAGCCGGCGCTCCCGCGCCTGACTCCAGCGGGGATGATCCACCGCCGGATTCACGTTGGCATAGAAGCCGTATTCGTCGGCGGCGACCTCATTCCACGTCGTCCGCGGCTGGGTTTGGTGAAGCGGATCCGCACGATCGCCTTGCCGCCCTTGAAGCCGTACTTCCATGGCACCACAAGGCGGATTGGCGCACCATTCTGGTTCGGCAGCGGCTTGCCGTAGAGCCCGGTGGCGAGAATCGCCAGGGGATGCATCGCCTCGTCGAGACGGAGCGCCTCGACGTACGGCCACGGCAGCACGCCGCGGCGCTGACCGGGCATCTGGGTGGCATCAAGCAGTGTGGTGAACTCGACGAACTTGGCGCGCGAGGTGGGCTGCACCTTCGCGATAAGATCCCTGATGGGGAAACCGAGCCACGGGATCACCATGCTCCACCCTTCGACGCAGCGGTGCCGGTAGACCCGTTCCTCCTGCTTATACGGCTTCACCATGTCGTCACAATCGTACTCGCCTGGCTTCCCGATCTCGCCTTCGATCTTCACCTTCCACGGCCGCGGCTTGAAGTTCTTCGCCTGCGCCGCGGGCTCGTCTTTGGCCGTGCCGAACTCGTAATAATTGTTGTACGTGGTGACCGACTCGTAGGGTGTGAGCTTGTCCTCATCACCCGCCAGGAACGACGCTCCTTCGCGGGCCACCGACTGGGCCAGGGCTCGGCGCTCACCAAGTGTCAGCAGGAGCCCGCTGCCCGCCAGTCCAGCCAGGAACGCACGGCGACCGACGTACAGGCGCTCGTCGGTGATGTCGGAGCTGCGGAGCTGCGGGGCTGGACGGATCAGCATGCGGAACCTCAAGGAGCCAGAGGCGGGTGCCCCCCGGCAGGGAGCGTGCTCGACCAGAAGATACGCTGGAACCGGCCATCCGGTTCCCTGAGGCGGTTGGAAGAGATGAGAACAAGCCGGCCCGTCCCGAGGGACGGCGCCGGCTGGCAGCGGACAGGGCGGGATTCGAACCCGCGTAACCCTTGCAGGTTAACACGCTTTCCAGGCGTGCGCCTTAAACCACTCGGCCACCCGTCCCCAAGACATTACCCGTTGCAATGCAACGGCTTCGGGCGGCAAGAGTCTCGCCGGGCGCCGCGTGCATGTCAATGCCTCGCCGCGCCCCTCGCTTCGGCCCGTCCGGCTGTCCCGAACCGGATGATCATCCCCTGTCCCCCCGACCGGCTGCCGCTTAGCTTTGCGCCTCCTCCTACTCCTCGGGGCTGGTGCATGGGCAAGCTGATCTTTGGTGGGCTGCTGCTGTTCATCGCGGTCATTCTCATGGTCGCCCGGTCATCAGGGGATCAGCGCGGCCGCCCCACGGGCAACCTGCTGCGCATCTTCGCCCTGCTCTTCTCGAGCATCGGCGCGTTCGTCGTGCTGTCGGCGCTGATCATCGTGGTCGACCCGGGCCAGGTCGGGGTAAAGCACGCCTTCGGCACGGTGGATGCACGACCGCTGCTCCCCGGCATCCACCTGGTGGCGCCGTGGTCATCCATCGAGCGCTATTCCACCCGCGAGGAACAATTCCCCCAGGCGGGTGATGCTGCCGAATCGATCGAGGCGCTCTCGAGCGAGCAGATGGGGAT
>JAWXBX010000203.1:0-13990 GCA_034440415.1 Gemmatimonadota bacterium | reverse complement strand
GGTGGATGACAGTCTGGTCCGCGGGACCACCAGCAAGGGGCTGGTCCAGATGATCCGGGCCGCCGGCGCCCGAGAAGTGCACCTGCGGCTCGGCAGCCCGCCAATTACCGGCCCGTGCCACTACGGCATCGACACGCCGACCCGAGAGGAACTGATCGGCGCGAATTACAGCATCGAGGAAATCCGACAGTACCTGGGCGTCGACACGCTGGGCTACCTCTCCAGCCCCGGGATGCTGACGGCCGCGGGCGTGCAGAACCGGTTCTGCGACGCCTGCTTCACCGGTGACTACCCGACCGACGTGTCTCACGATCTGGTCTCCCTGCGGCACGCACCCCCACTGGCGACCCCGGCATGAGCGGAACCTACTCGCAGCCTTCCGTCTTCTTCTTCGGGCAGGGCCGCGCCGACGGCACGGCCACCATGAAGGACACCCTCGGCGGCAAGGGCGCCGGGCTGGCCGAGATGACCAACCTCGGCATTCCGGTTCCGCCGGGATTCACGATCGCGGCGGCGATCTGCATCACCTATCTCGAGACCCACCAGTTCCCGCCATGGCTCCGGGCGCAGGTCGAGACCAGCCTCCAGCGGCTCGAGGCGGTGACCGGCCGGCACTTTGGCGGCAAGGAGAGTCCGCTGCTGGTCTCGGTGCGCTCCGGCGCGGCGGTTTCGATGCCCGGCATGATGGAGACGATCCTCAACCTCGGCCTCAATGAGAGCACCGTCGAGGGGCTGACCAAGGAGAGCGGGAACCCGCAGTTCGCGTGGGACAGCTACCGCCGGTTCGTCCAGATGTACAGCGCGGTGGTCCTCGACCTGCCGAAGGCGGAGTTCGAGCGGATGCTCGAGACCCGGAAGCAGAACAGCCAAGTCACCCGCGACAGCGACCTCTCCGCCGCGGACCTCAAGGCGCTGGTCAAGGAGTACAAGACGCACGCGGAGAAAGCGAGCGGCAGGCCGTTCCCCGACGATCCGATGGAGCAGCTGTGGGGCGCCATCGCCGCGGTGTTCGAGAGCTGGCACACCCGCCGCGCGATCGACTACCGGAAGCTGCACGACATCCCCGATTCGATGGGCACGGCGGTCAATGTCGTCACGATGGTCTTCGGCAACATCGGCGAAGACTCGGGCACCGGCGTCGCCTTCACCCGCGATCCCTCGACCGGCGAGCGCAAGCTGTACGGCGAGTACCTGCTGAACGCGCAAGGCGAGGACGTCGTCTCCGGCACCCGCAACGTCGAGCCGATCGCGCAGCTCAAGGAGCAGATGCCGGCCGCATACGCGGAGCTGGATCGGCTTGCCCGGGTGCTGGAGCGGCATTTCCGCGACGTCCAGGACCTGGAGTTCACCATCGAGCGCGGCAAGCTGTACATGCTGCAGACCCGGCGGGCGCAGCGCTCGGGCCCGGCGGCAGTGCGGATCTCCTGCGAGATGGTCGACGAGGGCGCGATCAGCGAGGAGGAAGCGGTCGCGCGGATCCCCCCCGAGGACCTCGACCAGCTGCTCCATCCGATGATCGACCCCGACAGTCAAGTCGACCTGCTCACGACCGGACTCCCCGCCTCACCCGGGGCGGCAAGCGGCACCGTCGTCTTCGACGCCGATATCGCCGAGCGGCTGGCGCGGAAGGGCGAGGCGATCATCCTGGTGCGGCGTGAAACCAGCCCGGAGGATTTCCATGGCATGATCGTGTGCAAGGGAATCCTGACTGCCCGCGGCGGCATGACCAGTCATGCCGCGGTCGTGGCGCGCGGCCTTGGCAAGCCGTGTGTGGCGAGCGCGCGGGACCTCGAGGTGGATGAGCAGCGCCAGACGCTGAGCGTCGGCGGGCGGGTGGTCAAGCAGGGCGAGTGGATCACGATTGACGGCGGCAGCGGGCGGGTGTTCGTCGGGCAGGCCAAGCTGATGACGGCGGAGCTCTCCGGCAACTTCAACCGCCTCATGCAGTGGTCCGACAAGGTCCGCCAGATCCGGGTGCGGGTCAACGCGGATACGCCGGCGGATGCGCACCGCGGGCGCGACTTCGGCGCGGAAGGGATCGGGCTCTGCCGCACCGAACACATGTTCTTCGAGGGCGATCGACTGCTCGCCATGCGCGAGATGATCCTGGCGCAGGACACGGAGGGCCGGAAGAAGGCGCTGGCCAAGCTGCTGCCGATGCAACGGGGTGACTTCGAGGCCATCTTCCGCGCGATGGAAGGGTTTCCGGTGTGCATCCGGCTGCTCGACCCGCCGCTGCACGAGTTCCTCCCCAAGGAGCCGCGCGAGATCGAAGAGATGGCCCACGCGCTGGGCAAGCCGGTGGAAGAGGTACAGCGTATCGTGCACGGTCTCGCGGAAACCAACCCGATGCTCGGTCTGCGCGGCTGCCGGCTCGGTATCATCTATCCCGAGATCACCGCCATGCAGGCGCGGGCGATCTTCGAGGCGGCCTGCACGGTGGCGGCGCGGAAGGGGCGCGTCATGCCTGAGGTCATGATCCCGCTGGTCGCCAACGTGATCGAGTTCCGCAAGCAGGCGCTGATTGTGCGGCAGGTGGCCGAGGAGGTCTTCCGCGAGCGCCAGATCACCGTACCCTATCTGCTTGGCACGATGATCGAGCTGCCGAGAGCCGCGCTGACCGCCGATGAGATCGCGCGGGAGGCGCAGTTCTTCTCCTTCGGGACCAACGACCTCACCCAGACCACTTGGGGGCTGTCGCGCGACGACGCCGGCCGTTTCCTGCCCTACTATCTGGAACATGGCATCATCGACAACGACCCGTTTCAGGTGCTGGACACCAACGGCGTCGGCAAGCTGATCGAGATGGCCTGCCAGCTCGGCCGCAAGACGCGGCAGGATCTCAAGCTCGGCATCTGCGGCGAGCATGGCGGCGAAGCCAAGTCGGTGGCGTTCTGTGATGCGCTGGGGATGAATTACGTCAGCTGTAGCCCGTTCCGGGTCCCGATCGCGCGCCTGGCGGCGGCGCAGTCAACGCTGATGCAGCGCGGGACGATGGATCGGACGCGGGCGACGGTGTGAGTGGGAGCGCGGACCCCTTGGTCCGCGCCCACGCGATGCGCATTCTCGTGCGCCGCCTCGCAATGACAACCGGTGGGAGGGCGGACCAATGGGTCCGCCCTACCCACCCACCTCGAACGAGAAAGGGCGGACCAATGGGTCCGCCCTACCCACCCACCTCGAACGAGAAAGGGCGGACCAATGGGTCCGCCCTACCCGGTTCGTTTATCTCGGCCGACTCGGGCCCCGCCCAGGCCCGCGACTGCGACCGGGGCCGCCGCCACGACGCGGGCCACCGCCGCTCCCTCCGCTCGGGCCACCGCTCACATTGCCACCAGGCCGGTTGCCTGACCGCGCCGGGGCACCGCCAGTGGCGGGCTCGCGCGGGATATAGCGGCTGGTGCCTGACGGCGCGGCGGAGCGGGCCGAGTCCCCGCCGGGTCGCCGGGCCGCCTTGGCGGCGGCGCGGGCCCGATCGTCCGCCTTCCGGGCCCGGATGAGCGCGATCCGCTCGCTGAGCGGAACTTCCAGGCGGCCCTGCGGACGGGCGGTGTAGTCGAAGTCGGGAACAGTCACGCGGGGGAGGCGCTTGCCGATGGCGCGCTCGATGTTTCGAAGTTCGCCCTCCTCCTCCGGTGACACGAAGGTGAAGGCGTCGCCCACCGCGTCGGCACGGCCGGTGCGGCCCACCCGGTGGATGTAGTCCTCCGGCACCAGCGGCACATCGAAGTTCACCACATGCCCCAGTGCGATCACATCGATGCCGCGCGCCGCGATATCGGTGGCGACCAGCACGGTGTGGGTGCCGTCCTTGAACCCGGCGAGCGCCGCGGTCCGCTGGGCCTGCGAGCGGTTGCCGTGGATACGCTCGGCCTTGATCCCGTTCTTCTGCAGGAATTCATTTACCCGATTGGTGCGGTGCTTGGTCCGGGTGAACACCAGCGCCTGCTGTATTGTCCCGCTCTTCAGCAGGGCGAGCAGCAGGTGACTCTTGAGATCCTGCGCCACGGGGTAGATCGCCTGGGTGATGCCGGTGGCCGGCGTCGCCTGCCGATCGAGGTTGATCGACGCCGGGTTGTTCAGCATGCTGCGGGTGAGCGCGAGGATCGGGCCCGGCATCGTCGCGCTGAAGAACAGCGTCTGTCGCTTCGGCGGGACGTACTTCAGGATGCGATGAATTTCAGGCAGGAACCCCATGTCGAGCATGCGGTCCGCCTCGTCCTGGACGAGGTGCTCGAGCTTGTCGAGTTTGGCGTACTTGGAGCGCAGGTGATCGAGCAGCCGGCCCGGCGTCGCGATCAGGATGTCAACGCCACTCCGGAAGGCATGCTCCTGCGGCCCCATGCCGACGCCACCGTAGATCGCCGCGGCGGTAACCGGCGTGTGCATGGCGAAGTCGTTGGTATGCTCGAGAATCTGGGCCGCGAGTTCGCGAGTGGGCGTGAGCACGAGGGCCCGCGTCGTGCCCCGCGGCTTCGCGATCAGGTGGTGCAGGATCGGCAGCATGAAGGCGGCCGTCTTCCCGCTGCCGGTCGCGGCGCACGCCAGCACGTCACGGCCGGCAAGTGCCGGCGGAATGGCTTCGGTCTGGATGGCGGTGGGACGGATGAATCCGAGTTCCTTGATACCTGTCAGCAGGCTTTTGTCGAGCTCGAGGGTACTGAACGACACAGAGTGGTCCTGTCGAAAGATGCGCGGCAGGCCCAGTCGGACCTTCCCGGCCACGGGATTGTGGCGCGGGGAAGATGGGCGGGGGCACGGCGATATGCGAGGGGGTCCCACTATCTTGGGGCACCTCAACCCCCTCGCCCATGCTCACGCTTCTTGCGGCCGCCATCATGGTCGGCCTGGTCCTCCCGCTGCAGGCCGGCATCAACGCACAACTGCGCATCGGGCTCGGGTCCCCGGTGCTGGCCGCGCTGGTCTCGTTCAGCGTCGGAACCTGTGCCCTCATCCTGCTCGCCATCGGCGTGCGCGCCCCGCTGCCGCTGACGGGTGGCATCGCCAGAATCCCCTGGTGGCAATGGACCGGCGGCCTGCTCGGCGCGGGATACATCGCCGCCGCGGTGGTGCTGGCTCCCCGGCTTGGTGCGGCCACCCTGATCGCGGCGGTGGTGGCGGGGCAGATGATCGCCTCGCTGGCGCTGGACCATTACGGGTGGGTCGGATTCACCCAGCATGCGATCAGCGGCTGGCGGCTGCTCGGGGCCGGCCTGGTGATCGTGGGGGTAGTGCTAATCCAGCGGAGTTAGGGAGTCTTCGCTGCTCCGCAGGGCTGCCCCGGCGGACCACCGATGGCCGAAGCGGGTGTAGCCGAACGTCACGATGGTCTCGTTCCCCTTCGCAGGGTCCACTGGCGCCGCTCCTCGTGATGCTGCAAGTTGGACTTCGTTGCCTCTCGCTCGGTCGCCCCTGCCCTCTTCGCACTGGAGCCGCGTCATGCCGACCTACATCTCGCTTGTCCGCTGGACCCAACAGGGTGTTTCAAGCGCCAAGAACAGCCCGGCCCGATTGGACGCCGCGAAAGAAGCCTACCGCAACGCCGGCGGCGAGCTCAAGGGGTTCTACCTCACCATGGGCCAGTATGACATGGTCGTCATCGCTGACCTGCCAAACGACGAGGCCGTCGCCAAGGTGGCGCTCACGCTTGGCGCGACCGGAAACATCCGGACCGAGACGAGCCGGGCTTTCACCGAGACCGAATACCGCAAATTGATGGGCACGCTCCCGTGAGCCTCCGGCTGCCGGGTCGTGTGCCGCAGCCTGACAGTCTGCTCGCCCTGACCTCCTCGGCGTTCACGCCGGGCGCAGCCGGAATCCGATCGACACCGGGCTCTTCTACTGCCCGGAGCGCAGCCCGAAGGCAGCAACGCCTGCCGGCGGCAGATACATCACCAGCCCACGGACGCAGGCGGGATATCCGGGGATCGTGCCTGGCGCCCCGACTGTTCCGCCAGCTGGGCACGGCACTCTGCCACCCGGCGTCGATCCCAACTCCTTCCCCCTCTGCCATGCCCGGTTCGACTGGCATCTGCATGCGGCTCTACCTCGCTCCGGAGGCCGATCTGCGCACCTTCGCGGTGGCACCGAACACGCTCAAGGTCTGGCTCCATTTTCCGCGCAGCAGCCGCGATATCGCGCTGCACGAATACTGGCGCGGACTTGACGCCATTCTTGCGCGTGTCCCGGCGAGCCGGAACCGGTCCTGGCTCACCGCGGGCGGAGCGGATTTCGTCTATGCCGGTGCCGCCGATCATGGGGCGCACTCGCTATCCGCCGAGTCCACGGAAACGCTCCTGCGGGTCATCGATGAGGTGACGACTCACCGGATTGCGGCCTACGTTCGACAGCAATGGGAGGCCCAAGCTCCCGCGAGCGGTCATGCGCCCGACCTGGACCCGGTACTCCTGGTGGGCGCGGTCGAGGAGCTCGAGCTGTATTTCGCGCCCCTCCGCGAGTTCTGCGCGAAGGCAGTGGACAAGGGCTACGGCCTGGTCATGGCGCTCTGGAATGCCTCACACGGCGAGGCACGCGGTTCCGCGAGCTCGCCGCAGGTTGAAGGCTGACGACACGGGCAGGCGTTGGTGACGCGGGTGCAGGCTTCTCTCCACCGAGGGCTTCGGGAAGGAGTACGCAATGAGCGGGGTGCGACTGCTGGTTGGCACCAGGAAGGGGGCATTCGTCGTGACGGCGGATGGCAAACGCAAGACATGGAATGTGAGCGGTCCCCATTTCGGCGGCTGGGAGATCTATCATCTCAAGGGCTCTCCGGTTGATCCGGACCGACTGTATGCCTCCCAGTGCAGCGGCTGGTTCGGCCAGAAGATTCAGCGGTCGGACGACGGTGGGAGAACCTGGGAGCCGGTGGGGAGCGAGTTCCTCTACGATGGCGTCCCCGGCACCCACCAGTGGTACGATGGCACCCAGCATCCGTGGGAGTTCAAGCGCGTCTGGCATCTCGAGCCGTCGCTGACCGATCCGGATCTGGTCTACGCGGGAGTCGAAGACGCGGCGCTGTTCCGCACCGCCGACGGCGGTCGGAGCTGGCAGGAGCTTCCCGGTCTCCGCAGCGCAAAGGGTCACCTCTGGCAACCGGGGGCCGGGGGGATGGGCCTGCACACGATTCTGCTCGACCCGACCACACCCGGGCGCATGTATGTCGCCATCTCCGCCGCGGGCGTCTTTCGCTCGGATGACGCCGGCCAGAGCTGGCGGCCGATCAACCGCGGACTCAAATCGCCCTACCAGCTCCCCGACCCGGACGCCGAGGTGGGCCACTGCGTCCACCGCATCGCGATGCACCGGTCCCGGCCGGGAGTGTTGTTCATGCAGAAGCATTGGGACGTCATGCGGAGCGACGATGCCGGCGATTCGTGGAGCGAAGTCAGCGGCAACCTGCCGAGCGACTTCGGCTTTCCCATCGAAGTGCATGCGCATGAGCCGGAGACAGTCTACGTGGTCCCCATCAAGAGTGACTCGGAGCACTACCCGCCGGAGGGAAAGCTGCGGGTGTACCGCAGTCGCACCGGCGGCAACGAGTGGGAGCCGCTCACCAAGGGACTGCCACAGCAGGACTGTTACGTCAACATCCTGCGCGACGCCATGGCGGTGGATTCGCTCGACCCCTGCGGGGTGTACTTTGGCACGACCGGCGGCCAGGTGTACGGCTCCCCTGATGCCGGCGACAGCTGGACGCCCATCGTCCGCGACCTGCCAGCGGTGCTCTCGGTCGAGGTGCAGACGCTCCCATGATCCGGATTGTGCTCCCGGAGCACCTGCGGACTCTGGCCCGCGTCGAAGGCGAGGTCACCCTCCCGGTCTTGGGACAGGTCACGCAGCGAGCGGTGCTCGATGCGCTGGAGGCCCGTTTTCCGGTGCTCCGCGGGACAATCCGCGACCATGGCACCCTCCAGCGCCGGGCGTTTGTGCGCTACTTCGCCTGCCGGCGAGACATCTCCCTCGACGCGCCGGATGCGCCGCTTCCGGAGGCCGTGGCGAGCGGGGAGGAGCCCTTTCTTGTCGTGGGAGCGATGGCGGGCGGCTGACGATGATTGCGCCGCATGCCATTCCACTGAGGCCGGGGTTTTGAGAATCGTCGCCGGTCGCTATGCCGACAAGCCCCTTGCCTCGCCACGCGACTCCCGCGTGCGGCCGACCGCCGAGCATGTGCGGGCAGGCCTGCTGGACCTGCTCGCACCCGACCTGCCGAACGCCCGGGTGCTGGATCTCTTCGCCGGGACCGGAGCGCTGGGACTGGAGGCGATCTCACGGGGGGCCATCGGCGCGGATTTCGTCGAGTACCGCCCCGCCAGCATCCACGCCCTGCGCACCAACATCGCCTCGCTCCGGCTGCGCGAACGAACCCGGGTCTTCAAGAAGGATGCGATGCCATTCAGTGCAGCGCTCGTGCCGGGAAGCTACGATATCGCCTTTGCGGACCCGCCGTACGAGTCGAAGGTGCTCGACCGGCTCATCGAGTGCTGGCAGGAGCATCGCTTCGCCCGGATCCTTGCCGTGGAGCACGCCCGGTCCCACGTTCTCCCGAAGGGTTCGTCCCGGCAGGCGTTTGACGACTGTGCGGTGACGATCTATCGCGCCTGAGTACGTCGCGCTCTACCTCGGCGACGGGGCAGCCCACCCCTCACTCCCGGCCAGTGGGAGGCAGAATGACAGACATCCTTCACTCCCTCCCGATCAATGCTCCAGCCCGCGCCGTGTTCGCCGGCATCAGCACGCCATCGGGACTCGATGAATGGTGGACCGCTGACAGCGCCGGGATCCCGCAAATCGGAATGGAGTATCAGCTGACGGTCGCGATGGATGACTGGCGAGGCACCCGGGTGCGCTTCGACCTCGAAGGCGCCGCCGGATCGACCCACCTTCGATTCGGCCATCTCGGCTGGCCCGGCGTGATGGCCCACCTCCAGAGTTCAAGCTATTGCTGGGCCATGTACCTCCGTATTCTCAAGCGGTATCTTGAGTTCGGAGAGCGGGTGCCGTACGACCGACGTCTCGAAGTCTGAACTGGGGCCGCCAACAGGGCCGCGGAATCATCGCTTCGGAACGAACCAGTGGCTCGAAAAATGGGCGTGCATCAGCCAATCGTCGCATTCCATCAGGATGCCGAGCAGCACTGGGTCGCCGATCTTGCCTGCGGCCACAGTCAGCATGTCCGTCACGACCCTCCATGGCAGCTGCGCCCCTGGACTCAGACCCCCGAGTCCCGCAGCGAGCACTTCGGGACCCTGCTGGACTGCCGCCTCTGCCAGCCGCCGAAGGCGGGAGGGTAGGTCGCCTGACTGCCAGCCAACTTTGATGACCCGCATGCCCTCTGGAGGCTCTCATGATCCGACTTTCCCGCGGCCCTGTCATCGTCGCCCTGCTGGGCAGCCTTGGAGCGGCGACGCTTGGCCTGACGACATACACCCTGCCGATCCAGGGGGCGGCCTCCGATTCGAGGCTGCTCGCCGTGCTACGGGCCGCCCTGCACGACCCGACTGACACCCTGCCATCCGCCTCCAGCTACTTCGCGGTGGAGACGCCGACGGACACCATCCGCCCAGCCGACCCAACCCGGCAGGCCGACGCGCCGGGTATTGCGCACGATGAGGCGGTCCTGGCAGGCGGGCAAGCATGGGTCACTGCCGCCGCGGCGACCGACCCGGCAGCGCTGCGGGCATGGCTGGGACGCTGGGTCTGGTCCTCCGCCGTCACGGATGGCGACACGATTCGCGTTACGTTGCATCGGGTGAGCTTGCACGCAAATTGCCCTCTGATCAGCCGCCTCGATGCCGTTACCGCGCGATCCGACTATTTCGACGCCCACCTCGTGAGAGTCACCGGCACCTGTCCGCGCGTGGCGACGTGACACTGGCGGTTGGACGGATAACCGGGCTCGCGGTCGCCGATGACGAGCAGGGGACTGGCGTTGGTCGGCTGCTTGTGACCGCCGCCGAACGGTACTGCTTCGAACGAGTCGTGAGTCGCGTCGAGGTGACCAGTGGACCAACCCATCTCCCCGCCCACCAGTTCTACCGCCAACTCGGCTACGGGGATCAGGGGGTACGATTTGCGAAGTCGCTCGTGCACCTGCCGGATGCGTCGTGACAGGTGAGGGCAGCCTGACCAGCACTCCAGGGTCCCCCAACCCGCCCGACATGGACTGGGGTCGGTACAGCGAGTGGCGACTCGTCCTTCCGCCGCTCGTGATTCTCGTGATCGGCTACATCCCCGGTCCGTTACTGATGAGCTATTGGTATTTCTCCGATCGTAACCTCGCGGACGTCTCCGTAATGGACCGAGTTCTGCCGGTGTTGCTCCTGATCGGATATGTCATCGGGTTCCTGCTCCTGCTCTACCATGTGGTGTTCGCCTCAGCACGAGTGGTCCTCGGTACCGAGGGCGTTCATATCATGACCTGGACCGGCCGGCGAATCCTGCGCTGGTCCGATGTCACCCGGGCCCGGGTCGCAACCCACAAGAACAGCGCGACGCTGGTGCTCCAAGGCGACGGGCTGGGTCGCATCCGCATCTGTCTCAGCGATTACCGGCGGGGCCGAAGCCTGTTCGAGGACATTCGGCGCAGGCTCCCCATCGCGGTCGAAGCCCATCCCGCCCAGCTCGCGCTGCTGCGAGATATTGACAATGCGGGGCGTGGCTGAGAATCGTCCCCCCGCCCTGCCCGCGAGTCCCGACCGGCGATTCGGCGCCTGCCCCGAACTCTGCGCCCCCTGAGTCGCCTGTTTCCGGGAGATCAGATGCATCCGCACGAGGTGATCATCGAGCGGTTTTACACCGCGTTCGCCGCGAGAGATGGCGCCGCGATGGCCGCGAGCTACCATCGTGACCTCGTCTTTCAGGACCCCGTCTTCGGGGTCCTCACCGCCGAGCAGACTGGCGCCATGTGGACGATGCTGTGCGCCAGGGCACCGGACCTGAAGGTCACCGTCTCGAAGGTTCGGGCCGACGACACCTCGGGTAGTGCCGCCTGGGACGCCTGGTACACCTTCTCCCGATCCCGCCGTCCGGTGCACAACCGGATCAGTGCCACCTTTCGGTTCAAGGACCAGCGGATCATCAAGCACACCGATGAGTTCAGCTTCTGGCGCTGGTCGCAACAGGCGCTGGGGATCACGGGCTGGCTCCTCGGATGGACTCCCTGGCTGCGGCGCCGGGTTCAGAGGGAGGCGCATGCGGGGCTTGTGTCGTACATGCAGCGCCAGTCGCCCAGCGGCTCGGTGTAATCAGCCGTTTGCCATTCGACATTTCCATGAACCATTCACTTACCCAGGTCTCATGTCCGTCCTTTCCGGCGCGGGCCTTCTCCCCCCCGACCAGGCTTCCGCCTACGCGTCGGCTCTGCTTGACCTGCTTGGCACGCGGGACCCGATGATCGTGCTGCGGGACACCCCGGCGGCATTGCGAGCAGCGGTGGAACGCCTGACACCGGTCCAGCTTGACGAACGCGAGGCGCCGGGGAAATGGTCGAGTCGGATGGTCGTACAGCACCTGGCCGACTCGGAACTGGTTGGGGCGTTCCGCCTGAGGATGATTCTGGCAGAGGACCGGCCTCCAATCCCGCCGTATGACCAGGATCGTTGGGCTGAGCGACTTCATTATCAGGAAGCGGATATCTCGGAGGCACTGGACCAATTCGCCGTCCTCCGGCGAGTCAACCTGAAATTGTGGATCGGCGCTTCCATCTCGGATCTTGCCCGCGCCGGCATCCATGGTGAACGGGGCGAAGAGAGTCTGGAGCGGATGAGGCGCCTCTACGCCGGGCATGATCTGGCCCATCTGCGCCAGCTGGAGCGCATCCGATTGCACCTCCCGGACCGCCGGCCCGTACCGTGAGCGCCCCCTCCCCTACCGCACCGGCTGTCATCGTCAGCCTGTTACTCGCCCTGTGTCCGGGGCACGCCGCCCAGGCCCAGACACCCACGTCAAGCAATCCCGGCAGGGAGTTAACCATGACCACACATGCCAATGGCACTTTTGATGTGAAGCTGACCCCGCAGACGGCGGACGCGGGCGATGCGGGCGCCGCCATCGGCCGGATGACGATCGACAAGCAGTTTCATGGCGACCTGGAGGGGACGAGCAGCGGCGTGATGCTCGCCGCCCGCACCGCCATGCCGAATTCGGCGGGCTATGTGGCACTGGAGCTGGTCAGAGGGACCCTGGGAGGGCGCACGGGGACCTTCATGCTGCAGCACAGTGGTACGATGAATCGCGGTGCCGCAAGCCTCGTGCTGATGGTCGTTCCGGATTCCGGCACCGACGGTCTGATGGGGATCTCGGGGAGCATGGCGATCATCATCGAGGGGAAGCAGCACTCCTACACATTCGACTACGCGATCACCGGGCCGTCCTGAGCGCTGATGACAGTGCGGCCCTCATGGCCGCATCTCCAGCCTGCGCCAATCGGCTTCTGCTGCTGTCGATGCAACTCCCGCCCTCACCTCAATCCCGGCCGCATGCCGCGAGTCACTCCTGGCCCGAAACAGCTGACCCACGAAACCCTGCGTCTCGGAACGCGGGAGCTGTGCGCGCGGGACTTCGAGCTGGCCGGCATCGTTCGCAGACTGGGGACACCACCGCTCTGGGGTCGTCGTCCCGGCTACCCGACTCTTGTCCGGATCATCCTCGAGCAGCAGGTCTCGCTCGCCGCTGCACGGACGATGTATGCGCGCCTGCAGGATGCCGCCGGATCGGTCACACCCGAAGCAATTGCGGGACTCGGGGTTCGCGGGCTCCGCGAGCTCGGATTCACCGGCCAGAAGTCGGGCTACTGCGTGGAGTTGGCGACGACCCTGCTTTCCGGCAATCTGGACCTCGCCGAGGTGGCCCGGGCCCCGGGTGATGCGGGTCGGCTGCGGTTGCTTCAGGTCCGCGGACTGGGACCCTGGAGCGTGGACGTCTATTTCATGGTGGCGCTCCGCCGGCCTGACATCTGGCCACACGGCGATCTCGCGCTGGCGGATGCGGTGTACCAGATCAAGGGAATGCGACGCCGGCCCGATCATCCGACGCTCACCCGGTTCGCGGAACGGTGGGCTCCGTGGCGCGCCGTCGCCGCACGAATCCTCTGGAGCCACTACCTCGATGTGCGCGCAAACCGGCCATCCGGAACTCGCCGGCGTCGCTGATGGCCCGGTCTCCCGCCGCAGTGCTGGCGCTCCGTGGCCTGCGAGATACTCTTTCTGCCATCAGCATCCCGCACTTCACCGCCCCGCCATCGCCCCAGCCCACTCCAGCTGTGGTAGCGCGGAGCCATTGCTCCGCGCCTACGGACTATGGCGCCAATCTGTGGTAGCGCGGAGCCATTGCTCCGCGCCTACGGACTATGGGACCCTCGCTCGCGGACGCCCAACTCTATCACGCGACGGATCCAGCTCCCAGCTCCACCGGCGCGCACTGCCTCGGCGCCGACCAGGCGACGGTCCGCGCCGCGTCCCATTCCGCCAGCCGTTGCGGATCATCGGCGAAGCGCACCCGATTGAGCGCATCGAGATGGTGGACACTGCATTGTGCCGCCAGCACCGCCTTCTCGATCCGGGGCCCCACCTCGATCGCGGCTGACTGCGCCGCCTTGCGGCCCTCTTCCGCCGCACAGTACAACTCCACACCCTCCTCCAGCTGACCGATCAGCGTCTCCGGCATCCCGAAACGTTCGAGTAGTTCGCAGTGCGGGCCAGCCCGCCGAAGCGCGTCCACCACCTCCGCGATCATCACCCCTGGCGCACGCAGCTGGCGACTGATTGACCACTTCAACTCCGTCAGCCCCTCCGTCAGCGCCACCACCCGGCAGAACCGGATCAGGTGGGTGAGCCCGACGCGCAACTCCGCCTCGGCCTGGCCGCGCTGGCCGAGCGACTCCCGCGCTGCCTCCAGCGCCTGCCACTGCTCCCACTCGAAGCGCTCCACCTCTTCCACCAGCTCGCCGAGTCGACGGGCTGACCCGCGGGCGGGAGGGGAGGGATTGGGATGG
>JAWXBX010000202.1:0-5266 GCA_034440415.1 Gemmatimonadota bacterium | reverse complement strand
GGCGACGTCGTCCGTCTCGTGGTGGGTGATGGCATCCGGATCGGGCTGGCGGGGGTGGCGGCGGGTTGCCTGCTCGCGCTCTGGGCGGGACGCTGGATCGCACCGCTGCTCTTTGCCCAATCTCCGCGCGACCCGCTGATCTTCTGCCTCGTGACGGCCGCCTTGCTGATCGTCGCGTGTCTGGCGAGTGGGCTGCCTGCCCTTCGGGCCACGCAGGTGGATCCCAACGTGGCGTTGCGGATGGAATAGGGCCATTGGCCGTTAGCCATTGGCCATCAGCCGTTAGCTGTCAGCTGCCAGTTGCCTCCTGTCATCGCCCCACCGCACGAATAGCGCCCCGGCACTGATCCGTGCACCGCTTTCTGACCGCCGGAACCCGACGTCGGGCCCTGCCATCTGGTGCTCGGCACCTGGCAGTTGCACAATTCGCTGACCAGCCAATCCTCCCGAAGGGTCATCCCATGCAGAGACGCATCCGTGCCGTACTGGTGATCGGCTTTGTGCTTTCCGCTGCGAGCCCACGCGCCCTGATGGCGCAGTTGCCCGCCCCCGACTCGGCTGACGTCAATACGATCGAGGGAATCGTCCGCGCCTGTTACGAAGTCATCAGCGGACCACCGGGCGCGCCGCGTCAGTGGCGACGGGACAGCACGCTCTACATGCCAGCCGCGACCTTTGTCGCGATGGATGTACGGAATGGAAAACCGGTCGCCTCGGTGATGACGCCGGAGGAATTCCGCCAGCGCACCAACGCGTCGTTCGTGAAGAATGGATTTTTCGAGACCGAGATCGGCTCGCGGATCGAACGCTTCGGCAACGTCGCCCAGGTGCGGAGCGCCTATGAGACTCGGCAGGTGTACGGCGGTCCGGTCACGGGCCGGGGCGTCAACTACCTGATGGTCTACTGGGATGGACGGCGCTGGTGGATTGCCGGCGCGGTGTGGGACGATGAGCGACCGGGGACAACGCTGCCTGAGGAATGGGTGGGGCGGTTTGAGCGGGAGGGGTAGGGAGCTACGTTAGCCAGCAGCCATCAGCTCCCTACCGGACCAACAGCGCCGAGAATTGATCGATCGCGCCGGGCCCGTTCCCGCCGAGCTTGAGGCGGATGGTATCGCCGGAGCGGGTGGCGCCGTAGAGGCTGAGCGGCAAACTTGCGGTTGTGGGCGTGAAGCAGAGCGAGTCGGCTGAGACCCGGTAGTTTCCAAGCTCGACGACGGTGTCACTCAGCCCGTTCAACCGGTTCTGAAACCAGAGGCGCGCGTCGTAGTCGCCGTTGTCCAGCCGGAGACTGGCGCCCTGATAGATGCAGCAGCCGAGCGTATCGACGTACGGGACGGACGCGTTGTTGAGCTGACGAAGCTGGTATACGGTGGCGCCAGGGCCCTGATCACCGCAGGCGGCGAGGAGCGCCAGCAGGGCTACGGTGCGGGCTGCTGTTGTGCGGGAAATCGGCATTGCTCGCTTCTGGAAAGTCGGAGGCCATACGGCTTGGATCGGGCTCTGGTGCCGGTTACTACGGATTAACCGACTTTGTCCGAAACACCAGCCGCCGGATCCCACTCGGGACCCGGCGGCTGGTTGCGTGGAGCCCCGGCTGGCTCAGGGCACGGTGAAGGTCTTGGTCAGCTTGCCCGTGGCGCCGCCGTTGTCGGTAACCGTCAGGCTCCAGGTCCGCTTCCCGCCGCTTGGGAACGTCCGGGTGAAGGTCGCGAGCGTTGACAGGGTGGTCCCGGCGGTGTTGGTCCACTTGTAGCCGACGATGCTGCCGTCGGGATCGCTCGAACCGGTGCCGTTGAAGGTGCAGACGTGGGCCGGTGCCGGCTGGCAGCTCACGGTCCACCGTGCCACCGGCGGCTGGTTGACCGGCCCAATGGTGGGAATCACCGACCGTGCGAGCGTGCCCCGGGTCCGGTCGAAGGTGCGGCTCCCGAGTGTGGCTTTCTCGACCAGGAACTCGATGGCGCCCACGCCGCAGGGGCCCTTGTTGCTCCAGGTTACCATGCCGGAAGCGTTCGTCGTGCCGGTGACGGCGCGGCTGGTCCAGTAGTCGTCCATGAAGCGGCCATTGACCTGCGCGTTCGCCAGTGGGGCGCCGGACTCGTCGGTGACGGTGACCGTGGCGGTGGACTGGTTGTACATCGTGCCGCCCTGGAAGCAGGAGCCGGGGTTGGCCGGGTCCTGCACGAACACTGCGCTCAGCGCCGCCGTGGCCACCAGGCAGTTAGCGCCGCAGGCGGTGGCCGGGCTCAGCTTCACCAGCCGCGGGCTCCGTCCGAAATACACCGAGGCCAGGATCTGGCCGCTGGCGTTCATGGGACCGCCACCGCTCACCGACGTGACTCCGTAGGCGGGGGAAATGAGCGGCGGCAGCGTTTGGGCCAGGCCGGAGGGGCCTGCCGCCACGATGGCGGTGCTGGTCACCGTTCCGACGATATCCAGGGCGGAGTTGATGCTGCCGACGCTGCCGCGGGAGAGATTGCCGGTCGGGGAGGTGGACACCATCTGCCAGCTGCCGCCGTTGGGCAGGCGGAAGAGATAGATCAGGGTCTGCCCGCTGGTCGTTGGGAGGAAGCGGGCCTGGTCCCCGTTGTCGTTGATGTCGACACTGTATTTGGAGATGCCGAAGAAGCCCGAGGGCGGTGCCGGGTTGGGCGTCACGCTCGCGGGGTTCCCCAGTCTGTACCACCCGGCGCTGGTCGCGACGGCGCCATTGGGGCTGATGGCCAGCGGGAAGTCGTTGGGAAAGCCCTGCGCGGCGAGGTTCACCATCCCGGTCGCGGCGGACCACATGTAGGGTGCCGCGGCGGTTGGAAAGGCACCGCCGGTCGAGGACCACCCGACGACTCGGCCCTGGTCATCGATGCCCGCGGCATCGGTCACGGACATGCCGGGGAGAGCACCGAGGTCCTGCACCGTGTAGCCCGCGCCGCTCGGCGTCCATACCGCAGCGTGTGTCGTGGTGCCAGGAATCCCTCCGATTCCGGTGATGGCGCCCTGGCTGTTGATCCCGGAGAGATAGATCCCCTGTAAGCCCGGCACGCTGGGCAGCACGATGCGGCTACCTCCTCGCCACACCACCGTCTCCTGCGTCGGCAGGCAGAAGGGACCGCAACCGGGATCGGGATATGAGGTACCGATGACATCGCCACTGCTGTTCATGTCAACACCGCCGGCAGCGGTGGAAACGAAGTCGACGACATACTGGCTGGCAAACGCGGATGCCCTTACCCCAGCCGTGGTATTCGTGGCGGCGGTCGGTTCCGGCTGGTTCTCCCCGCACCCGGCCAGCAACAGGCCGGCGGCGAGTATCGCCGCGAGGTTCGCTCTGTGTGTCACCCGCATGAATGCCTCCCTTTTCAGTTGAGCCTATCGTGTGCCGCACCGTGCCACAAGGTCTGACGGTGCCTGCTCTGGTGTTGCAACTGCTGTCAGCGCGCTCACCACGCGGTCGAAGCCCCGGGGCTCCGGCCGGCTCAGGGCACCGTGAAGGTCTTGGTCAGCTTGCCCGTCGCGCCGCCGTTGTCGGTGACGGTCAGAGTCCAGGTACGCTTGCCGCTGCTCGGAAACGTCCGGGTGAAGGTCGCGAGCGTCGACAGGGTGGTCCCGGCGGTGTTGGTCCACCTGTAGCCGACGATGGTGCCATCGGGATCGCGCGAGCCAGTGCCGTTGAAGGTGCAGACGTAGGCCGGTGCCGGCTGGCAGCTGACCGTCCAGGCCGCGACCGGTGGCATATTGCCGCCGCCGATGGGGACCACGGTCCACATGACGGCATGCACCCCCTGTCCCGGGGGGAAGTACGACTCGCCCACCACCACGCCCTGGTTGTTGATCCCGCGCGCGACCGAGTTGTTCACCGAGGCACCGGGCCAGGGATCGAGCGGGATGTACTGCCCCTGCTTCCACAGCACACCAATCGAACCGCTGGTGCTGCCGACGACGTCGCCGCTGTCGTTGATCTCGCTCACCGTGTTGGCCTGACGGACCGGCAGAGGCAGCGCCTGCACCACGCCGTTCTTCCAGACCACCGGATCGCCGCCATTGCTCTGGCCCGCGACATCGCCCCGAGCGTTGATCGAGCGGCCGACCGACTGCAGGAAGGGGCCCGGAAGGTCGGGGAGCACGGTGAAGACTCCGTTCGCCCACACAAATGCGTATTGGCGCGCGCCCGTGCCACCTGCGGTACCGGTGCCGGTGACCTGGCGGGCGTCGTTGATGTCGTACGCCATCGAGAAGTTGCCGCCGGGGATCACGCCGATATCCTGCAGCCGGAGCCCATTCCGCCAGATGCCGGCATGCTGGTAGAGCGGCGTGGTGCCGCCGCCGGTGCCGCCACCGGCCACCTCACCGAGGGCGTTGATGCCGTTGGCGGCTGCGCCCGAGGCGGCGGTGCCGGGCAGTGGCTGCAGCTTCACTGCGGTGCCCTGGTCCCAGAAGAGTCCATAGGCCGCCTTGCTGTTGACCACCGCGACGCCCACCAGCTCGCCGGCGTTGTTCACAGCTCATACGCGCTCGAGAAGGTGCCGCCTGGCAGCATGCCGAGATCGGTGATCGTGACCTGCCAGTTGCCGACGATGCGGGTGACCGAATTGGCGGTGGAGCTGACCGCGCTCTCGCTGCCTGCCGGCGTGGCGGCGACCGGACCGGTGCCCGCCGGGTCCGCGGCATCGGCGCAGGCACCTAACGCAATGAGACTTGCCGAGCCCAGCGACCCCATGAGTTTCCACAGCATGGTACATCTCCTGTTAGGCTGACCGGCGCGATACTCTTGGTGGGTGCGGAATGCGTCTCGCGCGCGGTCGCCACAATACTGGTCGCCGATCCATGAGCGTTTGATGAACCCACTGTGAGAGCGAAAGGCGCGCTGGTACTCCCTGCGGCATCGCGGCGCGTCAGGCGTAGCGATTCGCTACGATCAGGGATTCAACCGCGACGCTGAGTGCGGGCGCAGGCGGCTCCCTCAGCGTCCCGCGCGGGCGAAATTGCAGGAAGCAGGCCAGGACATCGCAGCGCACGCTACAGAGCGGGAAGGCGGTGCGGAGGAACGCATCGGGTGCAGCGGGATGAATCAGGGCGTCACGCAGCGTGACAGGTCAGGTGAAAGAAATCCCTTCAAGACACCCTGATGTCGAGGCACCGGGATACCCTGCCCGGTGGCCCTCCCGCTCGCCTGCTGGCGCCCGGGAGCGCTGCTTGGGGGCTCTGGGCCGGGCGAGGCTCGCCGGATCCCGTCGCGGCAGGTACATTGGCAGCCGTCAGCCGTCAG
>JAWXBX010000201.1:0-10860 GCA_034440415.1 Gemmatimonadota bacterium | reverse complement strand
TCCACCGATCTGCTGGGCCTGGGCCGCATCGCCGACTTCGCCAATCAACGCGCCAACGGCGACCGCGTCTTCTTCTCCGCCAATCAGCACATCAATCCGACCAACGTCTGCATCCTGCGCAACACCTGCACCTTCTGCTCCTTCGCCCGGATGCCCAAGGAAGACGGCGCCTACACCCGCTCGCTCGAAGAGGTGTACGAGGAAGCCGAGCAGGCGCGCCATGGACCCACCCGCGAATTCCACATCGTCGGCGGCCTCCACCCCAAGCTCGCCCTTTCCTATTACACCGACATGATCCGGGAGCTGAAGGCCCGCTTCCCCCATATCCATATCAAGGCGCTCACCGCCGTCGAGATCGCCCACCTCGCACGGATCGAGAAGCTCCCGGTCCGCGAGGTGCTGGCCCGCATGAAGGATGCTGGCCTCACCAGCCTCCCCGGCGGAGGCGCCGAAGTCTTCTCGACCGCGGTGCGCGCCACGATTGCCGAGCGGAAGCTCACCGGTGACGAGTGGCTCGCCGTGCATCGCGAAGCCCACCTCCTCGGCATCCCGACCAACTGTACCATGCTCTACGGCCACGTCGAGACCGCCGCCGACCGGATCGAGCACCTCATGATGCTGCGCTCGCTGCAGGACGAAACCGGCGGGTTCCTCACCTACATCCCGCTGGCCTACCACCCCGACCACAACGAGCTCGGCGAGGAGCTCGGCCGCGTCGGCTCAGCGACGACCGCCTACGAGGATCTCAAGAACATCGCCGTCGGCCGCCTCTTCCTCGACAACATCCCCCACGTGAAGACCCATTGGCCCATGGTGACGCCATTCCTCTCCCAGATTGCGCTGAACTTCGGCTGCGACGACGTCGAGGGCACCGTGGTCTACGAGCGGATCTACCACCAGGCCGGCGCCAGCACCGCGATGCACCTGCCGTATCTCGGACTGGTGGGCCTGATCCGCGGGGCAGGGAAGCGACCGGTGGAACGCGACAGCCTGTACCAGTCGGTGCGGGAGGAGTTCGACGGGCTGGAGACGGAACTCGCCTTTGGCGGCACCGCCGGTGCCCCCGTGGTGCACGCCGCATGAGGCTCGGCCGGATTCCCTGGATCAACTGCTACCCGGTCTACGGCGCCATCGACCGGGGCATCGTCACCGTCCCCGCCACTTTGGTGAGCGGCACCGCCTCCGAACTCAACGATCTGCTCGCCGCCGGCGAGCTCGATCTCAGCGTGATCTCGGCGGTCGAGTATGCCCGCGATGCCGCCCAGTATCATCTGCTGCCAGATCTGGCGATCAGTTGTGACGGCCCGGTCCACAGCGTGAAGCTCTTCTCCCGCCGCCCTATCGCGGAGCTGCATGGCGCCACCGTCCTGCGGACGGCTTCCTCAAGAACCTCTGTCCTGTTACTTGAGCTCCTCCTCACGCATCGCTTTAACGTCGCGCCGAAGTACGCCACCGTCCGCGCCGAGCCCTCCGACCTGGACGCGCTGGCGGGCTTTCCCCATGACGCCGTGCTGGTCATCGGCGACGCGGCACTGGTCCTCGCCGCCCGGGGGCAGTATCCCGTCGAACTGGATCTCGGCGCCGCCTGGCAGGAATGGACCGGGCTCCCCTTCGTCTTTGCCGTCTGGGCCGCCCGGCGCGATGCCGATCAGGAGCGGGTCCGCGCGGTACACGCCCAACTCCTGGCGTCGCGCGCATGGGGCCTGGAGCATCTCGAGCTGCTGGCCGATCAGGCCTGGGCGACCACCGGCATTCCCCGCGACACCTGCCGCGCCTATCTGGGCGACCTGGATTACCGCTTCTCGTACCGCCACCTCGCGGGGCTGACCGACTTCTTCCGGCGGTTGGCGGAGGAAGGCCTGGTGCCGGATGGCAGCTTGAGTTTTGTGAGTGCTGCGTGAGTCTAATGGCCGTTGGCCAATAGCCGTTGGCAAAACATGCCGTTCCCGAGTTTGCTTTGTTAACCCGATCTTCGTGCTTACGGCCGTTAGCTAACGGCTAACGGCCAACGGCCCTTATGGATTCCATCAATCGCACCACCTCAGAATTCCGCGCCGCCCTCGACCTCTACGAGAACGCCCCCCTCCTCGAGCTGGGCGAGCTGGCCGACGCGGTGCGCTGGCGGCTCCACCCCGATCCGGTGGTGACCTACATCATCGATCGCAACATCAACTACACCAACGTCTGCGTCGCCGACTGCGGCTTCTGCGCCTTCTACCGCCGGCCCAAGCACGCCGAGGGGTACGTCCTGTCGTTCGAGCAGATCGGCCGGAAGATCGACGAGTGCAAGGACGTCGGTGGGGTCCAGATTCTCTTCCAGGGGGGGCACAACCCGTACATCCCCTTCGAGTGGTACCTCGACCTCATGCGCTACATCAAGGCTAACCACCCGATCCATATCCACGGCTTCTCCCCCTCGGAGGTGGTCTTCTTCTCCGAGCGCTTCCGGATGCCGGTAGCTGAAGTGATCCGTCAGCTCCACGACGCCGGGCTCGACAGCATCCCCGGCGGCGGCGGCGAGATCCTGGTGGACCGGATCCGGCAGCGCGTCGCCCCGAAGAAGGCCCAGACCGACGAATGGCTTGGCGTCCAGGAGGAGGCCCACCGCCAGGGGATGAAGACCTCGGTGACGATGATGTACGGGCTGGGCGAGACCGCAGCTGACCGCATCGAGCACCTCTTTCGCGTCCGCGAGGTCCAGCGCAGCACCGGCGGCTTCACCGCCTTCATCTGCTGGCCGCTGCAGCCGGAAGGGACCCCGGAGATGTCCGACAGTCCCAAGTCCGACGCCGTCACCTATCTCCGCACCCTCGCGATTGCCCGCATCGTGCTGGACAACGTCCCCAGCCTGCAGTCCTCTTGGGTCACCATGGGCCACAAGGTGGGGCAGGTGGCGCTCCGCTTCGGGGCCAACGACTACGGCAGCCTCATGATGGAAGAGAATGTGGTGTCGGCGGCGGGCACGACGCACCGCGCCACGATCGCCGAGATCGAGCGGCAGATCCACGACGCGGGATTCACCCCGCGCCGGCGGCGGCAGGACTACTCCCTGCTTCCCGAGCTCGCCACGGCGGCGGCGTGATCCGTACCGGAATCGGGTACGACTCCCACTGTCTCGTCGCCGGGCGCCCCCTCATCCTCGGCGGGATCCGCATTCCCTTCGAACTCGGACTGCAGGGCCACTCCGATGCCGACGCCGTCGCCCACGCCCTGACCGATGCGCTGCTCGGCGCCGCGGCCGCCGGCGACATCGGCACGCTCTTCCCCGACACCGATCCGCGCTGGAAGGATGCCGACAGTCTCGCGCTCCTCGCCCTCGCCTGTACCGCCATCAGGGAACGTGGCTTCGTGCCGCAGCAGGCGGACATCACCGTCATCGCCGAGCGGCCCAGACTGGGCGGCTACTTCGCCGCGATGGCCGGGGCGCTCAGCCGGGCGAGCGGGATCCCCGTCAGTGCGATCGGGCTGAAGGCGAAGACCAACGAGGGCATGGGATGGATCGGCCGGGGTGAGGGAATCGCCGTGATCGCCGTCGCCACGATCGGTGCCGCCTGATGGAAGGGTTCGTGACCTGGCTGACCCAGCTGCCGGCGGCGACACTCTACCTGATCATCGGCGCCACGACGTTCTTCGAGAACGCCGTCCCGCCGATCCCCTCCGACCTCGCCGTCGCCCTGGGCGGATTTCTCTCGCAGCATTCCGCGATCTCCCCCGTCGGCGTCTTCCTCGTGGGCTGGCTCTCCAATGTCGCCGGCTCCGTCGTGGTCTACTACCTCGCGCGGCGCTACGGGCGCAACTTCTTCGCCGGCAGGCTCGGCCGCAGCCTGGTGCCGCCCGACGCGATCCTCGGCATGGAACGGGAGTACCTCCGCTACGGCAGCATCGGCATCTTTCTGGCCCGGCTGCTCCCGGGTTTTCGCTCCATCGTTGCGCCCTTCACCGGGCTCATCAACATCCCGGTGTGGCGCGCGATGCTGCCGATCACCGTGGCCGCGGGCATCTGGTACGCCTTCCTCGCGTGGGCCGGAGCACGGCTGGGCGAGGAATGGGAGCGGATCAACAGCTTCATCAAGCACCTGAACAGCACCCTCGGCGCTATCGCGGGGATCGTCATCGTCCTCATCGCGGTCGTCGTCATCCGTCGCCGGAGGCAGCGTCCGCCGCCGCGCGACCGGCTGATCCGCGCCATCCACCGTGCCCTGGGCGACAGCCGACCGGTCGCACCCGTCACCGGCGAAGATCCCGCGCGGCAGGGTGCGGCGACGCTGTTGTTCGAGCTCACCCGAAACGCCGATGCCATTTCCGCCGAGGATCGTGCTGCGCTCGCCACCCATTTCCACACCGCATGGGGAATGCAACTCGAGCCGGTGTCGCCGGAGACCGCCGAATCGGCGCCGCATTCGACCCACGAAATGGCGGCGCTGGTGACCCGGCAGTACGATCGGGAGCGGCGCCTGGTCCTCGCGACCCACCTCTACCAGCTGGCCCGGAGCGATGGCGCGGTGAGCCGGCACGAAGCGCAGCTCATGCTCCGGGCCGGCCAGCTCCTCGGTCTGGCACCCGAGGACATGGCAGAAGCGCGGCGGCGCGCGGCGGGATGAGCCGGGCGGAAGCGGCGAAGCGGGCCTACCTGCTCGAACTGTTCCGCGATTTTCTCGCGCTGGAGGCCGGCCACGCCGCCAATACGATCGAGAGCTACCTTCGCGATCTGCGCCGCTTCGTGGCGTGGGCCGATGCCCGCGGGGCGGCGGCGCCCGGCGAGGTATCCCGCCAGCTGCTCCGGGAATTCGTCTTCGCCCTCAAGGACCTCGGCCTCTCCGCCGCGACCATTCGGCGGCAGGTGTCGGCCATCCGCACCTACTATGGCTTCCTGCTGGCCGAGGGCACCGTCGAGCTTGACCCCAGCGACCGGCTGGAGATGCCGCGCCGTGGCCGGAAGCTGCCCGATGTGCTCTCGGTGCCCGAGGTGGAATCGCTGCTCGCCGCACCCCGCGCCGATGAACCGCTGGCGTGGCGCGATCGTGCTTTGCTGGAGCTGGGCTACGGGGCGGGGTTACGGGCCTCCGAGCTGTGCAGTCTAACCGTCAGTCAACTGCTGCTCTCTGACGGCCTTATCCGAGTAGTAGGGAAGGGCAACAAGGAGCGGCTGGTGCCGATCGGCCGGCAGGTGCTGGGCCCGCTGTCGATCTACCTGCGCCAGGTGCGCCCCACCCTGGACAAGGGCAAGAGCGCTGACCGGGTGCTGCTCAATGCCCGGGGCCAGCCGCTGTCACGGGTCGGCGCCTGGATGATCGTGAAGCGCCGCGCCCGTGAAGCCGGCATCCGGAAACGGGTCACCACCCATACCCTGCGGCACACCTTTGCCACCCACCTGCTGGAGGGCGGGGCCGACCTCCGCGCGGTGCAGGAGATGCTGGGTCATGCCGATCTCTCGACTACCCAGATCTACACCCATGTCGACCGGGAATACCTCCGGTCGGTGCACCGCCAGTTCCACCCGCGGGGCTGAACTCATGTCCCGCCTGCCGCTCGCCCTGCTGCTGCTCGCCGGCTGCGCCCACTACACCCCCCGCCCGCTCGACCTGGCGGTCGGTCCCGCCGACTACGCCGGCCGCCGCCTTGATGACAGTGCGCTCACCGCGGCGCTCACAGAGGCAGGCGTGCCCGACGCATGGAACGCCTACCGCCTGGCCGAAGCCGCCTGGTGGCTCCGGGCGGAGCGGACCCGGAGTGCCGCCGAGGTCCGGGTCGCGGAGGCGGCCCTCCGGACGGCCGGGGCGCACCCCGATCCCGGTGCGAGCCTCGACCTCGAGCGGAGCTTCAGCGGGCGGGATGGGTCGTCGCCCTGGGCTATTGCCGCGGGACCCTCGCTCACCTTTGAGTTAGGCGGCAAGCGCCAGGCTCGGCAGGAGCGCGCCCGGTCCGGTGTCGTGGCGGCACTCGCCACCCGCGCCGTCGAGGCCCGGAGCGTTCGCGGGCAGGTTCATGCCGCCGCACTGAGTCTGCTGCTGGCCCGCCGGGCGCAGCAGCGCGCGGAGCTGCGGGCGGCGCTGACCGACACGCTGCTGAGCGCGGTCCGCAACCGCTTCGGAGATGGCGCGATGTCGCGGCTCGAGGTGGTGCGGATGGAACGGGAGCGGCAGGAGGCGGAGAACGAGCTGCTGCACCTCCGGCGGGAGTTGCAGCTGGCGGAAGCCGCGCTCGCCACCGCCCTCGGGGTTCCACCCGCCGCCCTCACCGCCTTCCCGCTCGACCTGACCGGGTCGCCCGACTGTCGCACCGCCCCTGGCATCGACTCGCTCCGCGCAAAGGCGCTCACCCGCCGGCCCGAACTCGGTCTGGTGCTCGCCGACTACCTCGCCGCGGAAGCCGACGTGCGGCTCGCCGTCGCCGCGAGCTGGCCCGATCTCGTGCTCGGGCCCGGACTGCTGTACGACCATGGCGTGGGCAAGTGGACCATCGGCTTCGGGTTGCCCGCGCTCGCGCTCAACCGGCATCGGGGGCCAATCGCCGAAGCGGAGGCGCGCCGGGTCGTGGCCGGGGCGCGTGTCGCCGAGCTGCAGGAGAGCCTGCTGCGGGAAGTCGATGCCGCCGTCGCCGCTTGTCAGGCGACCGAAGGCGAGCTGGCCGCCACCGCGGCGCTGCTTGCCGCCGCCACCGCGCGCGAAACGGTGAGTCGCGACGCCTACGGCCGGGGCGAGATTGGTGCGCTCGAGGTCACCCAGGCGCGGCTGCTGACCCTGGGCTCGGTGGAGGAGCGCGACGCGGGGGTGGGACGCGTGATGCAGGCGGCGCTGATGCTCGAAGCGGCCACGGGAGACTGGCAACCGCCATCGGCGGAGGGAGCACCATGATGCGGCACCGATCGCAGGCAGCACTCCTGTTCGTGGCGTTGATCGCGGGCTGTCGCGATGCCCGCGAGGAGTCCGAAGCCACGCCCGCCCCGCCGCCCTCGGTGGTGGATCAGGCCGGCGAGGCCGCCGTCGCGCTCGATAGCGCCGCGATCGCCCGGATCGGGCTCCGGACCGTGAAACTGGCGGCGGTGAACCGGGCGACCGAAGTCGAGCTGCCGGCGCTGGTGATCGAGGACCCCGGCGCCACGATCGCCGTGCGCGCCGGTGTCGGCGGCCGCCTGCGTGAGGCTGACGGCCATCGCTGGCCGGGAATCGGCGAACAGTTGCGGGGGGGCGATCCGATCGCGCAGGTCGGCGATGCCATCCCCGTCGTGATTCCTCGGAGTGGCAGTGTGAGCCGGCTGCTGGCCCAGCCCGGCGAGCTGGTGCAGCCGGGCCAGGCGCTGCTCGAGCTGGTCGACTATACGGCACCGCTGATCCGGGTGGCCTGGTCCGACGAAGCCGGCGCCCCGCCGGCCAGCCTCCAGCTCGTTCCCCTCGGCGGTGGGAGCGCGGTGCGGGCAGCCCTCGTTGGCCCCGCGCCCACTTCCGATCCCGTCACGCTCGGACCGGCGACGCTCTACCGTGCGACGGGAAGTCCGCTTCGTCCGGGACAGGCGTTGCTCGCGCGGGTGCCGAATGGCCGCGGGCTCAGGCGCGGGGTGCTCGTCCCCGCCGCCGCCGTGGTCCAGTGGGACGGCCTCACCTGGGCCTACGTCGTGCGCGCGCCGGGCCGCTTTGTCCGGGTCCTGGTGCCGACCGACGTGCCGCTCGACGGCGGCTGGCTGGTGGAGCAGGGCTTCGCCCCCGGCGAGGAGATCGTCACCGTGGCGGCCGGCCAGCTGCTCGCCGAGGAGTTCCGGGCCCGGATCACCGTGGGCGAGGAAGTCGGGGAGTAGCCGGTGCTGACTGCGCTGGTCCGCACTGCGGTGCGTCGGCCGGGCGTCGTGATCGGCCTCGCGGTCATCCTCGTCGCGTACGGCATCGCGGTCGTCTCCCGCGCCGAGCTCGATGTCTTTCCCGAGTTCGCGCCGCCCCAGGTCTCGATCCAGACCGAAGCCCCCGGATTCTCGCCGGAGCAGGTCGAGATCCTCGTCACCAAGCCGATCGAAGATGTCATCAACGGGGTGAACGGCGTGGCGACGCTGCGGTCGCAGTCCATCCAGGGACTGTCGGTCATCACCGTCGTGCTGCAGGATGGGGTGGATATCCGCCAGGCCCGGCAGCTGCTGGCGGAGCGGCTGGCGGAACTGGGCGGCCGGCTGCCCGCCTCCGCGGAGCCACCGGTCCTCTCGCCGCTCACCTCCTCCTCGAGCACCGTGCTGATGGTCGGATTCACCTCGACCACACGCACCCCGATGGAGCAGCGCACCTTCGTCGACTGGGTGGTCAAGCCCCGGCTGCTGGCCACGCCCGGTGTCGCCAAGGTGGCCATCTTCGGCGGCGAGGTCCGTCAGCTGCAGGTGCAGGGCGACCCGGCTCGACTGCGCGCCCATGGGCTGAGCCTGACCGATCTGGCGGACGCAGCGGCGCGGGCCACCGGAGTCCGCGGCGCCGGAGTGCTCGACAACGCCACCCAGCGCATCGTGGTCCGGACCGAGGCGCAGCTGCTGACGCCGGCGGCGCTGGGGCAGAGCCTGGTGCGGGCGCACGATGGCAGCGTGCTGCGGCTGGCGGATGTCGCCGTGGTGCGGGAGGCCGCCGAAACGCCCTTCGGGGCCGGGACCATCAACGGCGGCCCCGGGATCGTGGTGGTGATCTCCGGCCAGCTCGGCACCAACACCAAGCAGGTGGCGGCCACCGTCGAAACCGTGCTGCAGGACCTCGCCCCCGCCATCAGCTCGGCGGGGCTGACGCTCCACCCCGATCTCTTCCGCCCGTCCCTCTTCATCGACGTCGCCATTCACAACATCACCGCCGCGCTGCTCATCGGTGCGGTGCTGGTCGCGGCGGTCCTGCTGCTGTTCCTCTACGACCTGCGCGCCGCGGCCATCTCCCTCACCGCGATCCCCCTCTCGCTCCTCGCCGCGGTCATCATCCTCGACCGCTTCGGCTTCAGCATCAACACCCTGACGCTCGGCGGGCTGGCGATCGCCCTCGGCGAGGTGGTCGACGATGCGATCATCGACGTGGAGAATATCGCCCGCCGCCTGCGGGAGAATCACCTGGCCGCCGTGCCGCTGCCGGTCCGGACGGTGGTGCTGAACGCCTCGATCGAGGTGCGCCACAGCGTGGTCTACGCCACCTTCGTCGTCGCGCTCGTCTTTGCGCCGGTGCTCACCATGAGCGGGGTGCAGGGCGCGCTGTTCCGGCCGCTGGGCATCGCCTACATCCTCGCCACCCTCGCCTCGCTCGTCGTGGCGCTCACCGTCACCCCCGCGCTGGCCCTGGTGATGTTAGGCAGTCGAGGACGCGTCAGCCCCGAATCGGTGGTGCTGCGCGGGCTGCGCTCCCGCTTCGAGCGGCTGCTGGGCGCGCTGCTGGGCGCCCCCCGCACCGTGCTGATCGTGACCGCCATCGTCTGCCTTGCCGCCGTCGCGGCGCTGCCGCTCTTCTCCAGCGCCTTCCTGCCGGAATTCCGCGAGGGGCACTACGTCGTCCACATGGCGACGGCGCCGGGGGCGTCGCTGGAGGAATCAGTCCGGCTCGGCCACATGGTCAGCGAGGCGATCATGCGGGACCCGCGGGTGCAGGCGGTGGCCCAGCGTGCCGGTCGCGCCGAGCTCTCCGAGGATACCTGGGGCACCCACTACAGCGAGATCGAGGTCGAACTCAAGCCGCTCTCCGGCGAGGAAACCCGCACCATCGAGGACAGCCTCCGGGCCCATCTCGCCGGGTTCCCCGGAGTGAACTTCGCCATCCGCGGATTTCTCACCGAGCGGATCGAAGAGACGCTGACCGGCACGACGGCGGAGGTCGTGGTGCGCATCTTCGGTGACGATCTCGACAGCCTCGATCTGGCGGCGCGACGGGTCGCCCACCTCGCCCGTGGCATCCGCGGCGCGATCGACGTGCAGTACGATCCCCCGCCGGTCGTGCCCGGGGTCACCGTGCGGCTCCGACCGCGGGCGGTCACGCTCGCGGGTCTCACCGGCGATGATATCCTCCGCGATGTCGAGACCGCGACCCGGGGGATCCGGGTGGGGCAGACCTTCGAGGGGAGCCGGGCGACCGATGTCGTGGTCACCCTGATTCCCGCCGCCCGCGAGCGGCCCGAGGACCTCCGCCGGCTGCCGCTGCGCGCGGCCGACGGCCGCATCGTCCCGCTCGGCACGGTGGCTACAGTCGAGCGGTCCAGTGGACGCTACCTGATTTCCCACCAGGGCACCCGGCGGGTGCAGACGGTGACGGCCAACACGAGGGGACGGCCGGTGACGGAGTTCGCCCGGGAGCTCGAGGTGGGGCTCCGCACCCCCGGTCTGCTGCCCGCCGGCAGCTACGTGGAGCTGGCGGGCACCGCCACCGCGCAGCGCGACGCGACCCGGGAGCTGCTGCTCCACAGCGCCCTCGCGGGGGCGGTCATCCTGCTGCTGCTCTGGCTGGCCTTCGCCGATGCGGGGCGGCTGCTCCTCGTGCTGGTGAACCTGCCGTTCTCACTCGTGGGCGGCGTCATCGCCGTCGCGCTGACCGGCGGGGTGGTATCGCTGGGATCGCTGGTTGGATTCGTGACCCTGTTCGGCATCGCGACCCGGAATGCCGTCATGCTGATCTCCCATTTCGAGACGCTGGTGCAGGTGGAAGGTCAGCCGTGGGGATGGGCGACGGTGCTGCGCGGCACCAGCGAACGACTCGGCCCGATTCTCATGACCGCGACGGTGACGGCGCTGGCGCTGCTGCCACTCGCCATCGGCAGCGGCGATCCCGGTCGCGAGATCGAGGGCCCCATGGCCATCGTGATCCTGGGCGGCCTGACGACGTCGACGCTGCTCAGCCTGCTGGTATTGCCGACCCTCGCGCTGCGCTACGG
>JAWXBX010000200.1:0-6393 GCA_034440415.1 Gemmatimonadota bacterium | reverse complement strand
TCGCTCGCTCGCCGACACCGTGAGCGGATAGGGAGAGGTGAACATACCCCAAGATATGACCTCTCCACTGTCAACGCAACTTTAGTTACACTCCACTAGCCATCAGCCATTAGCCATCAGCCGTCAGCTATAAGCCGTTGGCCGTTGGCCACTGTCTGCCTCGCCCCGCCTATCGCCCACCGCCTTCCGCCGTCCTTCACCCCCGTGTCCCCCACGCCGATACTCCGGAGATGACCTCCGGAATCGCCCTGACCTGTCCTGCTTGCCAGTGGGTGGCCCAGGGGGACGCCCATTTCTGCATGCAGTGCGGCGCTCCCCTTACCGGAGCAGCGGTGCGCGCCTCGCGTGGTCTGCCGGATACCCTGCAGGTGCAACTGGCCAGCGCGACCCTCGGGGAGTACCAGGTGCTCGGCGAACTCGGCCACGGCGGGATGGCTTCGGTGTATCTCGCCGAGGACCTGGCGCTGGGCCGCCAGGTGGCGATCAAGGTCATGACTCCGGGTCTCGAGACGACGGCCGGCATGGCCGATCGGTTCCTGCAGGAGGCGCGGACCGCCGCCCAGCTCAGTCATCCCAACATTATTCCGATCTTCGCCGTGCGCACCACCGGGGAGCTGCGCTTCTTCGTGATGAAGTACGTGCCGGGCCGCCCGCTCGACCGGGTTCTCGCCACCGGCCCTCTGCCAGTGGCTGTCGTGCTGGCCATCCTCGCGCAGGTGGGCGCGGCCCTCGACCATGCGCATGGGCGCGGCGTGATTCATCGCGATATCAAGCCGGCCAATATCATGCTGGATGAAGACGGCCAGGCGATTGTCGCCGACTTCGGCATCGCCAAGGTGGCGCAGGGCACCGGGCTCACGCAAACTGGCTCAGCCATTGGCACGCCGACCTACATGAGCCCGGAGCAGTGCAGCGGCAAGCAGGTGACCGGGGCCTCGGACCAGTATGCGCTGGGCTGCGTGGCCTTCGAGATGCTGAGCGGCCGCGCGCCGTTCGTGCATGAGGAGGTCATGCCCGTCATGCTGGCCCATGTGTCCGACCCGCCGCCACCGCTGCTCCCGCTGCGGCCGGATTGTCCCCTTTCGCTGGCGGAGACAGTCGAGCGCATGCTGGCGAAGCAGCCGGAGGCGCGCTGGCCCTCGGTGGCGGAGGCGATCACCGCGGCGGAGGCGCTGCTGCCATCCGATCCACAGCTCCGGGCAACGCTGCGGGCGCTGGCGCAGGCACCGAAGGGCGCTCCCGTCGGGCATCGACCGAGCGTGCCGCTGAGTCCGGTACCACTGCCGAGCCGCGCCGCCCAGCCGCCAGTCGTATCGGGTCCGGTGCTGAGCCTGACGATTGAGCCCAATGGGGCGGTGCTGCAGGCGGGGGCGGGGTTGCGCCTGCAGGCGCTCGCCCGGGATCGGACCGGGCTTCCGGTCCACGACGCCCAGACGGAGTGGCGCTCGACCTCGCCGGGCATCGTCGCCGTCTCGAGCGCCGGGGTCATCACCGGGCTGAGTGAGGGGGTCGCGGAGATCTCGGCGCGGTGCGAGCAGGCCGGCGCGGTAGTGCAGGTCCGGGTCGCCCCGGTGCCCGTCGCCCAGCTGCGGCTGACGCCGCCGGAGGGGCCATGGCAGATTGGAGAACGTCGGCGAATCACCGTGGCGGTGCTGGACCAGGCCGGGGCCGTCCTGCCCGGGCGCCAGGTGCAGTGGAGCACACGCGACCCCACGCGGGCCAGCGTCGAAAGCGATGGCACGGTTCAGGGTCTTGGCGAGGGGGTGGCGCGGATCCAGGCGAGTTGTGAGGCCCAGCTGTCGGTGCTGACCCTGGAGGTCCGGGCCGCTCCCGGGGTCCTGACGATCATTCCGGATGGGGGATCGCTGGCGACCGGCCAGATAGTCCGGCTCGCGGCGCTCTGGCGGCTCACGGGGGGTGAGACACAGGCCGTGACGGGTGCGTCATGGGAATCGAGTGACACCGAGGTGCTTCGCGTTTCCGGCGAGGGTGACCTCGTCGCCATCCGTCCCGGGACGGCACGGATCCAGGTGCGTTCCGGGGGCAGGGTGGCGCAGGCGGCTTACCAGATCACCCGGGTCGATGTCGCATCGATTCGCATCCTGCCACACGTCTCGGTGCTCGGCGTGGGGGAGGAGCTGCGGCTTCAGGCCCAGGCCACTGACCGGCTGGGATCGAGCCTCCCCGGGCGGCTGGTCACCTGGACTTCGAGCACTGCTGACGTCGCTGTGGTGGAATCAGATGGGCGGCTGCGCGGAATCGGCCCGGGCAGTGCCCGGATCAGTGCCTCGATCGGCGCGGGACTTGCTTTCTTCGAGCTCAAGGTCTCCCCGGTCGCACTGGCGGCCATCCGCATCGAGCCGGTGGCGCTGGCCCTGCGCACCGGCGGGGTGGCCCAGCTGAAGGCCATCGTCCAGAGCGCGCGTGGCGGACTGCTGACCGGTTTTCCGATCGAGTGGGAATCGAGCGATCCGGCGATCGCGACCGTCGATGCCGGCGGGGCGGTCACCGGCGTGCGGTTCGGCACTGCCCGGATCGCGGCGACTGCCGGTGGTCGTCGGGCGACGGTTCCGGTGGAGGTTCGGCCGGCGGTCACAACCTCCGAAGGGCGGGACCGGGGCGGCACGTAGCGAGCCTTCTCCGCCAGAGTGTGTTAATTTGTCTGCTCCCATGGAGTCGGCCAGGCCCTCGCAAGGAACGCGCGTGACCCTGCCTATCGCCCCATCATTCTGTGCCCGTTGTGGCAACCCGGTGACCGCCGGGGCGCACTACTGCACGGTCTGTGGCGACGATGTCTCGGGTCAGCAGGGCTCCCTGGCGACCGAGCAGTTCGTCGCACCGGCGCCGCGCACCGGCGGGGCCGATGGGATGTGGCAGGAGCAGGAAGAACTCCTCCGCCAGGCCACGCTCGGTGAATACGACGTCCTGGGCGAACTCGGGCGCGGCGGCATGGCCGCGGTCTACCTGGCGCACGAGATGGCACTGGACCGCAAGGTCGCCATCAAGGTGATGTCCCCGTCGCTGGTCCATGGCGACGGTATGGTCGAGCGTTTCAAGCGCGAAGCCCGCACCGCCGCCTCCCTCAGCCATCCCAACATCATCCCGGTCTACGCCGTGCGCGAGACCGACGAGCTGCTCTACTTCGTGATGAAGTTTATCTCGGGGCGGCCGCTGGATTCGGTACTGAAGGAGCTGGGCCCGCTCCCGATCCCGATGGTCCAGATGATTCTCCGGCAGGTGGGCGGGGCGTTCGGCTACGCCCACCGGCGCGGCATCATTCACCGCGATATCAAGCCGGCCAACATCATGATCGATGATGAAGGCTGGGCGGTGATCACCGACTTCGGGATCGCGAAAGTCTCCCAGGCGGAAGGCCTGACGATGACGGGCATGACGGTCGGGACTCCGACCTACATGAGCCCGGAGCAATGCATGGCGCAGGACGTCACCGGCGCATCGGACCAGTATTCGCTCGGCGTCGTCGCCTACGAGATGATCACCGGCAGGCCGCCGTTCGCCGGCGGGTCGATGATGGCCATCATGTACGGCCATTTCAACGATTCCCCCCCGCCGATCGAGGCGGCGCGTCCCGATTGCCCCGATGACCTGCGTCTGGCCGTGCTGCGGATGCTGGCCAAGGATCCGGCGGAGCGGTGGCCCAACATGGAGGCCGCCGTCGAGGCATTCGGCGACCCGTCGCCCAAGACGGATGATCTGATGCGCGTCCAGCTGATCGAGCTGGCCAGGAAGAGCGAGAATACCAAGCTGCTGCAGCGGCTCAGCACGCCGGTCAGCCCGACGCCCATCACCAAGCGCACCAAGGCGGGGGCGGCGGTTACCCCCTCACCCCGGACCGGCCCCGGCAATCAGAGCCGAGCGGCGAACCCTCGCTCGGCGATGGCGATGGCGAGTGCGGCGACGGTCGTCACCAGCGGGATCCCCGCCCGGAAGACGGGTTCCAAAGGGCTACTCGTCGGCGGTGGCCTCGTGGTGGTGGTGATCGCGGCGGCCCTCCTGGTGTGGCAGCCATGGAAGGCGGCGCCATCCGGTGCGCCGACGACGGTGCCGACGGAATCCCAACAGGTGGCCGGGCCGGCGTCAGCGCAGACGGACCCTCCGCCCCCCGCGCCGGTAGTCGACAGCAACGCGCCGTCGGGCGCCCCGGCGGAGTCGGCCGGGGCCACTCCGACGATGCCAGCGCCTCAGCCCGTCGCACCTGCGGTCAGCCCGGCGCAGCTGCGCCGTGACCAACGCGAGTACGACCGCGCGCTGGTCACCGCGAATCAGGCGCGCGCGCGAGCTGTCACGGCTGGGGCGATTGGGGCGGAGCTGAGCCCGGCAGACAATCTGCGGCGGCAGGCGGAACAGCTGGCGGGGAGCGGCAAGCCGGCGGATGCCGTGCGACCCATCTCGGGCGCGGCGACGGCCTACGGGGTCGCCGAGAATAACGCCCGGCTGCGCGTGGCCCAGCAGCTCGCCGCCACGGCTCCCGCTCGCATGCACCCGGCGACGACGGCGGAATCGATACCGCAATCCGAGCCGGCCCGCCGTCCGACAACTGAGCCGCCGGTTACGGTGCCGGTCCCGGTCGTGACGCAGGCACCGGCTCCAGCGCCGGTGAGTGGTCCAGTCGACGAGCGGCCGGCGGTCGAGCTGGTGCTGCGAGAATACGCCAGGGCCCTCTCAGCCAGCGACCTGCAGGGCATGACGGCGACATTTCCGGGGATGGCGGGGCAGGTGAAGCAGGCGTGGCAGGAGTTCTTCCGGCAGAAGTACTCACTCGATACGAGTCGGTGGAAGATCCTCAACATCGAAGTCAGCGGGGGGACAGCAACGGCCCAGATCGGTGGCACCTCGATTCAGCGGGACAAGAAGGGCAAGCAGAGCGAGGCGCCACCGCCGCGGACCGCGGTCCTGGACAAGCTGAGCTCGGGCTGGCGGATTACCTCCATCAACTGACCCTGGCGGTGCGGACGGGACGATCGTCTGTTCTTCGCCGGCCGGACCCCGCTTGCGGCCTCGCGCGGCCGGTCTTACTCTGTAGCAACCCAGAATAGAAAAGCCGGAGGCGTCATGTATCGTCGAGCCCTGCTCGCGTTCGCAGCTCTCGCCATAGTGGCCGCACCGGCCACCGCCCAATCCGGCAACCTGAAGGACCGGATTTCCGACCTCTTCACCTTCGGTAGCTGCGGCGAGCCGCTCTGCCTCGATGGTTCGGTCAGCGCCGGAAATGGTCATGGGAGTCACTTCCTTGGCTCCGTGGCTGGCGGAAACCTGGCCGTCATCTCCTTCGTCACCGATGCGATTGCGAGCAACGCCTCAAATTTTCCGTTGAGTTCCTCCTCGAGCGGCGTAACCTTCAAGTTCATCGGCGGCGTACCGGTCAAGTCCTCGGGCTCAAGTGGCCCAATCTTCGGTGAGCGCGCTCAGACCCTGGGCAAGGGTCGCTTTCTGATGGGCGCCAACCTGAGCGGCATCCGATTCAAGACCCTCCGCGGTGTTCCGATCGATAACCTGACGCTCAATTTCACCCACCAGGACGTCGGCAACCCCGGACTGGGCGATCCCGATTTCGAGAACGACGTCATTCAGCTCCGCTTGTCGATGTATGTCGATCTGCTGGTCTCATCGTTCTTCATGACGTACGGTCTGCTGGACAAGGTGGATATCGGTGTTGCGGTCCCGCTGGTCCACACTTCGTTCCAGGGGCGCAGTACCGCCGACATCATTCCCTTCGGCACCCCGGCCTTCCACTTCTTTGGCGGCACCTCCGCCGACCCGATCCTGCGCGCCTCCACCTCAACCTTCGGCTCCGCCACCGGCATCGGTGACGTCGCGGCTCGGCTCAAGATCAACCTCGCCAACTCGGAGCACTTCGGTATGGCACTGCTGGGCGATGCCCGCTTCGCCACCGGGAACGAGAAGCAGCTGCTGGGGGCGGGGAACGCCTCGTTCCGCGCCATCGGGGCCTTTTCGAGCCGTTTCGGATCCTTCAGTCCGCATCTGAACGCGGGCTACCTCTGGCGCGGTGGGGATCTCGCCACCGATGCCGTGCTGGCCAACGTCGGCTTCGATCAGGCGCTGAGCGACTGGGCTACGATCGCCGCCGAAGTGCTGTCAGAGTGGGAAGTTGGGTCGAGAAAGCTCGTCCTGCCGGGACCAGTGATTTACACCATCCCGTTTGATCGGGTAGTGAACCCGACCGAGATTCCCAACAAGCGGGACAACCGGATGAACGCGTCGATCGGGTTCAAGTTCCGCGCCGGCGCCCCGACCATCGTCACCAACGCGCTGATCCCGTTGCTGCGCGGCGGCCTGCAGCCCAATGTGACGTGGACGACGGGGGTGGAGTTTAACTTCTAGGTCAGCCGTCAGCCGTCAGCCGTCAGCCGT
>JAWXBX010000199.1:0-10637 GCA_034440415.1 Gemmatimonadota bacterium | reverse complement strand
CTACTACCGCGCCGGCGAGCGCTGGGAAGCGCGCGGCAACGTCAACACCGAGAATCTGCACAACGGTTCGACCATCATCGGCCCGTCGCTGGACTATTTCCGGCTGCTGCCCGGGGTACGGGATACACTCGAGCTCTATGCGGTCAACCGGCCGACGATCACGTACGCCACCGAGGATTCCGCCGGCGGCCGTGGCGAGCCCTATGTGATCGTGGCCGACCGGGTGCGGATGAAGGGAAATGACCGGGTCTGGGCCGGCGGCAACACCACGGTGGACCGGAGCGACTTCGCCGCGAAGGGGGATTCCCTGTTCCTCAACACTGGCGCGACCGGGAGCGGCAGTCTGATCGGCCAACCGGAGATGCGGGGGCTGGGCCGGGATTCATTCTCGCTGAAAGGCAGGCGGATCGACCTGACCCTTGAACGCAATGTGCTGACCTACGTCAAGGCGCTCCAGGACGGCCATGCGGTGACCGCCGATGTCGATCTGGTCGGGGACACGATCGGGCTGGACCTGGAGCAGAACCAGCTCATCCAGACGCTGGCCTGGGGGGACAGCACCCTGCCGCGTGCCGTGACCGCCGACTACGAGATCCGCGGAGACTCGCTCGCCTTCGATACCCCGGCGCGACGGCTGAGCGAAGTCCGCTCCTTTGCCCGCGCCTGGGTCGGCCGGGAGGGGGACAATGCCACCGGCGACCGCGACTGGATCAAGGGCGACACCGTCGTGGCCCGGTTCACCACGGCCGACTCGGCCGGTGTCGCCCGCACCACCCTCACCGACCTCACCGCGACGGGGAGCGCCCACTCCTGGTACCGGGTGAGCGACCGGCGCAGGGACGCGCTGCCGTCCATCAACTACTCGCGGGGCGACCGTATCATGATCGTGATGAAAGCGGGCGGTCGCCGTGGCGTGGACCAGGTCGATATCCGCGGCAACGTCGATGGTGTGCATCTGGAGGCGACCCCGGTGATCGTCCCGGACAGCACCGTCGCCGTACCGCCGGCGAAACCGGCGGCGCGATGAACGATTTCATCAGCCGTCTCGCCGATCGGGACCCGTCTGTGCCGCTGGCGCTCGCCGCGATGGTGCGGGACGCCGCCGACGATGGCGGTCTCGACCTGCCCACGTTGGGCGCCTCGTACCGCGAGACGGTCGTTGCCGCGCGTGGCGCAAGTGAGCCCGATGCCGTGGAGCTGTCCAGCGATGAGGTGCATGAGAATCTGACCCGCTCGGTCCTGCCGCGCCTCGCCGACGAGGGGTGGATCGCACCGGCCTCGGGCGACGAGTGGCATCGGGTACAGGCGGTCGGACCGTGGTGGGAACAGGTCCGCTCCGACCGGGTCACGGCCCGGGCTCATCTCCTGGCCGCGGCCGAGCGCGGGCTGCAGCGACGGGCCAGCGCCGGACAGCTCCGGGCCGGGCCGATTGCCGGCGGCAGCGTGCTGGAGGGGCAGGGACTCAGCAAGAGCTTCAAGCGCCGGCGGGTGGTCGATGACGTCAGCGTGAAGCTGGAGCAGGGGGAGATCGTCGGACTGCTCGGCCCCAACGGCGCCGGCAAGACGACCACCTTCTACCTGATCACCGGCCTGATCCGGCCCGATGCCGGGCAGGTGACGCTCGACGGCAAGGACCTGACCAAGGCGCCGATGTACCGTCGCGCCCGTGCCGGCATCGGCTACCTGGCGCAGGAGCCGAGCGTCTTCCGCAAGATGACGGTCGAGGAGAACATCATGGCCATCCTCGAGACCATGAAACTGTCGCGCGACGAACGCCGCTCCCGGCTGGAGGTCCTGCTGGACGAACTGTCGATCAAGCACCTGCGGAAGAACAAGGCCTATTCCCTCTCCGGTGGTGAGCGCCGCCGCCTGGAGATTACCCGTGCCCTGGTGACGAATCCCAAGTTCATGCTGCTGGACGAGCCCTTCGCCGGGGTCGATCCCATCGCGGTCAACGACATCCAGACGATCGTGGCCGGCCTCCGGCACCGCGGGATCGGCGTGCTGATCACCGACCACAACGTCGAGCAGACGCTCGATATCGTCGATCGCGCCTATATCATGTTCGAGGGCAAGGTGCAGGTGGCCGGTCCGGTCCGCGATCTCGTGTATGACGACCGCGTCGCCCAGATGTACCTCGGGCCCACACTGACTGCCCGCCTGCGGGCCCGGCTGGACCGGGTCGCATGAAAACCGGGCTCTCGCAGCACCAGTCCCTGCGGCAGGACCTGCGGATCAATCCGCGGCTGTACCAGGCCATGGACATGCTCTACATGCCCATGATGGACCTGCAGCAGCACCTGAAGCAGGAACTCCTCACCAATCCCTTTCTCGACCTGATCGATCCCGAGGAAGAGGACGTCACCGCCGGCGACGCGACGCCGACCAAGGAAGAGGAGAAGGAGAAGGTCAAGGAGGAGAACGAGACCGACTGGGAAGAGATCCTGCTGAATGGCTTCGACACGCCGGGCGGGGCGCGCGAGGAGTTCGAGCAAAAGGAGTACATCGAGCCGGTCACGGTCGAGACGCCTGATCTGATCGACTATCTGCGCGAACAGCTGATGCTGCTCGACCTCACCCCCCGCCAGAAGCTGCTGTCGGAGGAGTTCCTCGGCAATCTGAAGGAAGACGGCTATCTCGCCTCCACCCTGGAGGAGGTCGTCGACCAGGTCAACCGCATGCTCGAGGGTCACGCGATCCGGCGCGAAGCGGACCAGCGGCGGGAGGAAGAGGAGGATGAGCTCGGTGTCGCAGACGAGGGCCTGACGCCGCCGGATGACGTGATGGTCGCGCCGGTCATGACCGGGTTCCTCACCGACGCGGAGAGCGTGGCGGGGAGTGTGGTCGTCGAACCCGCGGCGGAACCGGTGCCGCAGACGCTTGCCCTGCCTGCTCCGGTCGGCGGGCGGGCGGATGTGCCGTACTTCACGCTCAAGGAAGCCGAGGAGATGCTGCAGATCCTGCAGCGACTCGATCCCCCGGGGGTCGCCGCGCGCGATCTGCGCGAATGTCTCCTCATCCAGCTCGCGGCCCGCAACGACACGGAATCACTCACCTGCCGGCTGGTCAGGGACGCCTTCCCCGATCTCATCACCCACCGCTGGAACGACCTCGGCCGTCGCTTCGGTGTCGAGCCGGCGGCGGTGCAGGCGGCCGCGGATCTGCTGTCCCGCCTCGACGCCAAGCCGGGGCTCAAGCATTCGGCTGGGGGCGAGGGGTACGTGATCCCGGACCTCATCGTCGACAAGATTGACGGGGCCTACCGCGTCTTCCTCAACGACACCGGCGTGCCCCGGCTCCGGCTGAGTCGCACCTATCAGGCGATCGCGCGCGACAAGAAGAAGTTCACCACCGAGCATCGCGAGTTCATCGCGTCGCGGATGAACAGCGCCAACTGGCTCATCCAGGCGATCGAGCAGCGCCGCCAGACGATGCTCAAGGTCATGAACTTCATCGTCGACCGGCAGCGGGAGTACTTCGAGAAGGGCATCGAATACCTCAAGCCGCTGACCCTGCGGGAAGTCGCCGAGGTGATCAGCATGCACGAATCCACCGTCAGCCGGGTGACCAACGAGAAGTTCGTCCAGACCCCCCGCGGGGTGCTGCCCCTCAAGTTCTTCTTCTCCAGCGCGCTCTCGACCTCCTCCGGCGAGGATGCCAGTGCCCGGTCGATCCGCGCCAAGCTGCAGAAAATGGTCGGGGAGGAAGACACCGGCGATCCGCTCACCGACCAGCAGATCGTGCATCTCTTCCAGGAGCAGGGCATCAAGATCGCCCGGCGCACCGTGGCCAAGTATCGCGACCAGCTCGGCATCCTGCCGGCCCGCATGCGCAAGCGGGTATGACGCCGTCTCCGGTCCAGGTGAGCGTCCTGGTTCCGGCCAAGGACGAGGCGCTCAATCTCGCCGAGTTCGTCCGCCAGTGCGCTGTCGCGCTCGGCACGGCGCCGTTCAGTTTCGAGGTCGTCATCGTCAATGACGGCTCGCGCGACGACACCGGCGCGGTGCTCGCCGGCCTCGCCGCCGAGCATTCGTTTCTCCGGGTCGTGACCCACCGGCGCCAGCGCGGGATCGCCGATGCGCTCCGCTCCGCCGGCGACGTCGCCCGCGGCGACATCTTCGTCTTCTTTCCCGCCGACCTGCAGTACCGCCCGGAGGATATCCCGACGCTGGTGGCGCCGATCCTCGCCCACGAAGCCGATATCGTCACCGGCACCAAGCAGGGCAAGTACGAGAAGGCCTTCGTCTCCACCGTCTACAACACCCTCTGCCGCTGGCTGTTCGGCGTCACGGTCACCGATCTCAACTCCGTGAAGGCCTATCGCCGTGAAGTGATGATCGGCCAGCCGCTCCGGCCCGACTGGCACCGGTTCTTTGTCGTCGTGGCCGCGGTGGATGGCTTTCGGGTCACCTCGCGCCCCGTGCCGCTCTATCCCCGGCAGGCGGGTGCCTCGAAGTTCACCTGGACCCGCATTCCGGTCGGCGTCCTCGACCTGCTCTCGGTCTGGTTCCAGCTCCGCTTTGGCCGCAAGCCGATGCTCTTCTTCGGCGTCGCCGGTGCGGCGCTGTTCGTGGTCGGCTTCCTGGCGGGAGTCGCGGGGCTGGTCCTGCGCTTCGGCTATCTGATCGGACTCGAGGGGTTCTCGACCGGCTTCCGGCCGCTCCTCAATCTGGTGGAAACGATGGTCATCTCCGGCATCGTGCTGTTCGGCTTCGGCTTCCTCGGCGAGATCATCGCGGGACTGCGGGAGGAGCAGCGTGAGGTGTACCGATTGCTTCAGCGCCGGGAACATGGCGGCGATGAGTAGGTGGATGACATCACTCCCGCTCCGGTTGCCAACTTCTCGGACGGGGTCCGTGTGTCTCGACCGCCGCTCCTGAGACACCCGGGCGGTGATCACCAGCCAGTCGCTCCACGTGCCCTGGATTCGTTGAGGCGGAGTGCGGGTCGTCTTTCTCACCCATAACTTTCCCCGCGTTCCCGGGGATGTCTCGGGGAATTTTCTCGCGACCCTCGCCGTCGCGCTCCGAGCGCGCGGGACCGATGTGCGCGTGATCGCGCCAAGCGATCAGGGAGCGGTGGGTGAGCCTGCACTCGAGGGCGTCCCGGTGCGACGGGTGCGGTATGCCTCCGCCCAGCGCGAGACACTCGCCTATCGGGGCACCATGGCCGACGCGGCGAAGACGCCGGCCGGGGCCCTCACCGCCCTCGCCCTGGGCCGCGCGATGCGCGCCGCCGCGCGGGAGGAAATGCGCGATGGCGCAGACCTGATTCACGCGCATTGGTGGATTCCCGGTGGGCTCGCCGCGCCGCCGGACGCCCCCCTCGTCATCACGGTTCACGGCACCGATGCGATGCTGCTCGACCGGGTGGCCGTCGCGCGCGTGCTGGCGCGACCGTTGTTTCGCCGGGCCCGGGTGGTGACCGCCGTGTCGTCGCGAGCCGGCGAGATCATCACCCGGACCACGGGGCGCGGCGTGGATGCGGCCCACCGCCAACCGATGCCGGTGCAGACGGATCGCTTCGTCGCCGGGCGAGGTGGACACGGGCTGATCGTCGTCGCGCGACTGACCGCCCAGAAACGGGTGGACCTCGCGATCGCAGCGCTGGCGGAACTGCGCCGGATGGGACCACCGCGGATCCTCACGATCGTCGGGGATGGTCCCGAACGGCCGGCGCTCGAAGCGCTCGCCCGCACCCTCGGCATCGCGGATGCCGTGCATTTCCGTGGAGCCCAGCCTCCCGCCACGGTGGCGCATCTGCTGGCTCGGGCGGACCTGGCCCTGTTCCCCGCCCACCACGAGGGATTCGGTCTCGCCGCCGCGGAAGCGCTGATGTGCGGTGTCCCGGTTGTTGCGTGCGAGGATGGGGGAGGCGTGCTGGAAGTCGTACCCTGGGACGGGGCAGGACGGGTGACAGCTCCGGTGCCCGCAGCGATCGCCGGCGCCAGCAACGAACTGCTCCACTTCGCCGGTGCGAGAGCGCTGGCCACGATTGAGGGCCAACGGTGGCGTGAACTGCTGAGCCCGGCAGCCGTCGCCGAGATCTGCGAACGGTGGTACCGCGAGGCGCTGGGTGGCTGAACGCCTCATTCGCCTCGGCCGCTGGCTGCTCGGCCTCCTGATCCTGGCGCTGATCGTCCGCAGCTTCTCCCGCAACTGGCAGGAGCTCCAGGGACAATCGGTCGCGTGGACCTTCCGGCCCCTGCCCGCGATTGGGAGCGTCGCCGTCATCTGGCTGATGTACGCGATGCTCATCGAGGCCTGGCGCCGCATGCTCGCCGGCTGGGGTGGTGACCTCCCACCGATGGAGGCGGCCCGGATCTGGATCGTCTCGAGCCTTGGCAAGTACATCCCCGGGAAGGTCTGGGCGGTCGCTGGCATGGCGCTGATGGCGCGGGAGGCGGGGGTCGCCCCGTGGGCCGCGACCGCCTCCGCGATTATTCTGCAGGCACTCGCCGTCGGAACCGGGGCGGCTGTGGCGGCACTGTTCGGCACGAGCATCCTGGCACGGCGGACACCGGAGCTCGTGCCGCTGCTCTGGCTGGCTGGTACCGCCTCGATTGCCGGTGTCGGGCTGCTGCTGTATCCACCCGTCACCAAGCGGCTGCTCGCGCTGGCCCGGCTCGGCGCTGACGCTCCCAGCCCGCGCACCGGTCCGCTCCTGCTCGGCGTGGTGGCCAACGCGATCGCCTGGTTGGGCTACGGCACCGCCCTCTGGCTCCTCGCGCGGGCGGTGTTGCCCGATCAGCACCTTGCCCTTGGAGCGGCGATCGCTGGATTCGCCGCCTCGTATGTGGCCGGATTGCTTGCACTGTTCGCGCCCGGTGGGCTCCTCATTCGCGAAGGATTGCTCGTTCTCATGCTGCAGGACTCGATCGGACTCGGAGCCGCGACCGCCCTGGCGATCGCCTCACGCGTCCTGCTGACCATCACCGAACTGGGGGCGGCTGTCCCCTTTCTCCTGGTGCGCCGGGGGCCCACACGTGCCGGCTGAACCGATGCCGTGGGAACCGCGCTGGCCTCGGATCGCCGCGCTCGGTATCTGCATCCTCGCCGCCCTGACACTGCTCTGGCCCCTGCTCACCGGACAGATCCTCTTCGGCGGCGGGCGCTCGGACATGTTCATCGCCGGATACTCGTTCCGCCTGTTCGGGGCGGAGGAGTTCCGGGCGACCGGGGCCATCCCCCAGTGGAATCCCTACCTCTTCGGTGGGCTGCCATTCATCGGCGCCATGCATGGCGACATCTTCTATCCCACCGCCTGGCTGCGCTGGATCATGCCGGTCGACCTGGCCATCACCTGGGGCATGGCGCTGCACTTCGTACTCGCCGGCTGGCTCACGTTCGGCTTTGCGCGCGCGCTGCGCCTCAGCTGGACCGCGGCGATCACGGCGGGTGTGGCCTACGAACTCACCGGTATTGTTGCCTCACAGATGAGTCCCGGGCACGACGGCAAGCTCTTCGTCTCCGCACTGACGCCGCTCGCGTTCTGGCTGCTCCTCAAGGCCATCCGTGGTGGCCAGCGATGGGTATTCGGCGCATTCAGCCTGGTGGTGGCGCTGCTGGTCCTGGGACACTTCCAGATGTGCTACTTCCTGCTGCTCGCGCTTGGCATGTGGGCGATCTACCTCGCCGTTGCCGACCCCGAGCGCCCCCCTGGCCAGAATCCCTGGGCGACACTCGCCCTTGCCGCCGTGGCCGTCACCCTTGGCATCGGGATCACCGCACTGCAGGGCCTGCCGTTCCTGCAGTACGTGCCCTTTTCCCCCCGGGCGACAGGAGGCCCGAACACCGGCTGGGAGTGGGTCAACGCCTACGCCTTCCCACCGGAGGAGATCTTCACGACGCTCCTCCCGCAGTTCAACGGCGTCCTCGACCACTACTGGGGCCGCAATCCCATCAAGTTTCACACCGAGTACCTCGGGGTCATCCCCGTCGTGCTGGCGTGTTGTGGTGTCGGGGCCCGCGGCCAGCGGCGCCTCACGCTTGCCCTGCTCGTGGGCGCAGTGGTCTTCCTCCTCTTCGCGGCTGCGGGGCATACGCCCTTCTACCGGATCTGGTTCGAGTTCATGCCGATGATGAAGAAGATGCGTGCCGTGGGCATGGTCTTCTTCCTGGTGGCGTTCCCGGTCGCGATCCTGGCGGGCTTCGGGCTGGATCGCCTGCTCACCGGTGAGATCACCGTCCGGCGTCTGCTCTTCCTCACCGGAGGGCTCGCCGTCTTCGCCCTGCTCGGAATCGCCGGGGTGCTGCAGTCGGTCGCCGAACTGCTCGTCATCCCGCAGCGGATGGAGCAGGCGGCCCTGAATGCCGAACCGTTGCGGGCGGGCGCGGTCCGGCTGCTGCTGTTCGTTGTCCTGGCGGGCGGCGCCTTCTGGGCCATCGGCGTGGGCAAGGTACGCGGGGCCGCAACCGCCGCGGTGCTCCTGACGGTCATGTCCGCTGATCTGTGGAGCATCGATCGCCTGTTCTACACCTTTTCGCCCCGCGCAGCGGAACTCTTCCGGGACGATCCGGTGACGGCGGCGCTCCGGCAGGTCATCCCGCCGTATCGTGTGTTCGATGCCGGCGGTTCCTACCCGGCGTCCACCCTGATGGCCTACCGCATTCCGGTCGCGGTCGGCTACCATGGCAACGAACTGCAGGCCTACGACCAGCTGGCAGGGAAGGACCGTGGGTACGCGAGCCTCCAGACACCAGCGCTCCTCGATCTCCTCGCTCTCCGGTTCCTGATCCTGCCAGATACCATGACCCTTCCTGGCTGGCACCGGGTCGTCGCGACGGAGCGCAACACGTTCGGCAACCCGGCGGTCCTGTACGAACAGGATTCCATCCCGGCATACGTCCGTGTCTTTGGGGTCGCGGCGAAGGTCCCGACCGACCAGGTCATACCGACGCTCCTCGATCCCCGATTTCCCCACGCGCAGGTCCTGCTGTATCCGGACAGCGTGAGCTTCGAACTGCCGGCATTGAGACCACCGGTCCACCTGACTACGCTCCACGCCACGGTGCAGCAGTGGGCGCCAGGAGCCATCCGCATTGCGATCGCGGGGCGGGACTCCGCCATCACCCACCTGCTGGTGTCTGAGAACTGGTATCCGGACTGGCGGGCCACCGTCGACGGCAAACCCGCCCAGGTCTACCAGGCCAATGGGAGCCTCATCGGAGTGCCACTCGCGCCAGGGGCCTCCGAAGTCGTGCTGCGCTTCGAATCGGCCGGCTATCGTCTCGGCAAGCGGGTGAGCCTGATTGCGCTGCTCCTGACACTCGGTCTGGCGGCCGTGCCGTTCTGGCTCCAGCGGAGGGCGCAACGTTGATCGAACGTGCGCTCGTCATCATCCCGACCTACAACGAGGCGAAGAACCTCGCCCAGATCGTTCCCGCCATTCTCCGCCAGGACCCCCGGCTCGAGATCCTGATCGTGGACGACAATTCCCCCGACGGGACCGGCGACATCGCCGACCGGATGGCCCAGGCCAAGTCACGGGTTCATGTGCTCCACCGGCAGGCCAAAGAGGGGCTGGGGCGAGCCTATCTGGCCGGATTCCGGTGGGGACTGCAGCAGCACTACGACGTCCTGTTCGAGATGGACGCCGACTTCTCCCATGACCCGACCTTTCTGCCGTCGTTCCTCCGGGCCATCGAGGACGCGGACCTGGTGCTGGGCTCGCGCTACGCGACCGGGGTGAACGTCATCAACTGGCCCATCTCGCGCCTGCTGCTGTCCCTCGGGGCGAACTTCTACGCCCGCGTCATCACCGGTCTCCCGCTCACCGACTCGACCGGTGGATTCAAGTGCTTCCGGCGCAGTGTCCTCGAGGCCATCGACCTCGATCAGGTGCGCTCCAATGGCTACACCTTCCAGATCGAGATGAGCTTCCGGGCGTGGAGAAAGGGATTCAGGCTCAAGGAGATCCCGATCATCTTCCATGACCGGGTGGAAGGGCAGAGCAAGATGAACAAGGGAATCGTCCGGGAGGCCATCTGGATGGTCTGGTGGCTCCGGCTGCAGTCCATCCTGCGCCGGATCTGAGGGCCATGAGCCAGCAATCCTTCTACAAGATGACCGGGTCGGGCAATGACTTCGTCATGCTCGATGGGCGCTCCACCCGTGCGGCAGAGTGGCCGGCCCAGCGGATCCGTGACGTCTGCGACCGTCGGTTCGGCATCGGTGCCGACGGCCTCGTCATCCTCACACCTGAGTCCGGAGACCGGGTCCGGATGGACTTCTGGAACTGCGACGGTTCCAGAGCCAGCATGTGCGGCAATGCGGCCCTCTGCAGTACCCGATTGTCGGCCCGGCTGGAACTCGCGCCCGCCCGGGGCATGCACCTCGTGACCGGGGCCGGCACCTTTCCCAGCCGGTGCCTCCCGGGCACGTCGGACCTGGCCGAACTCAGCCTCCCCGACGTCCTCCTGCCGCAACCGGCAGGGGTGCAACCCGAGCCCGGCGAAGCCTGGGCCCTCCTGGCCACGGTCGGCGTTCCCCATCTGGTCGTCCTGGTCGAGGAGCTGGGACGTCTCGACCTGATGGAGCGCGGCCGGCGACTGCGCTTTGACCCCGCGCTGGGACCGGAGGGGACCAACGCCAACTTCATCGGACGGCTTCTGGAGGTAAATGGTGGAGGGGGGTGG
>JAWXBX010000198.1:0-35362 GCA_034440415.1 Gemmatimonadota bacterium | reverse complement strand
GTAACCGTCCCCAGCCGAGTCGGTCTATGGTTGATTTCACGAAACGCCTGGCAAAGGCTAGGGTAGATAAGCCGCTGGTCCCATCTGACATATATGCACGTCTCGACCGCGCGAGCGACAAGGGACCCCTGCGTCCCGCCCAGGAGGCTGTTCTCGCGGAGTGGCATGCGAATCACCGGGGGTCCCGCGACGTAATCATCAAGCTGCACACAGGACAGGGAAAGACCCTTATCGGACTGTTGGTATTGCAGTCGAAGCTCAACGAGGGCGATGGTCGCGCGCTCTACCTGTGCCCAAACCAGTTCCTGGTCAACCAGACACTCACTCAGGCCAAGCAATTCGGTATCTCGGCTGTTCCAGTCGATGATGACGGATCCCTACCTTCAGCTTTCATGGACGGCAAGGCGATCCTCGTTACGCCAGTCCAGAAGCTCTTCAACGGCCTTACCAAGTTCGGGCTCGGGCCCAGGTCGAAGCAAGTGGACTGGCTTGTCCTCGACGATGCCCACGCCTGCATCGACGCAATCAAGGAAGCGTGTCAGATCACCATCGAGAAGGACCATCCCGCCTACGCAGAACTTCGGACGCTCTTCGCGGCCGATCTTGAGGAGCAGGGAGTGGGGACGTTCGCGGACATCATGGCGGGCAACGCTAACGCACTGCTTCCAGTGCCGTACTGGTCCTGGTTCGATCACCATCGCGACGTCGCACAAATCCTCTCGAAGCACACGGAAACGAAGGCCGTCAAGTTTGCGTGGCCGCTGCTTCGGGACAACCTCCGCGACTGCTTGTGCGTCGTTTCCGGCGAATTGTTGGTGATCGCGCCTCACCTGGCGCCTCTCGAGCTATTCGGGTCCTACGACAGGGCGAAGCATCGCATCTTCATGTCGGCGACGGTTACTGATGACTCATTCCTGGTGCGAGGACTCGCCATCGCTGAAAAGTCCATCCGCGAGCCGCTCGTCTTTGCTGCCGAGACGTGGTCTGGCGAGAAGATGGTGCTCTTGCCATCGCATCATCGATGCCGAACTCACGGATCAGGAAATCGTGCACGAGTTCGCGCCCCCTGCACCCAAGCGTCAGTACGGTGTAGTAGCTCTGGTGCCGAGTTTCGATTCAACACGCGATTGGCTGGGGGAGGGGGCTGTTGTAGCGAAACCGGCTGACATCGAGGCTCGCGTAGACAGCCTCCGTGGAGGGAAGTTCGAAAGGACGATTGTTGTCGCCAACAGGTATGACGGGATTGACCTGCCCGACGACACGTGCAGGCTGCTGATTCTCGACGGCAAGCCCTTCGGGGGCGGTCTCCTGGACCGGTATTCGGAATCCTGCCGCCCCGGGAGTGAGGTAATAGCTACGCGAGTGGCCCGGGTTATTGAACAGGGGCTTGGACGAGCGGTACGGGGCGAGAAGGACTACTGTGTCGTGCTGTTGACCGGCGCGGGATTGGTGCAGGCCGTCCGCACCGAAGATGGGCGCGGCTACTACTCTCAGCAGACCCGGACTCAGATCGAGTTGGGTCTGGAAATCGCTGAGCTTGCACGTGAGGACATCGCGACGGGTCAGGCTCCGAAACGAGCGCTCCTCGCGTTGATCAAACAGTGCCTCGCTCGCGATGAGGGCTGGAAGGAGTTCTACGCCGAGCGCATGAATGCGCTGAAGGGCCCAAGCGCCCCGGCGAAGATGTTAGAAATATTCGCCGCGGAGCGCGCGGCCGAGATGGCATTCCGTTCGGGTGATGTCGACCGCGCCGTTGAAACACTACAAGCGTTGCTTGATTCGAAACGGGTGGCCAGCGATGCGGATCGTGGTTGGTATCTCCAGGAGATCGCACGATACAGGTACGGAGCGAGCAAGGCCGACTCCAACGTCCTGCAGGTGGCCGCACACAAGCTGAATCGCTATCTCCTGCGCCCGCGCGAGGGGATGGCCGTTGCTAAACTGGTCCCGCTCCCCTAAAAACGTGTGGCCGCGATCATCAAATGGGCTGGGAAGTACGATGATCATGGGGCGCTGATGATTGGCGTGAATGCGATCCTCGATCGACTGCGGTTCGGTTCGCGTGCGGAGGCATTCGAGGCTGCCCTGGATGAGCTTGCGCCAGCGCTTGGTTTCAGTGGCGAGCGGCCTGACAAGGAGTGGAAGGCGGGGCCGGATAACCTCTGGGTCCTCAAGGAGGGAGAGTACTTACTGGTCGAGTGCAAGAGTGAGGTGGATCTGAGCCGTGAATCGATTGGCAAGGCCGAGTCCGGTCAGATGAACAATGCGTGCGCCTGGTTCACCAGGGAGTATCCGGGGGCGGAAGCCACGCGCATTATTGTCATACCGACGAAGAAGATCTCGAGGGCGGCTGGGTTCAACGAGAAAGTTCGTATCCTTCGCGACTCTGGCCTCAAGAAGCTCACGCGTGCAGTACGGGCGTTTTTCATGGAAATGAAGAACCTCGATCTGCACGATCTCGACGAGAGTAGGGTGGGAGGGCTTCTCGGTACCCACAAGCTTGGAGTGACTGATTTGGTCAACTACGCAGAGGAGCTGAAGTCGTAGCTGACCTATGCTCGGGGTAATCGCCGCGTCGGCCGACGACAATTGATGCAACAAGGCAATCTTTCTGGTCAAGCCAGTCAGCCACAGACTTGGCTCGCCGAGACTATTGGGATTCAAGATGATGCGAGGTTTTTGTGGTGAGTTCGCCGGAATGTGACCTCATTTAAGGCCTTCAATTCAGTGAATCTGCTGCTGCTCACCTTTAGTGAATCTGCTGCTGCTCACCTTTGCGGAAGGTGCTTCAGAGACGAGGGCGGACACGACATCCGCTTCCCGTTGGTGTTTCTGCCCATTCACCTGCTTGAGCGTGAGCGCCATGTACGGTAGTATCCCTCGACATTCAGCGAGGCGACCGAATGGAGTACCCCCACCGCGCGATCGCCGAGCAGGACGTTCCCCGCGCCTCGCAGCCGATCTTTCAGCATCTGCTCGATACCTACGCCTCCGAGACCAACAAGACCGCTTCGGTCTGGCAGGAACTCCGTGACGACCAGCTCGGCTTCCGGCCGCACCCCAGGAGCGGCACCGTCCGCGAGATCCTCACGCATCAGCTTCTGTCGGAGCGCCGGTTTTTCGCCGAATTCATCGGCCTGACCGAGCCGGCGGCCGCGGCGGTGTTGCCAGCCGGGGAGGCGCCAACGGTCGCCGCTTATGTCGCCAGATATGTCGAACTCGCGCGTCCCCGGCTGGCCGCGCTGGCGGATCGGGACGCAATCTTCTGGCAGGCGACGGTGCCCTTCTTCGACACGACCCGCGAGCGCATCTGGGTCTTCTGGCGGCGGGTGCTGCACACGGCGCATCACCGGGCCCAGATCGGACTCTTCCTCCGGTTGCTGGAAGATCGTGTCCCGCCGACCTACGGCCCGACCGCGGACGTGAGTTGGACCGGCGCCGATCCTACCCGCACGATCGCCGCGGCGGAGCGGCCGGGACGGCCGCCGGCCTGAGCGGGTACTGGGTCAGTTTGAGCCGTGACATTCCTTGACCGCGAGAAGATCAGGCGCTACGGTCCTAGTATGCTGAATCTCAGGGGCGATACCAGGGCCGATTACTTCCACTTCATCTGCAAGAAGTGCAGTGAGGCCGTGCAAGTCACGCTGGGCACCGATGGCGCCGTTGCGACGATCACAGCGACATGCAGCAGGTGCGGTGAGCAAGGCGAGCTGAAGCTCTGGCAGACCCGCTAACCGTCATGCCCAAGAAACCCAGCGATAAACACAAGCTCAGGCCGGATGTGGCGGAAACCGCTTTCCGGGTTATGCTAGAGGCTACTCGGCAGCAATCTAAGACTGACCCCGAAGCCGGCACTAAGAACCCCAACGCCGTCAGGCAAGGGAAGCAGGGCGGCACAGCTCGGGCTGCTTCCGCTACTCCGACCGAGCGATCGGAAGCGGCGAAACTGGCAGCGTCCGTGAGGTGGACCAAGAAACCCTAGCCTGAGGTTCACTGTGGTCGTTGAAATGGCCGTCGTTGCTGACTACGGCAATCTCTCGGACGGCAAGCTTAACGTCATGGGAGTCTTTGACAGGATCTGGACCACGGCATTTCCGACCGTTCATCCCTCCCTTGTGCTTGCCTTCCGTCTCCGCCTTGAGTTCGAGGATCGCGACAAGGGCCACAGGGTTGAAATCGAGTTGGTAGACGAAGATGGCGGGAAGCATGGAGGGGGCGTCGGCGAGATTGAGCCGGTTGGTATCCAGGCGGGAGAGCGTCAGGTTGTCAGTCAAATTCTTCCGTTTACCGGTGTCGTCTTCCCCCGAGCAGGCGAGTATGCCTTCGTCTTGCGGTGGGATGGTGCCGAGAAGGTTCGGGTACCGTTTACTGTAGGGCCTCAGCTGAAGCCTAGCGCACAGTGACTGGGACGCCACCTCCGTATAATCGGATAGCTAGGCTACGAGAGCTTAAGGACGACCTGCTCGGATGGGGATCTATCGATCTTGGCATACTTCTGGCTGCATGGGGATACGAATCCAGTGAATTGGGTGTGTCGTACGGGGTAACGCAGGTGCTTTGGACACACCCGAGCGAACGGGGGCGCCTCCAGATGGTGCTCGCCTCAACTCAAAACGTTGGCGTGTCGAAGGTAAATGAAGTAATCTGGTTGTGCGAAGAAGCCCACAAGTTGGGCTCCTAATCGGGAGGAATATCATGACTACGCTGACATACCTAGTGAGGAAAGAGCCGACAACGAATGGTGGCGATGATTGCTACATCGCCTGGTTTCCGAGCATCCCCAATCTCAAGGTGCAAGGGGCAACGGACGATATAGCTGTGGCAGCCTTACTTGAGATGTATCCAAGGTATCTGAATACAATGAGGCAACTTGGTATAGAACTTGATGTTACGAGAACAGACCTCACCAAGCCGTCGTGGGCATTTCGGCCCCTTGTGGCCTCGACACTGACCGCATAAAGCTCTTACCTGCAGCATTTTAGCGGGCCCCGTAGAACGGGGCCCTTTTTCTGCTGTTGACTTATGCGCAGCAATTGACTATATTGCTTGTTACAATGAATAAGCTCACCGACGCTAAGCGTGCCGCAATCGTGAAGGCCCTGGTCGAGGGCAACTCCATCCGGGCCACCTGCCGCCTGACCGGGGCAGCTAAGGCGACCGTCTTGAAGCTGCTGGTCGAGGTGGGCGAGTTCTGCGACGGCTACCAGAACTTCCGGCTGCGCCAGCTTTCTGCCGTACGGGTCGAGGCGGACGAAATCTGGGCATTTGTCGGGGCCAAGCAGCAGCGGGCGGTACGGGCGGGCGACGGGGATATCTGGACGTTCACCGCGATCGACGCCGACTCCAAGCTGATGATTTCGTGGCTGGTCGGCGCCCGGACCGTGGAGAATGCCTCGGCCTTCATGCAGGATTTGCGGTCCCGGATGACCCGAAAGATTCAGCTCACCACCGACGGGCACAGCATGTACGAAACCGCCGTCCGGTCCGCCTTCAATTGGGATGAGGTCGATCGGGCGATGCTGGTGAAGGAGTACGGTCAGACGGAAGGCGTCGATGGGTCACGCCGGTATAGTCCCGCCGTGTGCACTGGCGCCACCAAGGTCCGGAAGATCGGGCGCCCGGATGTGGACCTGGTGTCCACCTCCTATATCGAGCGGTCCAACCTTACACTCCGGATGCAGCAGCGCCGGTTTACCCGGCTGACCAATGCCTTCTCTAAGAAGGCGGAGAATCACGCCCGCGCCGTAAGCCTCTATTTCATGTACTACAACTTCTGCCGGGCACACCAGACCCTCACCAAGGCGAACGGCGGGGTACACACTAGCCCGGTGATGGCAGCGGGGCTGACCACTCACATCTGGAAGATCGAGGAGATCCTCGCTCTGATGGACCCGGCGAAAGTCGTTACTTCAAACTGACCGACTACCGCCTGACCGGAGTCAACTGGTGCATCGGTCGGATTCGCAGTAGCTTGCCACCGCCGAGTGGTAGCCGGCGCACCACCCTTCCGCAGAGGCACCATATCATGACAGAGGAGTCCGGCGATCTGGCCCCGATCAAGCCCGAACGCATCGCCCAGGAGCTGGTCAAGTTCCACACCCTGCGCCAGACCGGTGGGTTGAAGCAGGATGTCCTGGACCAGAAGTTCGCCCGCATCGTGCAGGAACTGCGCTCCCGGCGGATCGATGGAACGCGGGAGCAGATCATTGCCGCGCTCAAGCCCCTGGTCGAGAGCGGTGCGGTGTCGCAGGGCGAGCGGGACCGGTTGCTCACCCAGCTTGGCATGGCCTGATCCGCAGGATGCCCCAGCCGCTGCTCAGCGCCATCGAGATGACACTGCAGGCTGCCGATGGACTGGTGCTGAAGGGCGCGCTGGTCTATCCCGAGATCGAGCCGGAGGGCGATTTCCCGCTCGCCGTGCTGGCGCACCAGTACCCGGCCACCGCCGACAGCTTCGCACCGCTGGTGGAGGACTTGCTCGAACTTGGTGTGGCGGTCCTCGCCTTTGATGAACGGGGTCACGGCGCCTCGGTGCAGGGGGCCGATGGCCGGCCGCTGGTCATCGATTCCCCGCTGGGGTTCGGCATGGAAGCGTTCGGGGCCGCCTTTGTCAGCAGCATCACGAAAGTCGGCTTCAACCGGATCGATGACGACGTCCTCCGGGTCGCCTCGTGGGGAGTGGCCCAGAACTTCATCGATCCCTCCCATGTCGCGCTGATCGGCGCCAGTGTGGGCGGCACAGCGGTGACGCTTGCCGCCCCACGCATACCCGGACTCAAGGCCCTGGTGACATTCGGCGCCGCCGGTGAGCTGGTGTGGGGCGAGGATGGCCGGGCCCGCGGTCGTGCCGCCATGCAGCAGACCACCGCCCGCACCCTGCACGCCAGTTCCAAGGCCGATCCGTTCGGCGCCGCAGACAACGCCAGGGCCTGGAGCGAAGGCCTGAAACACGCCAAGGCGCTGATCGTCCCCGGTTCGGCGCACGCGATGGCGATCTACTACTCCGTGCGCGAAGAAGTCGTCCCCCTGCTCGAGGCTGCACTGACCTGACCTGACCTGACCTGACCGGCCGGCATTCCCGTCGCCTGCGTCGCCCCGCTGTATATTTGGCCATGCCTCCTCGCCCCCGCCGTCAGACCGTGACCTGCCTCGTCGGGGGTGTTCCCGTCGGCAGCGCCCATCCCGTCGTCGTGCAGTCCATGACCAACACCGATACCGCCGACATCCCGGGCACGATCCGGCAGGTCGCGGCGCTGGCGCGGGCGGGGAGTCAGCTGGTGCGGGTGACGGTGAACAATGAGGCGGCGGCCGCAGCGGTCGCCCCGATCGTTGAGGGGCTGGCCGCCGAGGGCGTGTCCGTGCCGATCATCGGCGACTTCCACTACAATGGGCACCAGCTCCTCACCCGATTCCCCGAGTGCGCCGCCGCTCTCGCCAAGTATCGGATCAATCCGGGCAACGTCGGCGCCAAGCGGGCGGATGAACATTTCCGCGCGATCATCGAGGTCGCGCTGACGCACGGCAAACCGGTGCGGATCGGGGTCAACTGGGGTTCGCTGGACCAGAACCTCCTCACCGAAATGATGGACGCCAATGCCCGGAGCCGGAGCCCGCGCGAGGCTCGCGACGTCACGATGGACGCGATGGTGGAGAGCGCCAGCCGCTCCGCCGCGCTGGCCGAGTCCATTGGTCTGCCTCACGATCGCATCATTCTGAGCGCCAAGGTGTCGGGGGTGCAGGATCTGGTCGACGTCTACCGGATGCTCGCCGCACGCGGGGACTACCCACTGCACCTCGGCCTGACCGAGGCGGGGCTGGGGATGAAGGGCATTGTGGCGAGCACCGCCGGGCTTTCCATCCTGCTGCAGGAGGGGTTGGGCGACACCATTCGGGTCTCGCTCACACCGAAGCCCGGTGGGGACCGCACCGAGGAGGTCCTCGTTGCCCAGCAGATTCTCCAGTCCCTCTCCATCCGCAGCTTTACCCCGCAGGTCACCGCCTGCCCGGGCTGCGGCCGTACCACCAGCACTTTCTTCCAGCAGATGGCCGAGGACATTCAGGGCTACTTGCGGGACCAGATGCCGGTCTGGCGCAGCCGCTACCCTGGAGTCGAGGAGCTGAAGGTCGCGGTGATGGGCTGCGTGGTGAACGGGCCGGGAGAATCCAAGCACGCCAACATCGGGATCTCGCTGCCGGGCACCTTCGAGGAGCCCAAGGCGCCAGTGTTCGTCGACGGCCGGTTAGTAGTGACGCTGAAGGGCGATGCGATCGTCTCCGAATTCCTCGCCATCCTCGAGGAATACGTCGAGACACGGTACGGCGGGCGGGCGGGCCAGCAATCGGGCGGTGAGCTGCACGCCTCCGTCAACTGACATCGCTCGTGCAGATGGCTCCCGTTGGCGACCTGTTGCGGGACCAGCCGCTGCTGGGCCTTGGCACGATGTTCGTGGCCGGCCTCGTGACCAGCCTGACTCCCTGCGTGTATCCCATGATCCCGATCGTGGCCGGCGTCCTCGGCGGCACCGGCGCGGCCACCCGTTCCAGGGCCCGAACCGTCGTCTACACCGCGGCCTATGTTCTCGGGGTGGCTCTGGTCTATGCCTCGCTGGGCCTGCTGGCCGGACTCACCGGCTCACTGTTTGGCTCCATCAGCTCCAACCGCTGGGCCTACTTTGCCGTCGGCAATCTGCTGCTCATCTTCGCCCTCGCGCTGCTGGACGTCTTTCCGGTGGCCCTGCCGGTCCGGCTGACCGCCTGGGCGAGCCGATTCGGCGGGGGCTCGGCCGGTGGTGCCTTCGCGATGGGCGCCACCTCGGGGCTTGTCGCCGCCCCGTGCGGCGCGCCAGCGTTTGCCGCCGCCCTCACATTTGTCTCCGCCACCGGCAGCGCGGTGCTTGGATTCGCCTACCTGTTCGTCTTCTCTCTCGGCATGACCGCCCTTCTCGTCGCGGTCGGCCTGCTGGCCGGCTACGGTGTGCAGCTCCCCCGGGGAGGACAGTGGACGGTGTGGATCAAGCGGGCATCGGGCGTGGTATTGCTGGGGATGGCGGAGTACTACTTCATCCAGATGGGGAAAGTCTCATGAGATCAGCTGTTGTGGTGGCCGGCCTGCTGCTGGGGCTGGCTGTGTCCTCACCGAATCGACTACTCCAGGCGCAGGGCGAGACGGGCATCGCCGTCGGGGCCAAGGCCCCGGTGGTCATGGTCAACGATCTCGATGGGAAGCCGGTCGATCTGGGGCAGTGGATCGGCAAGAAACCGGTGCTGATCGAGTTCTGGGCCACCTGGTGCACCAACTGCGAGGAACTGCTGCCCCGCGTCAAGGCAGCCTACTCCAAGTTTGGCGACCGGGTGGAGTTCCTCGGGGTGAATGTGACGGTCAACCAGACACCCGAGCGGGTCCGCCGCTACGCCAGCGAACATGGCGTCCCGTTCCGCGTGCTCTATGACGACAGGGGAACCAGCACCAGGGCATATATGGCGCCCGCCACGTCCTACGTCGTCATCATCGATGCCGCCGGCCGGGTGGTGTACACCGGGGTCGGCGCAGATCAGCAGTTCGAAGCGGCGCTCAAGCGTGCCTCGGGGGTGGAGGGATGAGCCTGCCACCCGCTCGACTTGCGCTCGTGCTGGCTCTCCTGACGATGACGACACGCCCCGCCGTGGCGCAGGATTCGACCGCCGGCCGACCGACCGCGGTGCTGGTCGAAGGCCCCCGCGAGTATGAGCGGGCCCCCGATTTTTCCCTTGCAGCAGCCACCCGGGATGGTGCCACCGATCAGTGGTTCAGCCTCAGCGCGCTGCGCGGGCAGGTCGTGGTTCTGGCCTTCTATCCGAAGGACTTCACCAGCGGGTGCACCGCCGAGCTGACGACCTTCACGGAACGGTATGCCGAGATGTTCGGGGAGAACGTCACGCTGGTGGGCATCAGCGCGGACTCGATCGAGACCCATAGCCGGTTCGCCGCCAGCCTGAACGCACCGTTCCGGCTGCTGAGTGACATGGACCAGAAGGTGGCTCGAGCGTACGGGAGCGCGGACCGGAACGGGTACAATCGCCGCACGGTGTACGTCATCGACCGGAAGGGCAGGGTGGCCTACCGAAACCTCCGCTTTGGCGCTCTCGACCCCAAAGCCTACAGCGAGCTCGCAGCGGCCATTCAGGCTGCGAAGAACGCCAAGTAAGGGACCCCCCCTTCCATGGAATTCCGTCGATTGGCTGGCTGCTCGCTACTCGGTCTGGCCTTGGTGGCCTCGTCGCATGCGGCGGCTGCCCAGAGTGGGGAGCCGAAAGTTCGGTGGGGCATCGGCAACCCAAAGGTGGGGTTCTGCCTCCATTTTCTGATGGATCCCGAGGCGGCGGCCAAGAATCTCGTACCGGGGCAGCGACTGGTTCTGGCCCGGGAGGCAACCGGAGTCCCCGACGCCCTCCGCAGGGTTCTGACCGACCAGCCGGAGTTCGAGGCCTGGGTCCCCAGCCAGCTCTGCGTCATTTACCCGGAGGCCATCTGGGTAAACAACAAGCGCTTCGATGAGGGCGATGGGGGCGCCCACCTCGCGCTCGCCATCTGGGGAGTCTCCGCAGTCGGCGGGGAGGGCTCGATTTCGATCAGGACGCTCGCGAGCAACAGTGCCCCGCTGAAGCGAGCCATGGAAGCGGATCTGATACCGATGCAGCGGGTGGACCTGGCCGTCGGTCCAATCACCGAATCCGAGAACGAGCGGTACGTCTTCAAGCTTGAGGGGGCCGTCATCACGCTCGACGGCCACGCCAGGACAGATTCCATCAATGTGGAAAACGTTCCCTTCCCCAAGGGCGCGGTACTCCGCGGTCTGAACAACACCCGGTGGTCCGTGATTCTTGACTTGAAGCCGACCCGAATCGGAACCCTGCCAGGCGCCCTTCGGGTACAGGGCAAGCACGGCTTGGGCGGCGCCCTCCTCGACTCACCGATCAGGTTTGTCGACCAGATCTTTGCTGGAGGGACTGGCGAGATCACCTTCACCCGATGACGCGATGAGGAACGGGTCGGCCGCTGGCTCGGAGCAGATTCTCCAACTAGCGGCTTTGTTCTTCTGAGCATGCTCCGGCAGAAGCAGTCAATTCCCACATTGTGCACAGCAAACTGGTTAGTGGTGACACTGTCGTCAGTCGTCTTTTCAACATTCGCTGATGGTTTTTTCTCATTGTGGGCAATGTGTTTAGCCGGTTGACTTAAAGTGAATTGTCATGTGACGTTCGACCAGCTTCTCCTGCAACGGCTTACCGGCTCGAAATCCGCTCTTCGATGATTCCACATGTGGGTAACTCACGTATTCAACACGCGTGGATGACCTGATTCCCGGCTCGGCGACAGAAACCTCTTTGGAATCGAAGGTGTGGGAAAGTTGCAATTCGGCGCCCTGGGGAGGGTTTGGAATCTGTTCGCCGACACCCCCCACTGCCTTCTGTAGGCGAGTCCCCCACCTGGACCCTTGCTGCCGGGTCACTGCACGGGGTGGCCGAGGTGCCGATGCCGCCACCCGGCAGTTCGGATCGCATGGGATACCCGACCATTCCCGACACGGCCGCTCGTTACAATCCGCCGATCCCGGCCGGTGCCCGAGTGTCCGGGCGGGAACCCTCCGATCGCGTTCACCAAGTGCCTTGGCGGCTGTGCCCGGGCCACCTCGGTTCTCCCGGCCCGAGAGGCACCAGGCCTCAGGGTCTTCGCCAGGCCGCCTCGTCGCCTTCTCCCCGTTTCTCCCTCCGATTAGACTGTGAGCCGAGCGTGCTTCCCCCCTCGCACGCGATCAAGGAGCCCTGTGACCGTCATCCGCCGCACCAAGATTGTTGCCACCTTGGGACCTGCCTGGTCCGAGCCCGCCCAGATGCACGCGCTGTTCGACGCCGGCGTGAACGTCGTCCGCGTCAATGCCTCCCACGGCACCCCGGAAGTGCGGCGCGAGTGGATGGCGAACGTGAAGCGGGTGCGGGCCGAGCGGCGCGATTCCATAGGTCTGCTGCTCGACCTTCAGGGTCCCCGCATCCGGGTCGGCACCCTCCCGGCCCCGATCCGGCTCGTCCCCGGCCAGCTGGTGACTTTTTCGCCGGAAGAGGAGGCGGAGGCGGGAGAGATCCCCACGACGTACGCGGCGCTCGCGCAGGACGTGCGGGAGAGCGCCCGGGTGCTGCTGGACGATGGGATCATCGCGGTGCGCGTCCGCGGGGTGAGCGGCAACCGGGTCAAGGCGACCGTCGAATATGGCGGCGTGCTCAAATCGAACAAGGGGATGAACCTCCCGGGCATCGATGTGAGCGCCCCGGCGCTGACCGAGAAGGACAAGGAGGATGTCCTTGAGGCGATCGCCGCCGGGGTCGACTACATCGCGCTGTCCTTCGTGCGAAAGGCGGCCGATATCGAGGGACTGCGGCGACTGGTTCCCCGCGGCATCAAGCTGATCGCCAAGATCGAGAAGGACACCGCCCTGCGGAATCTGTGCGAGATTCTCGATGCCTCCGACGCGATCATGGTCGCCCGGGGCGATCTCGGGGTGGAGTTGCCGTTCGAAGAGGTGCCGATGGTGCAGAAGCGGATCATTCGCGAAGCCAATCTGCATTGTCGGCCCGTCATCACCGCAACGCAGATGCTGGAGTCGATGGTGCATGCGCCCGTCCCCACCCGGGCCGAGGCCTCGGATGTCGCCAACGCGATTCTCGATGGCACCGACGCCGTGATGCTCTCGGCGGAAACCGCGGTCGGCGAGTATCCGGTCGAGGCGGTCCGCGCGATGGACCGGATTGCCCGCGAGATGGAGTCGCACCGCGAAGGCCGCAGCCACGCCTTCGATGCGGCGGTGGGGCGCCGGACGGGCGATGAAGACCCGCACCACCCGAGGCCGGGCGGTGCGACGCCGGCCCGCACCGAGGATGCGATCGGTGTGGCGGTCTGCGCCGCCAGCGAGTTGCTGCACGTGCCGGTCATTCTCTGCTTTACCAGCAGCGGATTCACCGCGCGCAAGGTGGCGACGTATCGTCCCACGGTCCCCATCGTGGCGGCGACACCCGAGCCCGAGACCTATCACCAGCTTTCCCTGGTCTGGGGGACCGTCCCGGTCCTGACTCCCCACGCCACCGATTACGACACGCTGCTCAACGCCGGTCGGCAACAGATTCTCTCCCGCGGACTGGCACAGGCCGGCGAGCGGGTAGTGGTCACCGCCGGTGTCCCCTTCGACGTCCCCGGCACGACCAACCTCCTCAAGATCGAGGCGCTGTAGTGCGGCTGACGTTTCTCGGCACGGGCACCTCGTTCGGCGTACCGCAGATTGGCTGCGGGTGCGCGGTGTGCCAATCCACCGATTCCCGAGACCGCCGGAGCCGCTCCGGGGCGGTGGTGCAGCTGGGCGACAAGACACTGCTCATCGACACGCCCCCGGAATTGCGGCTCCAGCTGGTCGCGGCCGGCGTGGGCGAGGTCGATGGCGTGCTCTACACCCACGAGCATGCCGATCACCTCAACGGGATCGACGACCTCCGCATCTTCAGCGTGCGGCGGAAAGTCCCGCTCCGCTGCTACGGTCCGCACGAGACGCTGTCGCGCATCCGCGAGGGCTTCCGCTACATCTTCGACGACGATGTCCATGCCTTCAAGGGCACCAGCAAGCCGCAGCTCGAGCTGATCCCGCTGGAGCCCGGGGTCCTGACTGAAGTGGCCGGCATCCCGGTCCTGCCGCTGGCCTTCGAACATGGTTTCCTGCGGGTTTTCGGCTACCGCTTCGGGCCGCTGGCCTACATCACCGACGTCAAGTCGATTCCTGCCTCGGCCCGCGCCGAACTCACCGGACTGAAGGTGCTGGTACTCAATGCGCTCTGGTGGCGATCGCATCCCACCCATCTCTCGATCGGTGAAGCGATCGAGACGGCGCGTGAGATCGGTGCCGAGCGCACCTTTCTCACTCACCTGACTCACGAAACCGGCCACGCCGACCTGCTCGCTCAGCTGCCCGCTGGCGTCGCGCCGGCCTACGACGGCCTCTCGATCGAGGTGACCGCATGAAGCTGCATTACGGGCGGATGTTCGCCGACCGGCTGGATGGCGATCACGGGTTGCCGCGGCCGCGCCTGGTCGAGCTGACCCGGCGGTTCAGCGAAGTCCATTCGGAAGTGCGCCGGCGCCGTGCTGGCGGGGAGTACGGCTTCTATGGTCTGGGCGAGCAGGCCCGGGCGGTCCAGACCATCCAGCGTTTCGCGGAGGGCGTCGGCCAGGCGTTCGATCATGTGCTGGTGCTGGGCATCGGCGGATCGGCGCTCGGCATGAAGGCATTGCTCAACGCGCTCAAACGCCCGGGGTGGAACGAACTGGATGACGAGGGTCGGGAATTCTTCCCCCGCCTCACCGTGCTCGATAACGTGGACCCGACCAGCGTCGCGGAGGCCCTGCGGCGGATCGATCCGCGCCGGGTCCTGGTCAACGTCATCAGCAAGTCGGGCGGCACCGCCGAGACGATGGCCCAGTACCTGGTCGTGCGAGAGTGGCTGGACCGTGCCCTCGGGCCCGCCGCAACCCGGCACCTGGTGTTCACCACGGATCCGAAAAAAGGTGTGCTGCGCGAGATCGCCCAGCGCGATGGCATCGCGACCCTCGAGGTGCCCCCCGACGTGGGCGGGCGCTTCAGTGTGCTCTCCCCCGTGGGGCTGCTGCCGGCCGCGCTGGTTGGCATCGATATCGAGGCGCTGCTGGCGGGGGCGCGCCGGGCGCTGGCGGCGGCGGAGCGGGATGACTTGCTGCAGAACCCGGCCGCGCTGTACGCCGCACTGCACTGGGCAGCCGACACGACGCTCGGCGCACGGCTCCACGTGATGATGCCGTATACCGACCGGCTGCGGGAGTTTGCCGAGTGGTATCGTCAGCTGTGGGCTGAGAGTCTGGGCAAGGCGACCGATCGAAGGGGGCAGACGGTGCACGCCGGCCCGACGCCACTCGGCGCGGTCGGTGCGACCGACCAGCACAGCCAGGTCCAATTGTTCATGGAGGGACCGTTCGACAAGGTGATCACCTTTCTGCGAGTCGACCACTTCGCGGAGGATGTCACCATCCCGTCGCCGGAATCACTCCCCGCCGAGTTGGCTTATCTCGCCGGCAAGACCCTCGGCGGATTGCTGGATGCGGAGTACCAGGCCACGGCGGCCGCGCTGGCCCGGATGGGACGGATGAGTTGCTCGATTCACCTGCCCGAGATCTCGGCCAGCGTGCTGGGCGAAATGATCATGTTCTTCCAGGTCGCGACCGGCTACGCTGGGGTATGGTACGGCGTCAATCCGTTCGATCAGCCAGGGGTGGAGCTTGGCAAGAAACTCACGTTCGCCGCGATGGGACGGATCGGGTATCCCGCTGAGGACATCGCGATGCCAGCGGGGGATGTGGTGGGGAGCCGGTAGCCGGCAGTCGTCAGTCGTCAGTCGTCAGCTGCCAGCTCATCCCGTTTGACGCCCGGTGATCCCCGCTCTACATTTCCGCGTCATGCATGTAACTCACAAGAGGACAGTCACTTATGGCTGACCACCGGGATAAGCTCGTCGCCCTGTTCCTCGGCAATGTCCGACGGACAGCCGACGCCGTGCAGGTAACCGATCCCGCCAAGCTGCAGTCGGAGGCCACCGATCAGGTCGTGTGGCAGGCTGTGTTTGGTGCGACGGCCGAACGCGAAGCGGCGCGGTGGCTGCTGTGGGAGCTGGGACAGGCGGTCGGGGCCCGCCCCGCCTCCATCGGGCCGGTCTACTTTGCGCGCGGGCGGGGGGAATGCGGCGGCTTCACCGTTCCCGCCATCAATATCCGCATGCTGAGCTACGAGACGGCGCGGGCGGTGTTTCGTTCGGCCAAGCGGCGCGATGCCGGCGCGATTCTGCTCGAGATCGCCCGCTCCGAAATCGCCTATACCGACCAGCGCCCGGCGGAATATGTGAGCGTGATCCTGGGGGCGGCGCTGCGCGAGGGGTACCTGCTCCCCATCTTCATCCAGGGCGATCATTGCCAGGTCAACGCCAAGAAGTATCAGGCCGATCCGCACGCCGAAGTCGCCGAGGTGAAGAAGCTCATCGATGAAGAGATCGGCGCGGGGTTCTACAATGTCGATGTGGACACCTCGACCCTGGTGGATCTCTCCCAGCCAACGCTGCTGGAACAGCAGCGGCTCAACTACGAGCATGCCGCCGAGATCACGGCGTTCATCCGGGAGCGGGAGCCGAAGGGCATTTCCGTCTCGGTCGGCGCGGAGATCGGGGAAGTCGGTCACAAGAACAGCACCGTGGAGGAGCTGCGTGCCTTCATGGAGGGGTACATCCCCGCGCTCCGGCGCCTGGGCGACTACGAGGGCATCTCGAAGATCTCGGTGCAGACCGGGACCAGCCACGGCGGTGTCGTGCTGCCCGATGGCACGATCGCCAAGGTGAAGCTTGATCTCGACGCACTCGCGGCGCTGTCGGTGGCGGCGCGGAAGGAGTATGGGATGTCGGGCGCGGTGCAGCACGGCGCCAGCACCCTGCCGCAGGATGCGTTCGGCAACTTCTCCCGGCTGGAGACGGCCGAGATCCACCTCGCGACCAATTTCCAGAGCATGGTCTTCGATCATCCCGCCCTGCCCGCCGAACTGCGCCAGCGGATGTACCAGTGGCTGGACGCCAACGCCGCAAGCGAGCGCAAGGCAGGCGACACGCCGGACCAGTTCTACTACAAGGCCCGGAAGAAGGCGATCGGTCCGTTCAAGCGGGAAGTGTGGTCGCTGCCCGCCGCGGTGCGTGGCGCGATCGCGGCGGACCTGGAGAAGATGTTCGACTTCCTGTTCGACCAGCTCAAGGTGGGCGGCACGGCCGCCCTGGTCCGCAAGTACGTCAAGCCGCCCTATCAGGCCCACGCCTCACTCCAGAAGGCGCTGGTGACCGCGATGGACGACGCAGAAGCAGGAGAATGAGATGACACGCGACGACGATCGAGAAGTGGTCTACGTCGAGCGGGGCGAGGGCTCCATCAAGCCCGTGCTGTTCGGCGCCCTCCTCGGGCTGGCGATCGGGCTCCTCTTTGCCCCACAGAGCGGCGACGAGACCCGCCGGGCGCTGAAGCGCCGAATGCGGAAAGTGCGGGCGCTGGCCGAGGAGAAGGTGGAGGAGCTGTCCGAGCGGGTCGGGAGCGAGAGCCCGCGCCCCTTCCGGGGCCGGGAGGAGAAGCGTGAAGATGTCCGGAGCGAGCTGGAGCGGCGCCTGTCGGAGGCCCGCGCCCGCCGGCGCGCCCCCGCGCCGGTCGACGACGATGATGATGAGGAGCCCGTCGCCTGACAGGACCCGGGCTTCTGGCGTGGCTGCGGGGCTCGGGGCCCTTCGTCCGGCGGACCTTGGCGCAGGCTGACCGGCACAACGTGCCGTTTCTGGCGAGCGCGCTGACGTTTGATGCCCTGCTCGCCGCGATTCCCCTGTTGCTGCTGCTGCTGGTCGGTCTGACCCACCTCGCCCGGCTTTCCGCTTCCGCCACTTCGCAGGACCTGCACGCCCTCTTCATGCGCATCGTGCCGCAGGCCACGGCCGGCGAAGGCGGCGGCATGTTCGCGGCGGTCGAGCGGGGGCTTGCCGGATTCACCCGGGCCCGCGCCACCGTCTCGCTCTACGCCACGCCGCTGTTCCTGTGGTTTGCCACCCGCCTCTTCGCCTCGATCCGGACCTCCCTTGCGCTGGTGTATGACGTGCCGCGCCGTCCTGAGGGTGGCTCGATCGTCCTCGGGTATCTCGGCGGGAAGCTGCGGGATACGATGATGGTCGTCCTGACCGTCATCCTCGTGGCGGTCAACGCCGTTCTTACCACGGGCATTCGCCTGCTCGATGCCCGGGGCCACGCGCTGGTTGGCTCGGTCCCGCTCCTGCGTTTCCTGGTTTCCGGCGTCGGATACATGATTACCGAGCTGCTCGCCTTCGGTTCCGCCGTCTGGCTCTTCTACCTCGTCTTCCGCCACGCCTCCCCGCGCCGGCTCCCGCGGCGCGCGGCGCTGGCCGGCTCGCTCTTCACCGCGGTCCTGTTCGAGGTCGCCCGCCGCCTCTACAGCTGGTACCTCCACCACCTGGCCGTGGTCGGCCGCTTCTCCACCGACGGGAATATCGGGGCTCTGCTGCTGTTCGTCGGTTGGCTCTACTACACCGCCCTCGTCTTCCTGCTCGGCGCGGTGGTGGCCGAAACCTGGGATCTGCGTGCACGGCAGCGGCGCGCGGCGACACCGGGCTAGCCCGGCGTACGAGGCGCGGTACATTACGCCGGCACACCGATTCGTTTCTTCGTTCCGATCAGCGACTTTCCCCGCACCCCACCATCCGATGCGCCTGCTCGCCTGCCTGCTCTTCGTCCCGTCCCTGCTGGCTGCCCAGGAGTTCGACTTCTACAGCCGTGGTCCCTACCGCGCCGCGGTGCCCCGGCCCGAGACGCTGCTGGGGTACTCGGTCGGCTCGCAACAGACCATGTACCACCAGCAGCAGCAGGTGCTTGACCGGATGATCGAGGCCGCCCCCGACCGGGTGCGGACCGAGGTCATCGGGCGCACGGCGGAGGGGAAGGTGATGCGGCTGCTGATCATCTCTTCGCCGGAAAATCTCGCCCGGCTGGACGAGATTCGGGCCAACCTCTCAAAGCTGGCCGACCCGCGGCAGACCAGCAGCGAGCAGGCCCGGGCGCTGGCGGAGCGCACCCCGGTCACGGTGCTGCTCACCCACTCGGTCCATGGGAACGAGCCGGCTGGCTTCGAGGCTGCGATGCAGACGGTGTATCAACTGCTCGCCTCGGAGGAGCCAGCCACGCTGGACATCCTGCGGAACGCGGTGGTGCTGATCAACCCGTCGCAGAACCCCGACGGACATGAGCGCTTCGCGGCGTGGAGCAATTCGATTGCGGTAGGTGCGGATGACCCGGCGGCAGTGGAACAGACCGAGCCGTGGGCCATCTGGGGAAGGTACAACCACTATCGCTTCGACATGAATCGCGACCTGCTGGCCCAGTCGCAGCTGGAATCGAAGGCGATTGCCGGTGTCTACGTCCGCTGGCGCCCGCAGGTCGTGGCGGATCTGCACAGCACCACCAGCCAGTATTTCTTCCCGCCGGTGGTTGAGGCCCACAACCAGAACCTGCCGCCGCGGACCTACCAGTGGTTCGAGCGATTCGGCCAGAGCAACGCCCAGGCGTTCGACGCCTACGGCTGGCAGTACTATGTGCGCGATGTCTTCGATTTCTTCTACCCCGGCTACATCGACATGTGGCCGACGATGCGCGGTGGCCTCGGCATGACCTTCGAGACCGACGGCGGACCGGAACTGCGGAAGCGGAAGGACGACGGCTCGGTTACCACCTTCGAGATGGCGATCGCCCATCACTACGTGGCATCCCTCGCGACGGTGGCGTACGCCGCACGCACCCGCGCCGAGCGGCTGCAGGACTTCCACGCCTTTCATGCCACCGGGATGGCGGAGGCCCAGAAGCGCCCCATGCGCCGGATTGTGTTCAGCGGCCAGGACGCCGGGCGCGCGCTCTGGCTGGCGCAGCGGCTGGCCCGGGAGGAAATCGAGGTCACCCGGCTGTCGCAGCCGATCACGGTGCTCCGGGCCAATTCCTACCTGGGCGGCGCGGCGGGGAAACGGACCTTCCCCGTCGGCGCGTACGTCGTGGACCTGGCTCAGCCTGAGGCGCGTCTGGCCACGACGATGCTCGAACCGCGCGCGGTGTTCGATTCCGTTTTCGTGCGCAAGCAGCTCGCCACCTACCAGCGCAACCAGCGCCGGGGCGAAGACGAGGGCAAGGAAGGCTACGAGTTCTACGATGTGACCGCCTGGTCGCTGCCGCTGACGCTCGGGCTGGATGCGTGGTGGACCGATGATACGAGCCGGGTGACGGGAGCGCGGGTGTACGCCACCGATTCGATTGCGCCCCCGACCGCCCCGGGGCGGGCGCAGTCGGCCTACGTCTTCGGGGACGGCAGCGAAGCCGGCACGCGGCTGGCCACCCGGTTGCTGCGCGAGGGGTTCCGGGTGGGAATCACCACCAAGCCCATCCGGGCCGATGGGACTGCCTGGTCTCGCGGCACCTTCGTGGTGCGGGTTCAGCGCAACGGCCCCGCGCTGCATGAGCGGATCGCGCTGCTCGCGGCACAGTCCGGCGCCCAGGTGACCGCGGTGCGCTCGGCCTTTCCCGATTCCGGGCAGGGCGGTGTCGGCAGTGAAAGCGTCATGTCACTGCACACGCCACGGGTCCTGCTCGCGGCCGGGGATGGGATCGACCAGACGGCGTTCGGCGCGGTCTGGTTCTACCTGGAGAAGGAGCTGGGCTTGCCGGTCACGCCGGTCAATGTCTCGAGCCTGGAAGACATCGACCTGTCGGACTACAACGTGCTCCTCATTCCGAACGGATCGGCCGATCGGCTCTGGCGCGAACTCGGCGAGGATGGCGTCACGGCGCTGAAGGCGTGGGTCCAGTCCGGCGGCGCCATCATCGGGATGGGGGACGCCATCGAGCTCCTGAATCGCAAGGAGGTGGAACTCACCACGGTCAAGGCGCTGGCCGCCGACACGACCGCGGTGAAGGATACGGCGCTCGCCATCGCCGCCAGGCCCGGGCCGGTGCTGGTGTCGCCCACCGCGACGGCGGGCTCGGCACCGGAATTCATTCCCGGCGCCATCTTCCGCGCCACGCTGGATCAGAGTCACTGGCTCACGCTCGGCTATGAGCAGGACCAGCTGCCGGTCTTCCTCGAGACATCCAGCCTGCTCAAGCCGTCGGAGAAGGGAGCCAATCCGGTGGTGTTCAGCGGCACGGACTTCACCCTCGGCGGATTCACCTGGCCCAACAACACCGACCGCTTTCTGCGCAACTCGGTCTGGGCCGCGGTCGAAACGGTTGGGAGCGGCAGCGTGGTCATCTTCGCCGAGAATCCGGTGTACCGTGGATTCTGGCGCGGTCCCGCCCGCCTGTTGACCAATGCCATTCTCATGGCACCGGGGCGGTGACCGACGAGGACCTGACGCTGGTGGTCCTCGCCGCGGGGCTCGGCAGCCGCTACGGCGGGGTGAAACAGCTGGCCGCGGTCGGGCCGGACGGCGCCACGCTCATGGACTACGCGGTCCGCGATGCGTGGCGCGCTGGCTTTCGCCGGGCGGTGTTCGTGATCCGCCCGGATCTGGAAGAGGCGTTCGAGCGATTGATCGGACAGCGCTACCGGGGACGGCTGGAGATACTCACCGCCCAGCAGCGACTGGATGCGGTGCCTTCCGGAGTGATGCCCGCCCCGGGGCGCGTGCGGCCGTGGGGCACGGCGCAGGCCGTGCTCGATGCGCGCTCACAGGTGTCAGGCGGCTTCGCGGTGCTGAATGCCGACGATTTCTACGGGCGCGACGCGCTGGAGCAGGCGGCCAGCTTCCTCCGCGGGACGAAGGCGCGCGGGAGTACCCACGCCGTCATCGGATATCCCATGGCGCAGACCGCAAGCCCGGCCGGAGGCGTGAATCGCGCCGTGCTCATGGTGGATCACGGGGGGTTCCTCACCCACATCGAAGAGGTGAAGGAGCTGATCGAGGCGCCGGGTGGGCGCTTTCGCGGCAGGGCAGGGCGGGAGGTGCGGGAGATTGATGGCGACACGCTGGTGTCGATGAACCTCTGGGCCTTCACGCCGGAGGTGTTCGCGGGACTCGACCAGGCGTTTCGCCGTTTCCTCGCGGGCCAGCCGGGCGAGAGCGACGAGTGCTACCTGCCGGAGGCGGTGGCGGGCATGATTGATTCCGGCCAGGCCCGGGTGCGGGTGGTTCCCACCGCGAGCCGGTGGTGCGGCATCACCTACGCGGAGGACCGTCCGCGGGTGGAAGCCGAACTTGCGGAGCTGGTGCGGCGGGGCGAGTACCCTGCCCGCCTGTGGGCGTGACCGACGCGCCTGACCCCGGCCCGGCACTCGACGCCTTCGGGGTAACGCGAGTGACGGGATTGCACCGCCTGATCCGCGGTCACATCAATGCCTCGTGGGAGCTCGATGGCGACGGACCGCTGGGATCACGTCGCTACCTGCTGCAGCGCCTCAATCCGCTGGTCTTTCCCGACGGCCCCGCCGTCCACCGGAATATCCTCACCGTCACTCAACACCTCCGTCGTGCCGCGGAGCATGAGGGCGTGGTCGATGTCGATCGGCGGGTGCTGCGACTGGCGCGCCTGCCCGGCGGGGCGCCCGCCTGGCTGGCCCCCGACGGCGCCTGGTGGCGCTTGCTGCGGTTCATCGAGCACACCCGGACCGTCACTGAGGTGACCAGCCCGGCCGATGCCGAGAGCGTGGGCCGGGCGTTCGGTACCCTGCATCGGTGGCTCGCGGGCTGCGATGGCTCGACCGTGACCGAGACACTGCCAGGGTTTCACGACAGCGCGGCTCGCCTCGCGCGACTGGAACAGGCGGTGCGGGAGGATCGGCACGACCGGGTGGCGCAGGTCGGCGAGGCGATCCGTGATGCGCGGGAACGACGGGGCTTCGCCGAGGTGGTGCCCGCCCTGGCCGCGACCGGCGCGCTGCCGCGACGGGTTGTGCATAACGATGCGAAGGCCGGCAATGTGCTGCTCGATGCGTCCACTGGTGCGCCGCTCGCCGTCATCGACCTCGATACCGTGATGCCCGGGACCCTGTTGTCGGATGTGGGCGACCTCATCCGCTCCCTCGCCACCCGTGCGCCGGAAGACGAACGAGGGCTCGACCAGATCACGGTCGAGCGCCCACTGGTCGAAGCGCTGGCCCGCGGATTCCTGGCGGAATGCGGCGGGATCCTGGTGGCGGCGGAGCGCGAGCAGTTCATCTTCGCCGGGCTCCTGCTCACCTGGGAGCAGGGCGTCCGCTTCCTGACCGATTACCTGGAGGGCGACCGCTACTACGCCGTCCAGCGCCCGGGCCACAACCGCGACCGGGCGATTGCCCAGTTCCGCCTGTTACAGGGCCTGGAGGCCGAACGCCCGGCGCTCGAGGCGATCGTTCACCACATTCTTGCCGAGCACCCACGATGAGAGCCCTGTTGCTTCTGGTCGTCTGCTCTGGCGGCTTCCTCGCGGCGCAGGAGCCCCAGTATGGAGTCGGCAGCTGGGACGCCGACTCGTTCGGCAACCAGCGCGCGGTCGTCCGCGTGACGCAGGCCTCGGCTGCCGTGCGGGTGACGATTCCCTGGCGACGGCGCGACCCGTTCCCCGACCAGCGCGATGTCGTTGTCCGCGCCGCCGCCAGCGGGCAGGTGGTGCGCTTGGCCCCCGGGAGCATCACCCGCGAAGCGGGCACCATCGCCTTCGACCCCGCCGCCGGCCCCGGCGACTACCACGTCTATTACCTCCGCTACACCGGGAGCGTGCACGCCAACTATCCGCGTGTCACATATCCGCCGGTTGCTCCGGCGGACACGGTATGGCTCCGCGGTCTCGGGCTCGAGGAAGGTGGTGCGGGCTGGCGTACGATCCCCGAGGCGGAGCTGGTCATGCTCCAGGGGGCCGACGGGTGGAACCGGATCGACCCGATGGATCGCATTGCGGGCAGGGCGGAGACCGCCGGGCTGCTGGTCAGGCATCCGGGTGCGGCAATGCTGCTGTTCCCGGAGGATCGCGAACACCCCATCCGCATGACGCAGGACCTTCCGCACCGCTGGACACTCGCCGGCGCGAACACGCCCATTGGCGCAACGGCGGTCGCGGGGGAGTACCTCTCGTGGCAGGTCGGGGTGTACGCAGCCGAGCCGCTCGAGTCGCTCACGGTCAGCTACGGCACGCCGCAAGGCGATGGGGCCGGCGCGATCCCGGCTGGCGCATTCACCTGCTTCAATCTCGGTGGTGTCGACTGGGAAGGGCGCGCCTTCCACACGCGGGTGGACGTCGCGGCAGGCCGGGTACAGCCGCTCTGGTTCGGGGTCGCGGTGCCGGCCTCGACGCGACCAGGGAGCTATCGCGGGTCCCTCACCGTTGGTGCGCGGGGACGTGAGACGATCACCCTCCCCATGACGCTGATTGTCGCGCCCGGGAGCATCGCGGTTCACGGTGACGACGAACCCGCCCGCCTTTCCCGTCTCCGCTGGCTCGATTCGCGACTGTATCAGGACGACCTCCTGGTCCGGCCGTACACCGCGGTCGGGGTGAATGGCCGGCAGCTCTCCATCCTTGGGCGCCGGGTGACGCTCGCGCCTAACGGGCTGCCGGCGCGCATCAGCAGCTACTTCACGCCGGAGATGACCGGGATCGGGACCACGGGCCGTGAACTGCTCCGGCAGCCGATTCGGCTCATCGCCGAGGATGCGGCAGGGCAGGAGCTCCGGTGGCTGTCTTCGGGAGTGCAGTACGGCCGTCGCGGCGCGGGCGCGGTCCGCTGGACATCACAGAGCCGCACCGGCACGCTGACGATGCAGCTGGCGGGTACCCTCGAGGCGGATGGCAACATCGAGTACCAGATTCGCCTCTCCACGACGCAGACCCGGGAGCTTGGCGATGTGCGCCTCGAGATCCCGCTTGATTCCGCCGTCGCGCGGTACATGATGGGGCTGGGGCAGAAGGGAGGGCCGCGTCCCGCGCCCTTCGAATGGCGCTGGTACCAGCAGGCCAACCAGGATGCGGCGTGGATTGGTGATGTGAATGCGGGACTGCAGTTCACGCTGAAGGATCACCACTACGTCCGCCCGCTGAATACCAATTTCTACCAGCTCAAGCCGCTGGTGATGCCGGCGAGCTGGGCCAACCAGGGCCGGGGCGGATGCCGCTTCACCACCGAGCGGGCGACCTACCTGGTGCGCTGCTTCAGCGGGGCGAGGACCCTTGTCGCGGGCGATTCGGTCTTCTTCAATCTGCGGCTCGCCATCACCCCCTTTCGCCCCATCCGGCCGGCGGAGCAGTTCCGCACCCGGTTCTACCATGCGTTCACCTCGCTGGATACCGTCGCCGCCGCGGGGGCCAATGTCATCAACGTCCATCACGCGACGCCGATCAATCCCTGGATCAACTATCCCTTCCTGACGCCTGACACGATGCGCGCCTACATCGCGGCGGCGCATCAGCGGGGGATGCGGGTGAAGCTCTACTACACCGTCCGCGAGCTCACCACGCGCGCGCCCGAACTCTGGGCGCTGCGGAGCCTCGGTCACGAGGTGTATGCCCCCGGTCCCGGCGGCGGCTATTCCTGGCTGCAGGAACATCTGGGGGACGACTACATCGCCGCATGGTACGTTCCCGACCTGAAGGATGCGGCGATCGTCACCAGCGGCGTGAGCCGGTGGCACAACTTCTATGTCGAGGGACTGGATTGGCTGGCGCGGAATGTCCGGATGGACGGGCTCTATATCGACGATGTCGCCTTTGATCGCACGACGATGAAGCGGGTGCGCAAGGCGCTGGACCGGAATCGTCCCGCCGCGCTGATCGACCTGCACTCGGCCAACCAGTACAACCCCAACGACGGCTGGGCCTCGAGCGCCAACCTCTATCTGGAACACTTCCCCTATCTCGATCGCATCTGGTTCGGGGAATACTTCGATTACGACAGCCCGCCGGAGTACTGGCTCGTCGAAATGTCGGGCATCCCGTTCGGGGTGATGGGCGAAATGCTCGAAGGCGGCGGGAATCCCTGGCGCGGCATGCTCTTCGGGATGACCAGCCGGCTCCCCTGGGCCGGAGATCCGCGGCCGCTCTGGCAGGTGTGGGATGCCTTCGGGCTGGACGGCGCGCGGATGGATGGCTGGTGGAACCCCGCGACGCCGGTGCATACCGACCGGTCGGAGGTACTGGCGACCAGCTATGTCAGGCAGGGGAAGGCGCTTGTCGCGCTCGCGAGCTGGGCGCCTGACACGGCCCTGGTGGTGCTGCAGATCGACTGGAAAAAGCTGGGGATCGACCCCGCACGGGCGACGATCGTCGCACCGGCGATCCCCGACTTCCAGCCCGCGGCCACCTTTCGGCCGGGGGACCGGATCCCGGTCGCACCGGGAAAGGGGTGGCTGCTGGAGCTGGGAGGCGTGGAGTAGGTGGGGCCCGGGTTGGTCGCACGCATCGGTATTCCCGACTCGGGGGCGGTTCCCTCATTCCCGATTCACGCCGTCCGGCTCCCCCATAGCTTCGGCACCAGCCGGATCAGCCAGATGCCCGACACCGTGAACACGGCGAGGAAGATCAGGGCCTGCGAGGTGCGTCCGTAGAGGAAGCTCCCGGTGCCGAACAGCGCCGAATAGATGAACGCAACGCCCAGCGTCCAGCCGAGCAGCGCCTGCGGGAGGCTGTCGAGGGAGGGGCCGACGCCCGCTTCCGCCTGGACCGAAGCCCATCCTGGACCGGCGGGGCGCACCAGGCGGTAGAAGGCGACCAGCCGGGATCGCTCGGTCGGTTCGGTGAAGAGGGCGGTCGTCACCCAGACGAGGGTGGTAACCGAGACACTGATGATCAGCGCGATTGCCCCATCCACCGGGTGACCGGTCCGATTCAGGACCGCGAAGGCAATCGCGAGCAGGAAGCTGGAGAGCATCGCCGCGATCTCGCTCCAGGCATTCACCCGCCACCAGAACCAGCGCAGCAGATACAGCAGGCCGGTCCCGGCACCGACCGCGAGCAGCAGCTCGAACGCCTGACGCGCACTGTCGAGTACCAGGGTGAAGCCGGCGGCGACGACCATCAGTGCCGCCGTCATCAGGCGCCCCACCAGGACATAGTGGCGCTCATCCGCGCCCGGCTTGAGGAACCGGCGGTAGAAATCGTGCACCAGGTAGGAGGTGCCCCAGTTCAGGTGGGTGGAGATGGTGGAGATGTACGCCGCCAGCATCCCGGCGATCATCAGGCCCAGGAATCCGGCGGGCAGAAACTTGAGCATCGCGGGATAGGCCATGTCGTGCCCGATCAGTGCCGGATCGACGTACGGAAACGTCCGCGCGATATCGCTGAGGTTGGGGAAGACGAGCATCGAGCAGAGGGCCACGATGATCCACGGCCAGCTGCGGATGGCGTAGTGCGCCACATTGAAAAACAGCGTGCCCGCAAGCGCATCCCGTTCGCTCTTGGCCGCCAGCATCCGCTGGGCGATGTAACTGCCGCCCCCCGGCTCGGCGCCGGGGTACCAGACCGACCACCACTGGACGGTGAGCGGCATGATCAGCACCGAGACGGTGAGGCGCCAGTCGCTGAAGTCGGGCAGCAGGTTGAGGGTCTTCGGATCGGTTTTCGCGATGAGGCCGGCGAGGCCGCCGACTTCCGGCTGCCGCAGCGAGAAGACCGCGAGCGCGACCGCCCCGGTCATCGCGATGCCGAACTGGATGAAGTCGGTCACGAGGACGCCCCAGAGCCCGGAGGTCGCGGCAAAGGCGACGTTGAGCAGGGCGCAGATGAGCAGGGTCTTCCCGATGGGCCAGCCCAGCACCACGTTCGCGATCTTGGCGGCGGCGAGGTTGACCGTCGCCATGATGGCGCAGTTGAAGAACAGGCCGAGGTAGAGCGCGCGAAAGCCGCGCACCAGCGTCGCCGCGCGCCCGGAGTAGCGCACCTCGTAGAACTCGAGGTCGGTCATCACGCCACTGCGCCGCCACAACCGGGCGTAGAAGAACACCGTCGCCATCCCGGTGAGCAGGAACGACCACCAGAGCCAGTTGTTGGCGACGCCCTTTTCGCGAATCAGGTTGGTGACGAGGTTCGGCGTGTCGGTGCTGAACGTCGTGGCCACCATGGACACCCCGATCAGCCACCAGGGCGCCGCCCGGCCGGAGGTGAAGAACTCCGCGGTGGAGGACCCGGCGCGGCGCGCCATGATCACGGCCGGGATGAACGACACGATGATGGACAGCACGACGATGGCCCAGTCGAGCGGCACGAGGTGCATGGGGAGCTCCCGAGAGGGTTGCCCGACGCGATGGTGTGGCGACTGCGGTGTGCGAGGTGCGGCGACGCCGTGGCGGCCGTGGCGGGACCCGCGGGGAATGAAAAGGGAGTGTCCCAGGCACCCCGAAGCGACACTGGACATCGCTTAGCGCTGCTACCTCTCGGTCCTGACGCGGTTCGCGCGCCGGCGCCCTTCGGACCTGGGACGCGCGGAGTATAGCCAGTCGCCCGTCGCCGGAGTAGGGCCCCGGCCGCCGCCACGAGGGACCGATCTGCCGAACCGTCAACCCGTCTAGCCCTGCTACCGCCGAGCCGACTAGCTTCCCGCCATGGCCCTCGCCCTCGCCCGGAAATACCGGCCCCGCCGCTTCAGCGACCTGCTGGTGCAGGACCACGTCGCCACGGTGCTGCGTGGGGCCGTGGTACGGAATCGGGTCGGTCACGGGTACCTCCTGACTGGCCCGCGTGGCGTCGGCAAGACCACGGCGGCGCGGATCCTCGCCATGGCGCTCAACTGCGAGCGCAAGCTCGCCGTTGAGCCGGCTGGTGAGCCCTGCGGCAGCTGTGACAGCTGCCAGCGAATCTGGACCGGCGTCGCCAATCTCGACGTGGTGGAGATCGACGCCGCCTCCAATCGTGGGGTGGACGACGCCCGGGATCTGCGCGAGCGGGCGATGTATGCCGCCTCGCAGGCCGGCCACCACAAGGTGTACATCGTCGACGAGGCCCACATGCTCACCCGCGAGGCGTGGAACGCGCTGCTCAAGATCCTCGAGGAGCCGCCGCCGGGTGTGGTCTTCGTCTTCGCTACCACGGAACCGCAGAAGATCGCCCAGACCGCGGCCCCGGTGATGTCCCGCCTCCAGCGCTTCGACTTCCGCCGGATCCGGCCGGCGGCCATCCGGGACCGGCTGCGTGCCGTGCTCGTGGAAGAGCAGATCGAGGCCGACGATGACGCCCTCACGCTCATCGCCCGCCAGGCCGATGGCGGGATGCGCGATGCCCTGAGCGTGCTCGACCAGTGCCTGAGTTTCGGCGAAGGCCGTATTACCGCTGCGCGGGTCCGGGACATCCTCGGTCTGGTCGACGACGAGATCTACACCGAGCTGCTCGGCATCCTGGCCGGGCGGCAGTCAGCCGGGGTGTTTACGCTGCTGGACCGGCTGGACGAATCCGGGGCGGATCTCATCGAGTTCTCCGGCGGTGTCGGTCAGATGCTCCGTGCGCTGCTGATGCTGCAGCTCGGCGCGACCCCCGAGGGGATCACCGAGGCGATGCATCAGGCGCTTGCGGCCTTTCAGGACCGGCTGGCCGCCGGCGACCTGCTCCGGATGCTCAAGCTGCTGGGTGAGTCCGAAGCCACGATCCGCCGGAGCGCATCGCCCCGCCTCGTCATCGAGACCCTGCTGCTCCGGTGGGTTCTGCTCGACCGGACGGTGGATCTGGCGGAGGTGCTCGACGGCTCCTTCGTTCCGCGTCCAGCCAGTGCGGGCGCCAGGCCGGGTCCGACGGCGCCACAGGCACCCGCGTCGGCGGCGGCAAAGCCGCGGATCACCGAACCGGTGGTACGCCGCCCCGTCGAGCCTCCTGTCCGCCCCGCCGTCACCTCGATCGAGTTCACGCTGGAGGCGCTGCGTGCCGCTTGGCCGGAGCTGGTGCTGGTGGCCCGGGACCAGAGCCGCTTCCTCGGCGAAGCGCTCAACGCGGCACATCCGGCGGCAGCGGCCCCACCCGCGCTGACCCTCGAGGTGCCCGATGGCAACCCGATGCATCTGGAAGCGCTCGGCCGGCAGCGGGAGGCGGTGGAGCGGCTGCTGGGGCAGGCGGTCGGCGGTCCGGTGGTGCTGACCGTGACCGACTCCGCTGCGGGGAAGGAGGGCACTTCCGCTCCGAGGACCAGGCGGCTTTCCGAGGCGGAGACGCGTGCCGAACGGCTGAAAGTGCTCCGAACCCGTGATCCCGCCCTGGAGGCGGTGGCGGAGTCTCTGGATCTGGAAGTCATCGAATAGGGCCAGGCTTGCTTGCATCCGTCCCCGGGGACCCCTAGTTTCTTCATACTTTGCAGCAACTTAGCGATACTGAGCGTATGGCAGATTGGCAGCAGCTCTATCAGTTGACCCAGCAGATGCAGGGGCGGCTCCACCAGCTCCAGCTCGACTTGGCCGACCAGTCATATGATGTGCAGGCGGGGGCCGGGATGGTCCGGGTCACCGTGGACGGGCAGGGGGCCCTGCGCCGGCTGCACATCGATCCGGAATGCTTCGAGGGGAGGGATGCCGAGCTGTTGGCGGATCTCATCGTCGGCGCTGTCGCGGAGGCACAGCGGCGTGCCAGCGAGGCGCTCCAGCAGGAGGTTCGGCGAGTAAGCCCCTCCGCGCCGACCCTGCCGCTCTGAAGATCGTGAGCGCCATCGAGGAGCTGGTTACCGAGCTGGCCCGCCTGCCCGGTATCGGCCGGAAGACGGCGCAGCGACTCGCGTATCACCTGGTGCAGCAGTCGGGCGATCGTCTGACCCGCTTGGCGCGTGCTCTGGTCTCCGTCGCCGAACGGGTCCGGCCCTGCGACGAATGCGGCCACCTCGCGGAGGGCGAGCGCTGCGCCATCTGTCTCGACCCCCGGCGGGACGCCGGGTTGCTCTGCGTGGTGGAGGAGCCGGCCGCGGTTGTAGTGCTGGAGCGGGCCGGCGAGTACCGTGGTCGCTACCATGTGCTCGGGGGTCGAATCGACCCGCTCGGCGGCGTGGGGCCGGAGTCACTCCGACTGGACCAGTTGCTCGCCCGGGTCGATGCCGGCGGTGTCCGTGAGGTGATTCTGGCAACCAACCCCTCGATGGAAGGGGAGGTCACGGCCACCTATGTCTACCAGCTTCTGGCCGGCCGGGCGGTCAAGGTCACCCGGCTCGCTCGCGGGCTTCCGGTCGGTGGTGATCTCGAATATGTCGATGGCGTGACTCTGGCCCTGGCGCTCTCCACCCGTCAGGAGGTGGGCTGAGTGCGGCGGCTCGCGGTGCTGTTCGGCCTGGTGGCGGGAGCGGCGGTCGGGTGGACGCTGGCGCAGCGTCACATCGAGCGACACCAGCAGGACCTGTTCAGTCGCCGCCCGTTGCATCGCCTGGCCGCGCTCGGCGGGATCGAGGCGACCGGAACAGTCGAAAGTGTGCATGTGCTGCGCGATTACCTCCAGTGGGAACACCATCCGGTGCTCCGGCGCCGGGCACTCGCGATCGTCGGCCGCCTCGAAGCGGCGCTGGGGTACACTCCACAGGGGACCTGATGCAGGGGGCTTCCAGCTGGTCGTTCCGTGAAGAAGATTCCCACAAGATCGACCTGATTCTCGGGAGCTTTCTGCGAGAGTCCAGCGCCCGCACGGCAATGATCGTTGACCGCGCCGGGCAGATGGTGTCGACCGTGGGCGAAGAGCCTACCTTCGACCCGACCGCCTTTGCCTCACTGACCGCGGCGGATTTCAGCGCCAACGACCAGCTGGCGAAGATGATCGGCGAGCCGGAGTTCGGCAGCCTCTTCCATCAGGGCGAGAAGGAGTCGATGTACCTCGCCGATATCGCCCGGCGGGTGATCCTCGTCGTCCTGTTCGACAACCGCACGACGCTGGGCCTGGTGAAGCTCCGGGTGCGGCAGACGGTGATGGACCTGCGCCACGTATTCGAGGAGATGTTCACCCGGGAGCCCAGCGGCAAGCCGCCGGTGGAGTCCGGGTTCATGGGCGAGGCGGAAGATGAGATTGACCGGCTGTTTGGCGCGTGAAGAGGAGTAAGACCTGATGTCGATGATCAATTACGCTTCACGCGAAATCAACTGCAAACTGGTCTACTACGGCCCGGGGCTCGGCGGCAAGACGACGAATCTCGAATTCGTCTTCGCCAAGGTCGCCCCCAATTCGCGGGGCAAGCTCATTTCGCTTGCCACCGAGACCGAACGGACCCTCTTCTTCGACTTCCTGCCGGTCGATCTCGGCACCATCCGCGGGTTCAAGACCCGGTTCCATCTGTATACGGTGCCCGGCCAGGTCTACTACAACGCCTCGCGCAAGCTGATCCTCAAGGGGGTCGATGGCGTGGTGTTTGTCGCCGACAGCCAGATCGAACGGATGGAGGCGAACATCGAAGCGATGCAGAACCTGTATGACAACATGGCGCAGCACGGGTACAACCTGACCACCATCCCGTTCGTCATCCAGTACAACAAGCGCGACCTGCCCAACGCCGCCACGATCCGCGAGCTGCAGGCAGCGCTCAACCCCGGCTGGGCGGTTGAGGATGCCGCCAAGCAGCGCGCCGTTGCCGATCCGTACCACGAGGGCGATTTCCTGGTCGAGCAGATTGACGGCCAGTGGATCGAGCGGGCGCCCTACTTCGAGGCAGTGGCCATGTCGGGCGATGGCGTCTTCGACACCCTGAAAGCGGTGAGCAAGCAGGTGCTCAAGAGTCTCGGATCGACCTGATGTGGAACCTGCCGAACGTCCTCACCCTCGTTCGGATCTGCCTCACGCCGGTCATCGCGCTCCTGCCGTTCATCGAAGGTTACTGGCCCAAGTTCATCTGTTTTCTGGTCTTTGTCTTCGCCGCCGTCACCGATGTGGTCGATGGCTACCTCGCCCGCTCCCGCAACCTGGTGACCGACCTCGGCAAGCTGCTCGACCCGCTCGCCGACAAGCTGCTGCTCTTCGCCACGATCGTCCCGATCTACTGGATCTCCCGCACCCGCCACGACCTCTACGACATCCCGGTCTGGGGCAGCATTCCGCTCTGGGTCTGCCTGCTGCTCATCGGTCGCGAGGTCGCCATGACCGGCTTCCGCGTCTGGGCCAACCATCGCGGCATCGTGATCCCCGCCGCCGGGGCGGGAAAGCTGAAGGCGACGCTGCAGAACATCTACATCGGCGCCACCTTTCTGTGGTTCACCTTCCGCGACGCCCGCAAGCCGATGGGCTGGGAGCACAATCGCTTCGCCCAGTACTGGAACGAGTTCCATGGCGGGGTGGTCGCGCTCACGCTGGCGCTTGCCACGATCCTGACGGTCTACTCGTTCGTGGTCTACATGTACCGCTACCGCCGCCTGTTCACCGGCGCGCGCTGATCCCGGATTCCTTTCCCGCCCGACCGGTCGTCCTCCGTGCCTGACATCGAACTGCTGACGATCGGGACCGAGTTGCTCCTCGGCCTCACCATCGACACCAACAGCGCCGAACTCGGTCGCGCCCTCGCCGGCGCGGGGTTCACCGTTGTGCGGCGCACTTCGGTCACCGATCAATCCGCGGCCATCGCCGAGGCGGCGCGCGCCGCCCTTGTGCGCAGCGGACTGGTCGTCTGTACCGGCGGGCTCGGTCCCACCGCCGATGACATCACCAAGCGCGTGATTGCCGACCTGTTCGGTGCGCCGCTCGAATTCCACCCAGCCCTCTGGCAGGGACTGGTCGAGCGCTTTGCCCGGTACGGTCGCATCCCCTCCGAGAAGAACCGGGGTCAGGCGGAAGTGCCGCGCGGGGCCGTCGTCCTGCCCAATCGATGGGGCACGGCCCCGGGGCTCTGGCTCGAGGGCGAGCTGGCCGGCGCGCCGGGCAGCCGTGGTGTCGCGATCCTCCTGCCCGGAGTGCCCTCCGAAATGCGCGGGCTGCTGCATCACGAGGTGCTGCCACGGCTGGCGAGTCGCGCAGGCGATCGGGTGGTACGCTCCCGTGCGGTGCGGACGACCGGGATTCCCGAGTCGAGTCTGGCGGAGCGGCTGGGCGAGATCGAAGCGGAGCTTGCCCCCCTCTCCCTCGCCTACTTGCCAGGCGCACTGGGGGTGGACCTCCGGCTCACGGCGTGGGCCCTTCCGGCTGCGGAGGCCGACGCACGTCTTGCCGCCGGTGTCCGGTTGCTAACCGAGCGGGCTGGACGCTGGGCGTACGGAGAGAACGATGACGATGTCGCCGCGCTGGTCCTCTCAACGGCGCGTCAGCGGCGGCTGCGACTCGTCGTCGCCGAGTCCTGTACCGGCGGCGTTATCGGGGCGCGGCTGACCGAGATCCCGGGAAGCTCGGATGTCTTCCTCGGCGGGGTCATTGCCTATGACAACCGGGTAAAGATCGAGCAGCTTGGCATCACCCAGGAGCTGATCGAGCGGCACGGTGCGGTGAGCGAGGCGGTGGCGCTCGCCATGGCCGAAGGGGCTGCCCGCCTGCTGCACGCCGATGCAGCGGTGGCGGTGACGGGGATCGCGGGACCTGATGGCGGGACAGCGGAGAAGCCGGTGGGGCTGGTGTTCATCGGTACCGTGCTGCACGGCGCGGGGGAGGCCCATCGTCACATCTTCCCGGGCGATCGCGGTGAAATCCGAGTTCGTGCGGCGCAGATCGCGCTCTCGCACCTGTTGCAGCGGCTGATGGCAGCGCCGGTGGATCTCGGTCCACCGATGTAGCCAGGGAGAGTGCGTCGCTACCCGGACCCTTCGGGTGGTGTGGAATCTGAAACCACCTGAGGAGGCATCGGGCGAGGGCCAACCACCGGCCGTGCCATGGCCTGACGGAGCACGGTCACGACCCGCCGAGCCAAGGGGCGGTTCCGCCGGGCAATCCAGAGCCGGAGATGACCAGCATCCTCGCTGGGGACACTCTGCAGGATATTCCAGTCTGTCCCAGTCAGCTCGATGCAGGGTCTGAGCCACCCGCCGCGCAGCTGGACGGTGCCAAGGAGGCTATAGGGCAGACGCAGCGACTCCCGGGGGAGGGCTATCTGTTCTGAGCGGATGCCGGTAAAGGCCACCTCGTCCACATGCGCGCTCCCGGTCCATTCCAGGCAGAGATCATCAGGGTCGAGTGTGAGCCGGCCCTTGAAGCTGAATGCCGTGCTGGCGATGGCATCCATGGCGAAGGTGTCGATGCCAGAGACACGCAGGGAGAACGGCAGCGGTTCCATGGCTGCGGAAGATAGTGCGGCCTGACGGGGATGGCAGCACGCGATGGGGGAGCCCGGTCCGGGGTGGCCGGCGGGCAGCGGCACAAGGCGCATTGTGCCGCGGATGGCGGATACGTGCGTTAGGCTGCGGCGGGCGATACCGCAGTGGAGACGGCCGCGACCTCGTTCCGCCGGGCATTCGCGATACGCAGGGCGGGGGCATGCTGGCCGTCAGGGTCATCGACGCGGCTCTCACCATGGAGTCTTCATGCTCGTGCACGACCTGATGTCCAAGCCGGTCTTCACCGTGCGGGAAGACAAGCACCTCCGGGTGGTCGACGAGGTGATGAAGTGGAATCACATTCGGCATGTGCCGGTCGTTGATGCCGGTGGCCGGGTTGTTGGCATCAACAGCCACCGGGACCTGCTCGCGGCAGCGGTATCGACGCTCGCCGTCAGAATCTCGCAGGTCGAGCGGGCCCAGCACCTCGGCGCGAGTGAGGTACGGAACCTCATGCATGCGCCGGTCGCGACGATCGGACCGCAGGAGCCCATCCAACGGGCCGCCCACCTTATGCACCATCACAAGATCGGCTACCTCCCGGTCCTGGAGCACGAGAAGC
>JAWXBX010000197.1:0-21791 GCA_034440415.1 Gemmatimonadota bacterium | reverse complement strand
CGCGCGTACTGAACCCACTGAGCGGGGAATCGCATGTCCGACACACTCAAGCTGGGCATCATTGGCGCCGGGGCGATCGCCCAGGTGGCCCATCTCCCCGTCCTCCGAAAGCTGAAGGGCGTGGAGGTCGTCGCCATCTGCGACACCGACCTCGCCAAGGCCCGCGCACTCGGCACCCGTTTCGGGATCCGCGATGCATTCAGCGACATCGAGGAGCTCCTGGAGTACGAGCAACTCGATGCCGTCGCGATTTGTACCCCGAATCACCTGCATGAGCCGCACGTCCTCGCCGCGCTGACGGCCGGGGTGCACGTGCTGGTTGAGCGGCCGCTCGCCTTCACCGCCCAGGGGGCGCAGCGGATTCTCAAGCAGGCCGAGAAGCGGGGCAAACACCTGATGATCGGCATGAATCATCGTTATCGGGCCGACGTGCAGATCGTGCGCAGCTTCATCCAGAGCGGCGAACTGGGCCGGTTGGAGAGCGTCCGCGGCAGCTGGCACGTCTTCCGTCCCAGCCGCGCCCAGCTCGGCTGGCGCCAGCGGCGCGACGAATCGGGCGGCGGTGCGATACTCGACCTCGGTGAGACGATCCTCGACCTCGGCTTCTGGCTGGCTGGCAATCCGAAGCCGCTCCGGGTCAGCGCCAGTCTCCATGGCGGCGATGGCACGAAGGGCGGGGTGGAGCAGTCCGGCAGCGCCTTTGTGGTGTGCGAGGGTGGCTTCTCGATCTTTCTCGACGTGACCTGGCATCACGTCGGTGAGGGCGAACGCTTCGGACTCGGGGTGAAGGCCAGCAAGGGCAGCGCCGGTATCAACCCGCTGCACGCCTGGAAGGAGCTGCACGGCGTCCCGACCGACGTGGCGCCGACGGGGTCAGTCAGTCGGGAGAATGCGTTCACCGCCTCGTATCGCGCGGAGTGGGCCCACTTTCTGGGTGTCCTGCGGGGAGAAGCGAAACCGTTCGACAACCAGGAGCAGCTGATGCTGCACCGCGTGCTGGACGGGATCTACAAGTCCTCGGCCGAGGGGCGGGACGTCGAACTGTGAGGGGAATCAAGACGGTTGGGCGGTTGGGCGGTTGGGTTGTTGTCGCGCTGCTCTGCGGCGCCACTTCACTCTCGGCCAGTCAGGAGAGCGCCCGTCCGCCCGTCCGCCCCTCCGCTCCACGCGTGGCCGAGCCGGGTTCCAGCCTGCGCATCTCCATCCGTACCATGGGCCCCGGCGCCGACGTGTGGGAGCGCTTCGGGCACAACGCCATCGTGGTGGAGGATCAGGCCAACGGCAGCCGGACGGCCTACAACTACGGCATGTTCAGCTTTCGGCAGGAGAACTTCATCCTTCGTTTCATCCAGGGCCGGATGCACTACTGGATGGCAGGCTTTCCCGCCGAGGAGGATCTCGCCCGCTACGTGGCCGCCGGCCGCTGGGTGCGGGAGCAGGAGCTGAACCTCACTCCGACGCAGCGCGCGGCGGTCCGCGACTACCTCGAGTGGAATGCCCGGCCGGAAAACCGCTTCTATCGCTATGACTATTTCCTGGACAACTGCTCCACCCGGGTCCGTGATGCCATCGACCAGGTGCTCGGCGGCGCATTGCACGCGCAGAACCTGGCTCCCGCCAGCGGGACCTTCCGCTTTCATACCCAGCGCCTCGTCGACAATAGTCTGTCGCTCTACACCGGACTGCTGCTCGCGCTCGGGGCCCGGGTTGACCGGCCGCAGACCCGCTGGGATGAGATGTTCCTGCCGTTCAAGCTGCGTGAGTATCTGGGCAGCGCGACCATCACAGACAGTACCGGCACCACTATCCCGCTGGTTCTCCACGAGCAGACGCTGTTTGAGAGTGATCGCTACCCAGTGCCTGAGGTTCCGCCCGACTGGTGGCCGGGTTATCTCGCGACCGGACTCCTGCTGGGAGGATTGCTCTGGTGGGGTGGGGCGGCGGGGAGAGCACGTTTGGCTGCCAGGCGCACGCTGCTGCTGCTCGGCATGGTGTGGGCGCTGGTGACCGGTGCAGCCGGGGCCATTCTTGCCGGGCTGTGGGCGTTGACGGACCACGTCGCGGCGGCAAGCAATGAAAATGTGCTGCAGTGCTCGCTGTTGGCTCTGGCGCTCGCGGCGGTGTTGCCCTCCGCGCTCCGCGACCGAAGCGGTCCGCGGCAGGCGGCGCGGATGCTGGCGGTGCTGGTGGCTGGGTTGTCGCTGCTCGGAGTGGTGCTGAAGGTCCTGCCGATGTTCCATCAGGTGAACGGTCAGGTGCTCGCGCTCATCGTTCCCGCCAACCTCGGCCTCGCGCTCGGTGTACGCTCCTGGACGCGCGGCAACGGTCAATCGACATTCGGCTGACGGCTGACGGCTGACGGCTGACGGCTGACGGCTGACGGCTGACGGCTGATGGCTAACGGCTAACGGCTGCCCGCTTACGGCCCCTACGGCCGGTTCACCGCCAGACTGTCCCTCCGCCGCTCCGGCCGCTCCTCCCAGATTTTCGCTTCCACGAACACCTTGAACAGCTCCGCATCGAGCTGCCCCTGTTTCACCTCGTCGCCGAGAATGTCCAGCGCGCGGGTGGCAGGGAGTGCCCGCTTGTACGGCCGGTCCTGGGCGGTGAGTGCGTCGAAGATGTCGGCGATGGTCATCATCCGGGTCTGCAGCGGGATGGCGTCGCCCCCGACCTTTCGGGGATACCCCACACCATTCAGCTTCTCGTGATGGCCGCGAGCGATATGCGGCACCTGAGCCAGCCCCGCCGTCCACGGAATCTTCCGCAGGAACTCGTAGGTGTGGGAGACATGGCTCTCGATTTCCAGCCGTTCCCGCTCATCCAGGCTTCCCTTCCGGATGCTCAGCAGTTGTACCTCCGGAGCAGTGAGGAACGGCTGCTCGACGCCATCGGGATTGGTGTAGTGGCGCGTGGCAAATTCACCGAGCAGCGCGAAGTCCCCTTCCGCCAGAACCGTTGGTTCATTGGCGGCCAGCACGACCTTGAGGAAACGATCGGCGGTCTCCAGCGACTCGCGGTGCGCCGCGTCCAGCTTCGCGAGGAACTCCGCGTAGCCCGCCCGCCCATGCGTGGCGAGAAAGTCGGCCCGGGCCTTCTCGAATTCCCACTCCGTACTGCGCCGGATGAAGGCATGCCGCTGGCGGACGATCACGAGGTCGCCCTCGTAGAGCTTCTTGGCCTTCACCAGCACCTGTTCCCGAACGCCAACTTTGCCGAAGTCATGCAGCAGCCCCGCGTAGCGCAGTTCGCGCAGGTGCTCCCGGGTAAAGCTGATGTCCCGGAACGGGCCATCCCGCAAGCCGTCGACCGCTTCCGCGAGTCCCACGGTGCGGGTGGCGACCCGTTCGGAGTGGCCCGAGGTGGTGGGATCGCGCTGCTCGATCGCATGAACTGAGGCCCGCACGAAGCCCTCGAACAGCCGCTCGATTGACTCATACAGCTGGCTGTTCTCCACCGAGACAGCGGCCTGACCGGCCAGGGCCTTCACGATTTTCACCGTGTGCGGGCTGTAGGCGACGATCTGGCGAGTCGCCTCCTCCGGTGTTGTCAGCCGCGCTGCCGGTTCCCGCTTCCGGTTGAGCAGTTGCAGGATCCCGATCACGTCGCCGTGGTGGTTCTGCATCGGGATGACCAGCATCGACTTGGTGCGGTAGCCATACCGCTCGTCAAATGAGCGGTTGAACGAGTACTCGACGTCCGGCGGCAGCATGTACACATCCTCGATCACCAACGCCTCGCCCTCAGTGGCGGCGTAGCCGGCGAGCGAAGCGTGGTCGATCGGGATGGTGAACTCCACCAGAGGGATATCCGGCCGGCTGTCGTTCTGACTCAGCTTGAATCGCAGCCGCCGGGTGCCGAACTCATCGGTCTCGGCGATGTACAGGCTGCCCGCGTCAGATTGGGTGACTCGGCGCGCCTGGCTCAGGATCAGTTCGAGGAGGCTGTCGAGATTCTTCTCGGTCGTCAGCCGCACGCCGATATCGGCCAGCTCGGTGAGGTCGTTCAGCCGGGCGGCGCTCTCGGCGCGTACCTTGGTTTGTTCCCGATGCGAGGCGGAGACCCGGAATGCCGCACGGAGCGCGACCAGCAGCTGGCGAGGGCCTACCGGGGCCGTCACAAAGCCACTCAGGAGCTCGGCGGGCAGGTCGGCGGGGATATCCGCTTCACCGGCACCGCCCAGGGCCAGCAGGGCGACGCCGCCATCGCGCAGCCCCGCGAGCAGCTGGGCGGTGACCTGTTGTCGGGTCGGCAGATCGAGGAGGTAGGCCACCGGTCGATCATCGGCACGGATCTCGGATGGTGAGGCCACGGCGCGCAGCTCCACCTGCTCGGCGGCGAGGGGGCCGGCCAATTCCCCGGGTGCCCAGCTGGGTGGATGAAACAGCAGATACTTCATCGGGTGCTGTCGCGAGGCATGGTATCGGACGGCAACGGGCGCACTCCGGTCAGCAACCGGTGCGGGCGGCGGCTGATCTGGTCCATGAAATACTCGAGCTTGACGCTCAGGCTGTGGACGTTGCGCAGTGTCTGGCGCACATCGGGAGTCAGCTCGCTTGTGGTTCGGGCGACATCGACCGCCAGCGTATCCGCGTGGTTGATCAGGCGGCGAGTGTCGCTCAGGAGCACGGCAAGGGAATCCCGCATCGTGGCGACGTTCGTGTCGGTGGTGGCGAGGGTCGTCCGGGCCTGGTCAATCATCGGTTCCAGCCGGTCGAGCACCTGCCGGGCGCTCGCCAGGGTGGTCCGGAGTTCGGGCGCGGTGGCCGTCATCTCCGACTGTGCTGTCGCCGCCGTCCGGTCGAGCGTGGCGAGCAGCTGGCGGGTGTCGCGCAGGATGCCGGAGACCTGGGTCCGCAGCGTGTCGGCCACTTCCTTGAGGACGTCGGTCCAGCCCTGAGTCAACGCGCCGCGGATCGTGTCGCCCTCCACCAGCACCGCCTGGATGTCGTTCTTGGGGACCACGAGCGCGATCGACGCGCTGCCGATCAGGCCGGTGGACACGATCTCCCCCGCCGTGCCCAGCCGGAGCCGGATAGGGACGCCGTTGGCAAAGCGCTCGCGGAGCCGCAACGCGACCAGGAATTCGGGCGGGCCCATGGCGAGGCTGTCTCCCATCGGCGAGATCGCCGAGACCTCGCCGATATTGAGCCCCTGCAGGAAGACCGGCGTGTCCTGCTTCAGGTCCTGGACCGAGGGGCTGCGCATGTAGATGGTGACCCGCCGTTCGGTCCAGCCCCGCGTCAGCACGATGGCCGTGAGGGCCATGGCCACGGCGCCGAGGACGAGGAGACCAATCAGGGCATCGGCGGAACGGGTGCGGAGTGTCATCGGATCGTTTCCATCTGCCCGCGAGCCAGCCGGATCTGCCGGTCCACCCGGCGCCGGAGCACGGCGGGCAAGTCGGTGCCAGTGAGGAAGACGGTGCGCCGGGCGCCTTCGGCCGTCTCGCCGCCGCGGGCCGCCTCCAGCAGTTCGCCGGCGGCGCGCTCGGTGATGCCATCAAACGGGTCTTCGAGGATGACGAGCTCAGGATCAAACGCCAGCGCGCGCCCGAGGGCGGTGCGACGGCGGTCCTCGGCCGTCGCCTGAGCCGGCCGGAGATCGCCGACGCGAGACAGCCGCAGTTGGGCCAGGATCACGTCAACACGTCCTTCGATCTCCTTGGGTCTGAAATCACTGCCGAAGCGAAGCGGCAGGCGGATGTTCTCTCGCAGCGTGAGATTCTGCATCAGCCCCTCGCCGGCGGGAAGGTATCCGAGCTTCCGGCGGAAGGCGAGCCGGGCCCGTCGCTCGAGGTGGGCTACTTCCGTCCCGAGGGTGAAGACATGCCCCGACGGCGCGGTCTCGAGGCCCAGTGCGAGCCCCCCCAGCAGGTCCACGCCACTCTGCTCATCGCCCACGACCGCCACGGTCTCCCGGGCGGCGACCGTCAGGGTCAGCGTCGTGGCGATGTCGATTCCAGTCGGGGGCCCGGCCAATGTGGAGCGCCGGATCTGGCCGAGCGGGATGCCGTCGAACACCAGGGGAGCGGTCATGCCCGCAGCACCGCGACAATGATCGCTGCCAGCACGAAGATGACGGCGATCGACCCCACCGTGCCGCGGATCACGGCCTGTGGAATCTCGGTCGGGCCACGCCGGACGGAGAGCCCTTCATAGCTCGGGATCAGCCCGATCACCAGCCCGAAGATGAGTCCCTTGATCGCGGTCAGGACGACATCGAGCGTCGTCAGCTGGGCCAGCACGATGCTGAAGTACCGTGCCCCGCTCATCCCGCCAATCACGCCGGCGGCGAGGTAGCCGCCGCCGATGGCGATCACATCGAACAGGATCATCAGCGTGCACACCGAGACCACGCAGCCGAACAGGCGGGGCAGGACCAGGTAGTGGAACGGGTCGATCCCCATTCCTTCAAGGGCGCGTACTTCTCCGAGTACGGTGTTGGTGGCGAGTTCCGCCGTGATCGCGGTGCCGCTTCGGCCGACGATGGCCAGGGCGGTGAGCAGCGGCCCGAGCTCCCGCACGATCACCACGACCATGAGCTGGCCGATCAGCTCGGAGGCCCCGACTTTGTCGAGCTGGGCAATGGCGCTGGAGATGGTCAGGTAGCTCAGGACGGTCGACAGCAGGACGATCAGGCCGACGGCTTCGAGCGCCGTGAAGCGCAGCTGATTGAGCAGGACTCGCGCCGCCACCCGTCGACCGGCTCCCGGCAGACTGGGCAGCGAGCTGAAGGCCTCAAAGCCGAAGCGCGCCAGCGCGCCCACCCGGGCGAGCCAGCGCGCCGTCCCACGCCCAATGGCGGCGAGGAAATCGATCACCGGCTCAGCCGCCGCTGATCTTCTTCAACCCCTCATTGGCCTCGGCGTAGTCGGGGAAGACATCGATGGCCTTGCGGTAGAACTCCGCGGCCTTCGCCTTGTCACCCCGATCCTGGTAGAGCAATGCGCGGCTGTAGTAGGTGAGCGCCTCGGTGGGTACGTTGCGGGCCCGCACCGCTCGGCTCATCTCGGCGGTGAGCGCCGGCAGCTTCGTCTCGGCCATCAGTCGCTCCGCCACCGTCTGCAGCAGCTTGAACAGCTCTTCCCGCTTCTCGAACTTCGGGTCGCTGCGTACCACTTTCAGGATTTCGCTGGTTTCGACGTCGACGATGCGCGCATCGACCCGGAAGCGGCCGTACAGGTCGACGAAGCTGCCCATCACCATGTACCGGGCCCCGACCAGCTTGCCGATCTTCGCGGCCGTGGCGGCATCGGCCCGGCCGTCCTTGCCGAGGTTCTGCTCGTCCAGCAGTCGCTGGACGCTGCTGCGGTCGACGATGCGCGCCGCGGGATTCTGCGCCAGCTCACTGATGAGCATGCCGGCGATGCCCTTCTCCAGCGCTTCGAAGTTCTCCTTGTCCTGTCCGTAGGAGCCGCCGTTCTCGAACGGCATGACGGCGATGCCGGGACGGGAATCCTGCGCCTGCAGCGCGGGCAGAGCCGGGAGCAGGGGCGATGTCAGCAGGGCCGCGAGGGCGAGGGCGAACAGCTGTCGAGACTGCATAGTGTGGTACCTCATCAGAGAGACAGGGCCATACCTTCCTTGGCCGCATCGACCACCAGGCCGGGCGCGTGGGCCGCGGCATAACTCCGGGCGCCGATCAGCATGGCGTCCACTGCACTGTCATCGTGTTCCGGCTCGTGGTGAAACAGCACCAGCCGACGACACCCCGCCTCGCGCGCCAGGTCAACCGCCTGTTCGGGGGTCGAATGCCCCCAGCCGGCGCGCGACTCGATCATGGCTTCGGAGTACATCCCGTCATGAATCAACGTATCGACCCCCTGCAGGAATCTCACCAGCCCGGCCCGCCAGTCCGGTCCGACGTCGTAACTGCCCCCGGCACCCAGCTCGTTGTCGGTGATGTAGGCCATAGTCCGCCCACCGCGCACCGGCACCAGCTTGTAGCCCAGGGTGTTGCCCGGGTGCCGCAGCCGATAGGCTTCGACCAGAAAACCGTCGATCTCGAAGGTTCCACTGACCACTTCGGTAATCGTCAGATCGGCCGTGAGCGCCTTCAACGGTACCGGGAAGACGACCGGGTCCATCTGCCGGTCGAGGATCTCCTCCAGCGGGACGCCTGCCTGCGCGGCCCCGAAGATCCGCACCGTGTTCCCCTTGGTGTTCAGCGGCTGGAAGAACGGCAGCCCCTGAATGTGGTCCCAGTGCGTATGCGACAGCAGGATGTCCAGGTTCATCGCGCCGCTCGAGGCCCGCATCAGTTCGCGGCCCAGCAGCCGGATCCCGCTCCCCGCGTCGAGGATGACCAGCTGGTCACGATTCCCGGAGACCGCGACGCAGGAGGTGTTTCCCCCGTACCGCGCGGTATGGACGCCGGGGGTAGGAATCGACCCACGGGTGCCCCAGAACGTGACAGTGTAGGTCACTGTGCCTCGCGAATCACGGGTGCTGAGCTTGCAAGGAGCCTGCCAGTGAAACGGTGGGGACGGCGCCCCCGGGCGGTGTGCGCCGGATCACGACCGCCCGGCGGCGCGCTCGAGCACCGGGCGATTGACGATGGTGATTTCCTTGCGGCTGACCTGAATCAGGCCCCGCTCCACGAAATCCCGCATCGTCCGGGAAACGGTCTCCCGGCTGGATCCGATCATCTGCGCGATCACATGATGAGTGATCTTCTTCGTGACCATGTCGCCGCCCTCTTCCTCGGCGAGGCGCAGGACCAGATCGGCCACCCGGCCGTTCACGTCCAGCAGCACCAGGCTGCCGATCTTCTCATCGGCCCGGCGGAGCCGGCGGGACAGCTCCCGCATCAAGGCGATCGCCACCTCCGGCGAGCTGCGGAGGCGGGCCTGGAAGTCTTCGCGCCGCAGCACCAGCACGGCGGCATCGATCATGGCGATTACCGTGGCGGAGCGGGGCTGATCGTCGATCAGCGACATCTCACCGAAGAAGCTGCCCTCGCCCAGCACGGACAGGATGACCTCGCGACCGTCCTCCCCGATCAGGACCACCTTGACCTGGCCGGAGGCCACCAGATAGAGCGCGTCGCCGGGATCGTCTTCGAAGACAATGACGCTGCCCTTCGGGTAGGTCCGCTCCCGGGCCAGCTCGGAGAAGGCGGTGATGTCACCCTCTCGCATGGTCGCGAAGAGCGGGACCTTCTTCAGTACCTCAAGCGGACTGAGCGGCAAAGTGCCCTCAATGTTGTGGAAGTGTAGGTCCCTACGATACTTATGTCGTTTCGGCCTGTCAAACTCCCCCCCACTGCCGTCGGGGGGTGAGGTTGTTTGCCCGGGGGAAGGCCTGCTATATTGCCCGGCTGCGAAATCCAGACTGTTTCACGGCCCCGTCCGCGGGGTGTCAAGGAGCGATGTCGTGAAGGCCAATCTTCATCCGATGTACCAGAAGGTCACGGTGCAGTGCGCCTGTGGCAACACGTTCGAGACGCGGTCGACCAGCAGCGCCGTCAAGGTCGACATCTGCGCCAAGTGTCATCCGTACTTCACCGGCAAGACGCGCCTCATCGACACCCAAGGACGGGTCGATCGCTTCCGCAAGAAGTACGCAGGCGACAAGGCCGCGGCCCAGAGCTGAGCCATGGAGGCCAGACTCCGCCAGGCGCTCGCCCGGGCGGAGGATGTCGCCAAGGCGTTGGCCGACCCCTCGACCACCAGTGACCCGGCCCGGCTGAAATCGCTTGGCCGGGAGTACACCCGCCTCCTTCCCATCGTCCGCGTCTCCGAGCGGCTGGATCGGCTCCAGCTGGAGCTTGGGCAAGCCCGCGAGCTGGCAGCCGAATCCGATCCCGAGATGGTGGAGATGGCCCAGGCCGATCTCGACCGCCTCCTCCCGCTGATCACCGCCGTCGAAGCCGAACTGCACGACCTGCTGCTGCCGCAGGATCCGCTCGATGATCGCGATGCGATCGTCGAGGTCCGGGCCGGGACGGGCGGCGACGAAGCCGCGCTCTTTGCCGCGGACCTCTTCCGAATGTATCAGCGGTTCATCCAGCGGAAGGGTCTCACGCTCGAGATGATCTCGGTCAGCGACGGCACCTCCGGCGGACTCAAGGAAGCGATTTTTGCCGTGCGGGGGGTGGATGCCTTCGGGCTGTTGCGCCGGGAAGCCGGCGTGCACCGGGTGCAGCGGGTGCCCGCCACCGAGTCGCAGGGGCGCATCCACACCTCCGCCGCCACCGTGGCCGTCCTGCCCGAAGCCGAGGAAGTGGATGTCTCGATTCACCCGAACGACCTGAAGATCGATGTTTTCCGCGCCTCGGGGCCGGGTGGCCAGAGCGTGAACACCACCGACAGCGCGGTGCGGATCACCCATCTGCCCACCGGTCTGGTCGTCTCGCAGCAGGACCAGAAGTCCCAGCTCCAGAACAAGCTCAAGGGCATGGAAGTGCTGCGCGCCCGCCTGCTGGACCGACGGATTGCCGAGCAGGAGTCGGCCCGGTCCAGGGAGCGCCGGGCGATGGTCGGCACCGGGGATCGTTCGGCCAAGATCCGGACGTACAATTACCCGCAGAGCCGAGTCACCGATCACCGGATCAACGTCTCGGTGCACAACCTCCCCGACGTGCTGGATGGAGCGCTCGACGGGTTCATCGACGCATTGCGCATGGCCAGTCGCCATGAGCAGGATGGTGACTGACGCCGAGGCAGGCCCCCGGCTGGCCGATCTGCTGCGTGCCGGTGTTGCCCGGCTGGCGCGGGGCGGGGTCGATGATCCGCGCCGGGAAGTGAGCCGGATCTGGGCGGATCTGGCGGGAATGGCGCCGGGTGACGCGCTCCGCCTGGCGGACCGGCACGCGGACCGGGAGTTGGTCACACGGTTCGATACCGCGATCGGGCGGCGGGCCGCCGGTGAACCGCTGCCCTACGTCACCGGGCTCGCGGGTTTCCGGCGCCTCACCCTGCATGCCGACCGCCGAGCCCTCATTCCGCGGCCAGAGACCGAAGGGCTTGTCGCACTGGTGTTGGCCCACGCGCCGACCGGGCGAGTGGTGGATGTCGGTACCGGAACCGGCTGTATCGCGCTCGCGCTCGCCCAGGAAGGGCGATACGATTCGGTCGTCGCCGTCGATCATTCCGCCGACGCCCTCGCCCTCGCGCGGGAGAACTGTCTGGCGACCGGCCTTCGCATCGGGCTGGTGCGCTCCGATCTGCTCTGCGGTTTCGGGCCGGACGCATTCGACGTGGTCGTGTCCAATCCGCCCTACCTGACTCTGGCGGAATACACCTCCCTCGATGGCTCGGTCCGGGACTGGGAGCCGGTGGCAGCACTGCCGAGTGGGGCGGACGGACTGGAGGCCACGCGCCGGCTGATGGGGGAGGCACTTGGTCGGCTCCGGCCGGGCGGCCTGCTCGCGCTCGAGGTGGATGCGAACCGGGCACAGGATGTCGCAGAGCTGGGCCGGGCGCCGGGCTGGACCGGCGTCACGGTGCACCATGACCTTTTCGACCGTGCGCGCTACGTACTCGCATGGAGGAGCGAATTCTCGTGATCTGGGACAAGGCAGAAGAGCTGGGGCGGTTGATCGGGCAGACGGCGGAATACAAGGCGCTTCGCCGGGCGGAGACGACGCTCCGGGAGGATGCCGACGCTCAGGCCAAGGTGAACCTCATCCAGAAGCTCGCACGCCAGATGGATGAGCTGGTAACTCAAGGACAGATGCCGGACCAGGCGACCGCCGAGACCTACGAGAATGCCGTCCGGGACCTGGAGGTGAGCCCGATCGGGCAGGCCTATGCCGTCGGCAGGGCCAACTTCGAAAAGGTCATGGTCAAGGTGAACCAGCTGATCGCTCAGGGGATGGAGAAGGGCGCCACCAGCAGCATCATCACGCTGGGATGAGTCGCGGCTGCTTCCTCGCCGTGGAAGGCCCCGAAGGGGCGGGGAAGAGCACCTTGGTCCGGGCGCTCGCGGATCACTTCGTGGCTGCAGGACTCGACCCCGTGCTGGTGCGGGAGCCCGGCGGGACTCCGGTCGCAGAGCGGATCCGGTCGGTGCTGCTCGATCCGGCCCACGGTATCGAACCGGTCAGTGAACTCTTCCTGTTCCTTGCCGCCCGGGCGGATCTGGTGGCCCGGGTCATCCGCCCGGCGCTGGAGGCGGGTCGACCGGTCTTGGCCGACCGATTTCAGCTTTCCACCGAGGCATATCAGTGTGGTGGCCGGGGCCTTTCCCGCCAGCTGTTCCAGACCGCGAACCTGGCCGCCACCGGTGGCCTCTCTCCGGACCTGACCCTGGTGCTCGATCTGCCGCCGGAACTCGGGTTCGCCCGCATCCGTTCCACCGGTGGCACGCTGGACCGCATCGAACAGGCTGGGGCGGCGTTTCACGCCCGCGTTGGGGAGGTGTTCCGGAACGCGACGGGCGCCTCCCTGCTGCATCTGGACGCCACCCAGTCGTCGGAACAGGTCTTGCAAGCCGCTTGGACCGCAGCGCGCGCCTTGCTCACCGGCGCACCGAGGACCGACCAACATTAGTTTACCGGGGTAGGCCCCACCCAGAGAAAGCACTTCACGGGGCCGGCATCTGGAGGACGGCATGCGACAGCGTTGGGGCCTGATCGCCCTTGTGGCGGTAATATCCTTTTTGACCGGTGGCTGGCTGCTACAGCGCGGTACCACCCGGGATGGAAATGTCTACCAGCAGGCGCGCCTGTTTGATGACGTGCTGTCGCACGTCAGCGCCTATTACGTGGATTCGATTCCCGAGACCGAACTCTACCAGCGAGCGACGACCGGGCTGCTGGACCAGCTCAAGGACCCCTACTCCGTCCTCCTCCAGGGCGATGACTACAAGGCCCTGACCGAGACGACGACCGGCAATTACGGCGGGCTCGGCATACAGATCGATGTGCGCGACGGGTGGATCACGGTGGTGGCCCCGCTGCCGGAGACGCCGGCGGAGCGCGCCGGGGTGGAGACCGGCGACCAGATCATCTCGGTTGATGCCAAGTCCACCGAAGGGTGGACCAGCGATCAGGCCATCAAGGCCCTGCGTGGAATTGCGGGCAGCGAGGTCGAGCTCAAGGTGCGCCGGGCAGGTTTCAGCACCGCGCTGACCTACAAGCTGACCCGGGCCGTTATTCACGTCCGTTCCGTTCCGCCCGGCAATCTCTTCCCCGGCGGGATCGGCTACATCTCGTTGAGCCCGGTCTCCGAGACCTCGACCCAGGAGCTGCGCAAGGAGATCACGGCGCTGCTGGCCAAGGGCATGAAGAGCCTTGTGTTCGACCTGCGCGGCAACCCGGGCGGCCTGCTCGACCAGGGAGTGAAGGTCTCCGACCTGTTCCTCGACGGCCAGCAGCAGATCGTTCAGACACGCGGCCGGGCGCGTGGGGCCACCAAGATCTTCGTCGACGATGCGCGGCAGGAGTGGCCGGCATTGCCAATCGTGGTGCTGGCAAACGACGGTACCGCGAGCGCCGCAGAGATCATTGCCGGTGCATTGCAGGATCACGATCGTGCGGTTGTGGTCGGGACGCCGACGTTCGGAAAGGGGCTGGTGCAGACCCTTTTCCCCTTCTCGGACAAGACCGCGCTTAAGCTGACGACCGGTCGGTGGTACACCCCGAGCGGCCGGACCATTCAGCGTGTCGCCCGCAACGAGGTGGACCAGTACCACCAGGCCGCCCTGGAGGCCGACGGGGTGAAGGACTCGAGCACCACCGACACCGTCGCCCGGCCGGTCTTTCGCACCGATGCGGGCCGACTGGTGCGGGGCGGTGGTGGGATCGTTCCGGACCTCATCGTGCGCCAGGACAGTCTGTCCGGGAACGAACGGGCCTTCGCGACGGCGCTGGCCGCCAAGTCATCGGAGTATCGTGATGCGCTGACCGCGACTGCGCTGGACCTGAAGAACAACCACAGCGTGACGACCGAAGAGTTCGCCGTCACTGTGGTAATGCGCGCCGCAGTCCTCCGCCGGATGCGCGCCAAAGGTGTCGAGCTGGCCGATTCGACCTTCGCCAGGGCGCAGTCGCTCGTCGACGAACAGCTGGGCTACGAAGTGGCGCGCTATGTATTCGGACGGCCGGCTGAGTTCCGCCGCCGCGCACGCGACGATCGCCAGATGCAGGTGGCCCTGGACCTCCTGCGCCGGGCCCAGTCGCCCAAGGACCTGATCGGCCTGGCGATGGCGCACACCGCCGCGGTACCCACCGTGCAGCGGAACTAGCCCGGCGCCAGGTCCACGCCGGTCAATCCCATGTTCGCCCGGACGATACACGGTTTCGCGAGTCGTCCGGGCGTTCTCGTGTCTCCTCCCCGGTGCTCCGCGTGATCGCCATCATCGGTGGTGGGCGGATGGGTCGGGGCCTGGCGGTCGCGCTCGCTGATGCCAATGAGCGGGTGGAACTGTGGTCGAGGCGGGAGAGCACCGGTGGAGTAACGGATGCGGTGAGTGGTGCTGCAGTGGTGATCCTGGCGGTGCCCGACGACGCGATCGCGCCCGTGGCCGGGCAGCTCGCCGCGACGGGCGGGATCGGTGCCGATCAGGTCGTACTCCACCTTTCCGGCCTGCTCGACCGTGGGGCGCTTGCCGCGCTCGCACCGACCGGCGCCGGGCTGGGGTCGTTCCATCCGATGCAGTCGATTGCCGACCCGGCACGAGCCAGCGAGTCGTGGCGCGGCGCGGCGGTGGGTCTGGAGGGTGACTCCCGCGCAGTTACGCAGGGCGAATGGCTGGCAGGGCTGCTTGGGCTCGTCCCCGTGCATCTCCCTCCAGGCTCCAAGCCGCTGTATCACGCCGCTGGTGTGATCGCCTCCAACTACCTCGTCGCGCTGGCGGGTTGGGCCCAGCGCCTCGGGGAATCGGCCGGGCTGTCACCAGCGACGGTGCTCGCGCTGTATCGTCCGATTATGAGCGGGACCGCGGAGAATCTGCGGGGCCGGGCACCGGCCGAGGCGCTCACCGGTCCGGTGGCCCGGGGAGATGTTGCGACGATTGAGGCCCACCTGGGGGCGCTGCCGGCGGCCGACCGGCCACTGTATGCGATACTGGGCCTGGAGGCGCTGCGACTGGCACAACGCGCGGGGTTGGCGGAGGAGAAGGTGGCTGCCGTCGGTCGCGTCCTGCGCGAGGTGCTGCGGACGGGTGCGTGAGGTGGCGCGGCCTACTGATCGATGACCCGCACTCCACTCGGCACGGTGAACTTGAACTGATCCGCCGAGATGCGGCGATTCACCTCGACGGCGGAGAACACCAGCGTGCGGCGGGTGCCGCCACGCTCGCGGATTTCCAGCCGACGGGGCAGGGCGTCAAACTGATCCAGCCAGACGGTGGCCTCGGTAAACGGCAGCGACTTGTCGAGCGGGACCATGACGATGACATCGACACCGCGTCCGGCCACGGCGTCGGACCGGAGATAGCGGGACTGGTAGCGATCGGCCGGCCGGGTCAGGATCCAGGCGAGGACGTTGGGCCCGTAGGTCGGGTCGGTGGGCACTTTCATCCGGATGACCTGGCCGGGTGTCGTGCTTGGCGTATAGACCCAGAGGTGCTCGCCGTCCATGACGATCGCGTCGTCCTTCGGATCGGAGAACCGCATGACCAGCTGGGCCGGCCCCGCCTGGGTCAGCGTCCCCTGGCTCTCGTAGGTCCCGATCATCGAGTCCGCGATCACCTGGCGGAACCCGGACCGAAACGATCTGAGCGCGGCGTAGGCCTTCGCGGCCTTGTCAACGATCACCCGTGGGTCGGGATCCTGACGGCCTGGCCGCACGGGCGGAGTGCCCGACAGCTGGGGAAGCATCAGCATGGTGGTACAGAGTAGTATTGCGAGGCCGCCCCGCCCGCTTGGCACCGTCCCATTTGGCTTCACTTCCCCGCCTCGGCCATCGTCCCAAGTCGTCGGCCGATGACTTCCGCGATACTCCGCGTCTCATGCATCAGCCGGGTGAACTGCTCGGGGAAGAGACTCTGGGCGCCATCCGAGAGCGCCCGATCCGGGGTCGGGTGGACCTCGACGAGCAGTCCGTCGGCGCCGGCAGCGACGGCGGCGCGCGCCATCGGGATGACCATGTGCCGATGCCCGGTTCCGTGGCTGGGGTCGGCGATGATCGGGAGATGCGACAGCGTCTTCACGACGGGAATCGCCGAGAGATCGAAGAGGTTGCGCGTCGCGGAGTCGAAGCTGCGCACGCCCCGTTCGCAGAGGATCACCTCCGGGTTCCCCTCCGCCAGGATGTACTCGGCGGAGAGCAGCAGTTCCTGGATCGTTGCCGAGAGCCCGCGCTTCAGCAGGACGGGCCGGCGGAGCCGACCGACCTTCTTCAGCAGCGAGTAGTTCTGCATGTTGCGCGCGCCGATCTGGATGATGTCGGCCATTTCGGCCACCTGGTCCGCTCCCTCCGGGTCCATCGCTTCCGTGACGATCAGCAGGCCGGTCTCGGCGCGGGCCATCCCCAGCAGCCGAAGCCCTTCGGCGCCGAGCCCCTGAAAGGAGTAGGGGGAGGAGCGCGGCTTGAAGGCGCCGGCGCGCAATACGGTAGCGCCGGCATCCCGCACCGCATGCGCCGCGGCGAGAATCTGGGCTTCGCTCTCCACCGAGCAGGGCCCCGCCATGACGACGACCTCATCGCCCCCGATAGTGACCCCTCTGGCCAGCCGGATGATGGTCGGCTCCGGGCGCCACTCCCGCGACACCTGCTTGTACGGCTTGGAGACGTGGATGACTTCCTGCACGCCGTTCAGTGCTTCGAGCCGCGACCCATCCACCCGTCCGTCGTTTCCGACGAGGCCAACGGTCGTGCGCTGCTTGCCGGGCATGGGGAGCGCCTGGTAGCCCATTTCGACGATGACATCACAGACGCGCTGGACCTCGCTCTCGGCGGCGTCCTGGCGCATGACGATCAGCATGAGGCGACTCCAGGGCGGCGGCGGATCACACGCGCTCCATCTCGCCCAGCCGCACACCCACGATGGATGAGACGCCGGGCTCCTGCATCGTGACGCCGTAGACCGCCTCCGCGGACTGCATGGTGCGCGGATTGTGGGTGATGACGACGAACTGAGTCGAGTGCTTGAACTCCTCCAGCAGCCGGATGAACCGGCCGACGTTCGCGTCGTCCAGCGGTGCATCCACCTCGTCCATCAGGCAGAACGGACTCGGCTTGGTGAGGTAGATGCTGAACAGCAGCGACACCGCGACGAGATAGCGTTCCCCGGTGGAGAGCAGGTGGATGCGCTGCACCTTCTTGCCGCGCGGGGCGGCATGGATGTCGATTTCGCAGTCGAGCGGATCGTCCGGGTTGGCCAGGCGAAGGTCGCACTCGCCACCGCCGAACAGCGTCTGGAATACATTCTGGAAGTTGGCCTGAATCGCGGTGAACACCTCCATGAACATCGTGCGGGCCGTCCCGTCGATCTCGCGGATCGCCTGCTGCAGCGAGCCCCGCGCGGCGACGAGGTCGTCCCGCTGGGCGGTCAGAAACTCGAGCCGCTTGCTCTCCTCCGCGTACTCCTCGACGGCCAGCGCATTGACCGGGCCGATGCTCTCGAGCCCCTCGGTGATCCGCTGGGCCTCCGCCTCGAGTGTGGGGAGATCGAGGTCGAGGATCGGTGCTTCCGCCAGCAGGGTGTCGACCGGCTTGCGCCACTCGTTCTCCACCCGTTCCACGATGGCGCGGCGACGGCCCGCGGCCTCGGTCATCTCGAGCTCCAGCCGATGATACTCGGCGGTCAGTCGCTCGACCCGCTCCCGCGCCTCATGCAGCACCAGTTCGGCGCTCACCAGTGCCGCCCCGGTGTCCAGGGCGGTCTGATCGGCTTCGGTGGCCGCGGTCTCCAGCTCCTGCACCGCCACATGGCGCTCGGAGCGCGCCTCGATCCACTGGGCCTGCTGCGCGGCAAGGGTGGACGTGTCGGTCTCGATCTGGGTCAGCTCGCCCATGAGGGTGCTGGAGGCGAGGTCGGCCTCGGTGCCCACGCGGGAGGCGCGAGTGTGGGCCGACTGTGCCGCTTCCAGCCGGGCCTGGAGCTGGGCCTCCTGCACCTGCCAATGGACCCGGGCATCGCGGGCGGCCTCCTGCTGCGTCTCGAAGTCTGCCAGCAGCACCCGACCCTGACCCAGCGACTCATCGAGCCGCGCACGGGCAAGATCACCTTCGGTGAGGCTGGCGTCGATTTCCTGCAGCCGTCGTTCCGATCGCTCCACCCGCTCCGTAAGCGACGTCACCTGCGACTGGGCTTCGCCGAGTTCACGGGTCACTGCGTTCGCCACCCGGATCGCGTCCTCGCGGGACGACACCGCGATACGCTCCGTCTCCCGCGCCTGATCGGAGGCGTGGGTCGCGGCCTCCAGTGCACGCTCGGTTTCGGCGAGCTTCGCGACGGTGGCGCCGAGCGCCAGATCGGTGCGATGCAGCGCGGCCTGTGCTTCCGCCACGTCGGTGGATAGACTCTCCAGCTCGGCCCGGCGCCGCAACGGGCCGGAGGGACTCGGCGCTCCGGCGAGGAGGATGGCGCCATTCGGACGGCGCAGCGCGCGGCCACTCGGTTCGAGCACTTCCGAGCCGCCGAGCAGCGACTGGATCCACCCGGCGGCAGGACCCTGCGCGTAGAGCCGCTCTCCCAGCGGGCTGGTGCTGCCGACGGGCGAGGCCGCCGCCGAGGCGGGAAGGAGGGCAATTGCGCCGGGATGCTCGGCTGCATGCCACGCCTGGATCGCCGGGATGACGTGCTCGTCACGCACGAGGACGGCATGCACCCACTCGCCCAGCAGTCGTTCCGCCAGTTCGGCATCCTCGCGTCCGGTGCGGAGGAAGTCGCTCAGGGGCCCGAGGATCGCGTCGCCGAATCGTTCACGAGCGGAGAGCAGGGCGGCGGCGCCGGGCGCGAGCCCGACCCGATCGCGCTCGAGTTCCTCCAAGGCCTGGCGTCGAGCGGAGAGCTGCGATAGCGCTTCCTCGGCGGTCCGACGATCGGCGCGCTCCAGCGCTTCGCGTCGGCGCAGCTCGCCGACGAAATGCCGGGTACGCTCGGTCTCGCCGGCGAGGCGCTTCGCTTCGAGCACATGGCGTTCCGCCACGTCGATGGTCTCGGCCCGACGCCGGTCGGCAACTTCCTGTTCGGCCTGGGCCGCCTCACGGCGGGCGCTGGCGACGGCGGCCTGTTCCCGGAGCGAGGCGAGGTCGTTCTCCAGGGAGTGACGCTCTCCCGCGAGCGAACGGAGCGTCTGGATGCGGCGCTGAATCTCCTCCTCCAGCTGGCGAACCGTCTGACGCTGTTCCCCGAGCCGGAGGCGGACCTCCTGCTCGGCGGCGCTGCGGGCGGAGAGCTCACCCTGCACCCGCTCGCGTTCCGCCTGCGCCGTGGCCAGTTCGAGCTCGGCCGCATCGCGATCTCGTTTCGCCTGCTGGCGCCGGGAGTCCATCACCCCCCGCTCATCGGAGGCGCGCAGCTTCCGCGCGGCGGCATTGGCCAGTCGCTCGGCGGCGAGGGCGAGGTCGCCATCCAGCTTGCCGAGTTCGAGTCGCATATTGCCCAGACCGCGCGCGATCTCGGTCCGCTGCGCCTCCGCACTGGCCCGTGCCCGGGCACACTCGTCGCGCCGTTCTTCGAACTGGCCGAGACCACTGCGCGCGTCGGGGAGTTCCTGATCCAGCTGCCCATGCCGCTGCTCGGAGGTGGCCAGCTGCTGCGTCAGGTCGGAGAGCAGCCGGCGTGCGAGCGTGAGGTGCACCGAGAACTTCTCTTCCGTCAACCGGGCGTGCCGCTCGGCCTTGCCCTTCTGCCGCGCCAGACTGCGGATCTGGCTCTGCACCTCGGCGATGAGATCCTCGACCCGCTGGAGGTCGCCCGCGGTCTCCTCCAGCCGCCGCTCCGTTGTCTGGCGCCGGTCGCGATAGAGCCCAATGCCCGCGGCTTCCTCAAACAGCGAGCGGCGTTCCTCCGCCCGGTCGGAGAGCAGCCATTCGATCATCTTCGATTCGATGACGACGCCGGCATCACCCCCGAGTCCGGTGCCGCGCAGCAGGTCCTGGATGTCGCGCAGACGGACCACGCTGCCGTTCAGCAGATAGTCCGACTGCCCGCTGCGGGACAGTCGGCGGGTGATCTGCACTTCCTGATAGGCGATCGGGAGGTCGCCATCGGTGTTGTCGAGAAACAGCGACACCTCGGTGACGTTCACCGGGCGGCGACCCGACGAGCCCTGAAAGATGACGTCCTCCATCTTGCCGCCGCGGAGCATCCGGGCGGACTGCTCGCCGAGCACCCAGCGGACCGCATCCGAGACATTCGATTTGCCGCAGCCGTTGGGGCCCACCACGGCGGTCACTCCGTCATGGAAGGTGAGGGTCACGGTGTCGGCAAACGACTTGAATCCGGAGAGCTCGAGCTTCGAGAGCTTCATGCAGCGCGTCCTGGTTTAGCGGTCAGGTTGATAGATGAAGAACGGGCGACCGAGCCGGCGTCCGGTCGATTCCGCGACTTCGCGTGTGGGATAGGGGCCGAGCACGACACGGAAGCCTTCTTCTCCGGGGCCGGGGTCAAGCACCGACGCAGGGAGTCCCTGTTCGCCGAGCTGACGCGCCAACTCGGCGGACCAGTCACGGTTCTGCGAACTCGACACTTGGAGGAACACCTTGGTCTGTGCCACTGCCGGAACACCGCCGTCCTCAGGGATCTCGGTGCTGGCGGTGTCGCTCGGCGCCGTTCCCGCCGTACCGGTTTCGGGGGTCCAGGCGAGCGGCAACCAATAGTCGGCGGCGCCGCCCTTGACCCGCCCGCTCTCAGGGCGATCCGGCCCGGTCAGGTCAAAGGCGACCACGTCGCCACGACTCTTGACCAGCAGGACCTGCTGGTTGGTGACGGCCGGGAGATCGGCGGCCCACTCGGTGGCGACACCGCCGACATACTTGTTTGTCGACAGGTCCACCAGCCAGGCCGAGTCGGCGGCGGGCGGGTGCACCAGCAGCCAGCGACCATACGGATCGACTCGCAGCGCGCCGGCGGTGCCCGGCAGCGCAATCTCGGCGACCCGGCTGCGGGTGAACCGGTTGAACACCAGCACGCCGCCTTCGCGCCGCGCCACGTAGAAGCGATGTCCCGAGGGCGAAAAGAGCACTGCTCGTGCGTGGCCATCCACCTTGACGACCACCGGATCCTCCGGCAGCGCCGGGTTCACCAGCAGGACGGCACTATCGGCCGCGATCGCGAGCAGGTCACCCCAGAAGGTGGCCGCAACATCGCCGGCCGGGAGCTGCGCCCGGGTCGGCGGCTCATCGGGGCGGAGCAGAGTCAGCGCGTTGGTGGCGCCGCTGGCGATAGCGAGCAGGCTCGTGGTGCGGGTGCCGAAGAGATCGCGCGGTCGGGCGGTCAGGCGATTGTTGAAGCGCACCGGGTTGCGCCGCACGAACTGCACGACGCGGAGGCTGTCGTCCACGGTATAGAGGGTGCCGTCCGGCCCCATCGCGATTTCGCGGGCGTTGCTGATCAGCTGGGAACGCGGCCGGGCGGTCTTCAGGTCCAGTGCAACGACGTCGTTCTTCGCGCCGAGGGCGTAGACCAGGCTCTGGTCGAGGTCGGCGCCGACGGGACGACGGAGCGCCGGGAGGTCGCCCACTGATTGCCAGCCCCACGGCTCGAGCTGCGGGAGGTGGTACAGCTTCGCGATCCCCCCGGCAGCTGGGAGCCGGAGCAGACTCGAGGGCGGCGTGGTCGAGGCCACCGACAGACCGCGGGCGTGGGAGCTGGAATCGGACAGGCACGCGCCGGCGAGGAGGAGCACCAGGGCGGCCCGGAGGGGACGGGTTGTCACGGGGGGAAAATAGT
>JAWXBX010000196.1:0-5102 GCA_034440415.1 Gemmatimonadota bacterium | reverse complement strand
GCCCCCGCTCCCGCTCACGCTGGACCTCGTCGCGCTGCTCAAGGCGGTCGAGACGGTCATCGCGGGGATCCCCTCGCCGGTGCTGCACAGCGTGGTCGCCCGGCCGCTGGATACCGAGGGCGCGATCCGCCGGCTGGAAGCGATGCTGGCCGAGCGGGAGGAATTCTCCTGGATCGAGGCGCTGGGGCCGCGGCCCTCGATCGTCGATGTGCTGTCCACGCTGCTGGCCCTGCTCGAGCTGGCCCGCCGCGGTCTGGTCAGTCTGGCCCAGCCCGAGCCATTTGCCTCGTTCGTCATTCGCCGAGAGACGCTCCCGGAGCCGATTCCGGCCACCCTGCTCCCCGCTGCCGATGCCGCTGAATCCACTGACCCAACTAGTTGAAGCCGCGCTGTTCGCGGCGAACCGGCCGCTGACAGTCGAGGAGCTGCAGACCCTCGATCCCGATGCGGCGCTGGCCGATGTCCGGACGGCGCTGGACGAACTGCGCGAGCACTACGATTTCGACGGGCACGCGGTCGAGGTGATCGAGCTCGCCGGTGGCTACCAGGTCCTCTCGCGGCGGATGTTCGCGGAAGCGATCGAGCGGGCCCAGATCACGATGCGCATCCCGCGGCTGACCACCGCCGCGCTCGAGACGCTCGCGGTGATCGCCTATCGTCAGCCGGTCGGTCGCGCCGAGATCGAGGAAATCCGTGGTGTGTCGGCGGGTGGTGTGCTGCGGAGTCTGCAGGAGCGCGGCCTCATCGAAGTCGTTGGCCGGAGCGAGGCGATCGGCCGACCGCTGCTGTACGGTTCGACGCCGCTCTTCCTGGAACTGCTGGGTCTGCGGGACCTCGCGGAGTTGCCCCGCACCGAGGAATTCAATGTCGCGCTCCAGCCGCATGTCATGACCACGCCCGATGGTGAGTTCTCCGCCGCCTCCGTCCCGGCGGAATCATGAGCGAGATGCGGTTGCAGCGCGCGCTCGCCCGGGCGGGGATCGCCAGCCGGCGCGCGGCGGAAGTGCTGATCGAAGCTGGCAACATCCGGGTCGACGGCAAGGTCGCCACCCTCGGCATGAAGGTCGATCCCGACAAGCAGCGGATCACGGTGGGTGGAAAGCAGTTGCCACGGATCGAGCGGCGCTGGCTGGCCTTCCACAAGCCGCTCGGTGTCGTCACGACCGCCGACGACGAGGAAGGCCGCCGCACCGTGTTCGATTTCATCAAGGATCCTCGCGGCCTGGCGTATGTCGGCCGGCTCGACGTCATGACGACGGGATTGCTGCTCCTCACCACCGACGGCGACGCCATCCACCGTCTCACCCACCCCAAGTACCGGATTCCGCGGAGCTACGTCGCCATGGTGCATGGGCGGCCGACGGCGGAGGTGAGTCAGGCAGTGACACAGCCGGTACTCCTCGATGGTCGCAAGGTGGAAGCGACTCGCGTCCGGGTGCGGCCGGGCAAGGATGGGCGGACGCTGATCGATCTGACGCTGGTCGAGGGCCGCAATCGTGTGGTCCGGCGCTGGTGCGAGGAAATGGGGCTCAAGGTGGAACGCCTCGCGCGGCTGACCTACGGCCCGGTCCGGCTCGGCGACCTGGCGGCGGGGCAATCGCGCCCGCTCACGCCGGATGAAGAGGAGATGATCTACCGCTCGATCAAGCTGAGCGAGGGTCCGGTCGGAAGGCCGACGCGAGCGAAGTGGGAAGCGAGAGAACACAGCATGGGGAATCGGGACCGGCCCGGGAAGCCCGCGGTCCGGACCAGCTTCATCGAAAAGCGGGAGGCGAAGCGTGCCGCCGGCCGATCGCCCGCGAAGGCCGGCTCGGCGGGTGAGCGCTCCACGGCAGGGCGCAGCGGCGGTCCGGGCGCGCGTGACACGCGGGGCGAGTCGCGCCGTAAGGATGTTCGTTCGGCCAAGCCGCGACCGTCCTCCGACCGGGATCGCAGACCGAAACGGTGATGCGACCCACTTTGCACCTTGAGGCATCTCATTAGCTTCGATAGGTCCGAGGCGCAGCCACCTGCACGTTGCCTCCTGCTCGCTGCCACCTGCCACCTGCCAGCTCACACATGACCGCACGTCCTTCGCTTCAGTCCCGCACGGTGGACTCCGGACCAACCCAGCAGGTGGTGGCCGAAGTCGGCCGGCGCATCGTGGGCCAGGAAGTGATGATCGAGCGGCTCCTGATCGGGTTGCTCACTGGTGGCCATATCCTGCTGGAAGGCGTGCCCGGGCTGGCCAAGACGCTCGCGGTCCGGACCCTGGCGCACATCGTCGAGGTGAGCTTCTCCCGCATCCAGTTCACGCCGGACCTGCTCCCGGCGGACCTGATCGGAACGATGATCTACGATCAGAAGACGCAGGAATTCAGGGTCAAGAAGGGGCCGGTGTTTGCGCAGATCGTCCTGGCCGACGAAATCAATCGTGCGCCGGCCAAGGTGCAGGCGGCACTGCTGGAGGCGATGCAGGAACACCAGGTCACGATCGGGGGCACCAGTTTTCCGCTGGAGGAGCCGTTTCTCGTGCTCGCCACCCAGAACCCGATCGAGAACGAGGGCACCTATCCGCTGCCGGAAGCCCAGCTCGACCGGTTCATGCTGAAGGTGCGGGTCGGCTATCCCACGCGGGACCAGGAAAAGGAAGTCCTGCTCCGGCGCACCGGGCTGATCGACGCACCGGTGCGGCAGCTGCTCGACCCCGCCACGATTCTCGCCCTCCGTGAGACGATCGCCGCGACCTACCTCGATCAGAAGATCGTCGACTACATCGTGGATCTGGTCCGGGCCACCCGTGATCCCTCCGTGGTCGGGCTGCCGAACCTCAAGCCGCTGGTGGCATTCGGCGCCTCCCCACGGGCATCGATCGCTCTCGCCCAGGCGGCCAAGGCGCACGCCTACCTGCGCGGCCGTGGCTTCGTGATCCCGGAAGATGTCCGCGCCCTGGCGCTCGACGTCATGCGCCATCGCGTCCTGCTCACCTTCGAGGCCGAGGCCGAAGAGGTCGACAGCGATCAGGTCGTGACCCGGATCCTGGATGCGGTGCCGGTGCCGTAGTACGGGCCGCATATATGCGGCCCCTACACGGCACTCGGCACGGCTGACACGCCCCCCATGCCCCCCATCTCCCCCGACATCCTGAAGCAGGTCCGGGCCATCGAGCTCCGCTCGCGCGGGCTGGTGAGCTCGCTCTTTGCCGGCGAGTACCGTTCCGTCTTCCGCGGCCAGGGCCTCGAGTTCGCCGAAGTGCGCCAGTACGAGCATGGCGACGATTTCCGCTCCATCGACTGGAACGTCTCCGCCCGCCTCGGCCACCCGTACATCAAGACCTACATGGAGGAGCGGGAACTCACCCTGCTCCTGATCGTGGACCTGTCAGGCTCGACCTGGTTCGGGACGCCGCGCACCAAGTCGGCGCTCGCCATCGAGGTCGCCTCGGTGCTGGCGCTGGCGGCGGCCAACACCAACGACCGGGTGGGCGCGCTGCTTTTTGCCGACAAGGTCGAGCGGGTCATTCCACCGGCCAAGGGCCGGCGGCATGCGTTGCGCGTGATCCGCGATCTCGTCGCCTTTCAGCCGGGCAGTCGCCGGACCGACCTCGCCGCGGCACTCCGGTACGCCACCGGTCTGCTGCGGCACCGGAGCATCGTCGTGGTGCTCTCCGATTTCCTGGCCAAGGACTGGGAACAGCCGTTGCGCCAGCTGAGTGTGCGGCATGACGTGGTCGCGATCGCGGTCGAGGACCCCCGCGAGGTGAACCTGCCCGATGCCGGCTGGCTCGATCTCGAGGATGCGGAAACCGGCCAGCGTCGCGTGGTCGACACCGGGAACCGCGCGACACGGGGACGGCTCCGCGCCCTGGCTGAACGGCGACGGGAGGAGCGGAGCCGGGCCTTCGGGGCTGCGGGGGTGGATCATGTGCTGCTCGATACCTCGCGGGAGTACGCCGGCCCGCTGCGGCGCGCTTTCGCGCTCCGTACCCGGCGGTTGCAGCGATGATCACCGCGCTGCTTCTGCTGCTGCAGGCCGGACTCCCGACCGTGGGCGACACCATCTGGATCGAGCGCACGGTCACGCTTCCCGCGGGGGCCGATGTGCGGCCCGCAGACTGGACACCGGAGGGCGACGTCAGCCTCCTCGGCCGCCCGGTGCTTCGCCGGGTGGGAGGCGAGGTCATCGTCGCCTACCCCGCCGTGGCCTGGCGCCCCGGATCGCACACCGTGGTCATCCCGGGGCCGGTCATCGTACGGGCTGACGGTCGTATCGATTCACTGCCGCCGGAGAGTCGGACCCTGCAGGTCCTCAGTGTGCTGCCGGTCGGTACCGCCCCCGAACGCCTGGCCGTGCAGCCCGAAGCCGGCATCGTAAGCCAACGGATCACCGAGCCGTGGCCGCTGGTGGTTTTCCTGCTGACCGCGACGCTCATTTTCCTCCCGGTGCGCTGGTGGTGGCTCCGCCGGGGCCCGCCGATGCCCGCGTGGGTACCGGCGGCAGGCTCGACCGCGTTGCCGCTGGCCGAGTGGAGCGAGGCGGGCGAGAATCGTGCGGTGGCCGCCATCGCGCATCGCGAGCTTCGCCGCGCGCTGCTCGGTCAGCTCCCCGGCGTCCCCGCCGGGGTGGTGGACAGTCGCCTGGTGCGGATCGTGGAGGAACAGCGACCGCGGTGGCCGGCGGACGAGGTGGCGACGGTGCTGCGCGCGCTTGAATTGGCCCAATTCAGTGACGGCGGGCAGGGAGAGTTGCTTGTGCTCGCGGCGCGGGCAGCGGAGTTGCAGGTCCGCATCGCGGCAACGTCGGAGTCCGCGAAGTGAGCTTCGCGCGGCCGTGGCTCCTGCTGATCCTCCTGTTGCCGCTCTGCTGGTGGTGGTGGCGGCGCACCCGGATTGCCGGCGGCACCCGCGACTCAAACTTCATCGCCCGCTTCGGCCTCGCCGCCGCCGCCGCCGCGCTCTACGCCGATCAGTCGCCGGTCGTCCACGGCCTGGTCAACCTCCACCAGTCCGAGCCTAAGGCCAAGCCCCCGATTGTCGAACGCGTCACGCGCTGGTTCGGCCAGCCCGTCCGTGCGGCCGCCATCATCGCCCTCTGCCTGGTCACGCTCCTGGCACTGCCGCTGG
>JAWXBX010000195.1:0-47282 GCA_034440415.1 Gemmatimonadota bacterium | reverse complement strand
GCCCGGCGCCGGGCCCGGTCGCCATCGGCGTGATCCTCCGCGGTTTCGCGCTGACCTACGCCACGCTGTCGCTCGTCGCCGCGCTGATCGCGATCCTGCTGTTCTGCATCCTCGAGCTGCTCCCCGAGTCACGCGCCACCTGGACCCGGAGCGCGAAGTGGAGTGAGATCCGCCCCGGCATGACGCCGCAGGAGGTCATCGACCTCCTCGGGGAGCCGTTCCAGCGAAGCACTGCAGGGGATTCCTCCACCGGTTCGAAAGTTCAATTTGGTTATCAGCTCCACCCTCTCGACTTGCGCGATGGAGCAGCGGTCATCTTCCAGGCAGTATCGGGTGCGACCATGACGGCGACCCTCAAGTCACCCGACGACGAGAGTCTGGCACGGATCACTGGGGACTGGATTCCCGGTGGCTACACCGGATCCCGGTACCGTGGCACCATCATGGATACGGCGTACATTCTCTCGTTTGTCGGTATCATGCTCCTGGCTGGGCTCACGATGCTGCCGTTCGGTGCTCGCGCCGGGGCCTCCTCCTGGACCCTCTACATTCCGCTGCTCGCGCTGGTCCTGGGGCTGATCTACGAAGCGCGCGGCCCCCGCGGCTGGCGCTACGACCTGATGCTCCTCTATCCGCTCTACGCCATCATCCTGATCGGGTGGATGGTCCGGCTGATCCCGCTGCTCCGGGGCCGGGCGTAACACGCTGCATCTCATGGGAGGTGGTCGCCGGACCGCTGGTGCTGCTGATACTATTCCCGTCGTCCTACGGTAGACCGAGTCCCTTCTCTCTCATCAGCCGAGCACCTGATGTCCCGTCACACTCTTGCTGCCGTTGTCGCCCTTGGCTCGCTGGCCTGCTACGGCCCGTACCGCGAACCCTCGCTCCCCCCGCCGCCCCTGGCCACTCTGCCGCCGGTCCGACTGTCGCCCTCCGGCGTCACGCTGCAGGACCAGGTCTCCGGCACCACCGCGCGGCTCCAGGCCATCAGCGTCGTCAATGACAAGATCGTGTGGGCGAGTGGCACCGGTGGCGCGTTCGTGGTGACCACGAATGGCGGTCTGAGCTGGCGGGCGGGCACGGTCGCTGGTGCGGACAGTCTGGAGTTCCGTGACGTGCACGGCGTCGATGCGCGGACCGCATGGCTGCTCGCCTCCGGGCCCGGGACCAAGTCACGGATCTACCATACCATCGACGGCGGCCAGAACTGGCAGATCCAGTTCATCAACCGCACGCCGGAAGCGTTCTACGACTGCTTCGCGTTCTGGGACCGGAAGAACGGCATTGCCTGGAGCGACAACGTGGGGGGCCGGTTCCCCTATCTCGTCACCGCCGACACCGGCCAGACCTGGGAGCAGCGCTATCTCGACGGGGCTACCGAGGGCGAAGGCGCCTTTGCCGCAAGCGGCACCTGCGTGATCACACAGGGCAGCCAGATGGCGTGGGTGGCGACGGGCGCAGGGAAGGAAGCGCGGCTGTTTTCAACGGCCGACCGGGGCAAGAGCTGGACCCATGTGTCCACGCCGATCGTGCAGGGCAGCAGCACCACCGGCCACACCTCGATCGCCTTTCGTTCACCGAAGGATGGCATCGCAGTCGGTGGTGATATCGGTGTGGCCGACAGCTGGACCGACAATGTCGTCGTCACCCACGATGGCGGCCTCACCTGGAAACCCGGCACGCGACCGACCTTTCCCGGCGCAGTCTACGGCGCCGCGCCGGTGGCGGGCAGCCCGCGATTCGTCGCCGTCGGCCCGAAGGGCGCCGCCGTCACCGCCGATGATGGGACGACCTGGCAGCCGCTCGATACCCTCAGCTATTGGAGCGCCGGTTTCGCCACACCGCAGGCGGGATGGCTGGTCGGGCCAGAGGGACGGATCACGCAGGTGCGGTTCTAGGCGATGGGAGTGGGCAACTGGGGCGATAGGCGGTGGGCGCTGGGCGGAATTGGATTCGCGCTCGCCCTGCTCCTGCTTTCCCGCTCGACGATCCAGGCCCAGGCTGCGCCCGCCGCCGCCGCCGCCGACTCCGCGTCGCTTATCGTAGTGCGCAGCTACTTCGCCGCCTACAACAGCCACGATGTCGACGCGGTGCTGCGGCACATCGCCCCCGAGTTCGTCTGGCTCAACCTGGCCGGAGATTCCATCACCGTCGAATTGCGCGGCGCCGACGCGGTTCGCTCCGGACTGATCGACTACTTCCGCCGGCTCCCCACGGCGCGCTCCGACATCGAAGCGATCAGCGCACTCGGTCCGTGGGTGTCGGTCCGGGAGCGGGCCCGCTGGGCAGGAGCGAATGGTCCCCGCTCCCAAGCCGCGCTTTCGGTGTACGAAGTGCGCGGCGGCCTGTTGCGGCGGGTCTGGTACTATCCCGAAGTGCGCGAATAACCCACACCCTGAATCACATGGTTCCCCGTCAGCCCTGGTTCGCACGGAAGTTCTCGTTCGATTACCCCGTGAGCGCCGCCGCCGGCCTGGTGGAGCGCCTGCGCGGTACACCGGCGCGTCTCGTCGATCGCCTCAAGGATCTCGCGCCCGCCCAGCTCACCCTGCGTCGGGGCGACCAGTGGTCCATCCAGGAGAATGTCGGTCACCTCTGGGATCTCGAGCCGCTCTGGCTCGCGCGCATCGAGGATATCGCCGTTGGCCGCCTGACACTCCAGGAAGCGGATCTCGAGAACCGGCGGACCTGGGGGGCGCACCACAACGATCGCCCGTTGAGTGATCTGCTCACGGGCTTCGAGACCGCGCGGCGCCTCCTCGTCCGGCAGCTCGATGACGCCGACGAGGCCGACTGGCTCCGTTCCGCCCGCCATCCCCGGCTCGAGGTCAGCATGCGGCTGGTGGATCTGGCGATCTTCGTCGCGGAACATGACGACCATCATCTCGCGACGATCAGTGAGCAGTTGCGGGGGAGGCTCTAGGCGGTTGGGCGGTTGGGTGGTTGGTTGGGCGAGGCGAAGGTATTCGGTTCTTACCAACGGCCAATGGTCCACCGCCCTCGGCTGACGGCTGACGGCTGATGGCTTTTCCCTAACCGGATTTCCGTCTCAGTGATCATCGTCCCGTTCCACCCCGACCTGGCCCCCGCCTTCACCCGGCTCAATCGCGAATGGATTGAGCGGCTCTTCCGGCTGGAACCCGCCGACCTGAAGACGCTGGAGAACCCGGTGGCATCCATCATCGCGCCCGGCGGCCAGATCTTCTTCGCGCTGGATGGTGCCGAACCGGTGGGTACCGTCGCGGCGGTGCGGGAGTCAGCCGACCGTTTCGAACTGGCCAAGATGGCGGTGCGGCCCTCGCACCAGGGACAGGGAGTCGGGCGACTGCTCGGTGAAGCGGTGGTTCAGTTCGCGCGTGAGGCGGACGCACAGAGCGTGTTCCTGCTGACCAACAGCAGTCTCGCCGGCGCAATCCGACTCTACGAACGGCTCGGCTTCCGGCATGGGCCGCTGCCGCCCAGCACGGGGTATGCGCGGGCGGATGTGTGTATGGAGCTCGACCTGAAGCGCGGGAGGTAAGCAAGAGGTGGCAGAGGACAGGTGGCAGGTGGCAGGGCAGAAAAAAGATGGCAAGTAGATCGCGTGATCCGCGACCCACTTGCCGCCCTCTCCCTGCCACCTGCTCCCTGCCACCTGCTCCCTACTTGAAATCCAGTAACTCCACCTCGAACACCAGCGTGGCATTCGGCGGGATACGCGGCGGCGAACCCTGCGGGCCATAGCCCAGGTCACCGGGAATCCAGAACTGGTACTTGGCGCCCTTGGTCATGAGCTGTATCCCCTCGGTCCAGCCGCTGACGACCTGATTCAGCGGTGTGGTGTACGGCTGGCCGCGCCGCACCGAGCTGTCGAACTCCGTGCCGTCGAGCAGGGTGCCGACGTAGTGCACCGTGACAATGCTCGTCGCCTTGGGGTGGGCCCCGGTGCCTTCCTTCAGCACCTTGTACTGCAAGCCGCTCGCAGTGGTCTTCACGCCGTCCTTGCCCTTGTTGTCGGCGAGGAACTTGTCGGCCTCGCGCTTGTTGTCGATTGAGGCGATGGAATCCTTCTGGTGCTGGATACCCATCATCCGCACCTGGAAGCCCATCATCGTCGCCTGCATCACCGAGTCCGGCATCGTCGCCGGGCTGCCGGCCATCGCCTGACGGAGACCCTGGAAGATCACTTCCGGCTTCACCGGCACGGACTGCTGCTTCAGATTTTCGCCCATCTTGTAGCCCAGGATGTAGCTGACGCTGTCGTCCTGGGTGGCGAGCTTGCTGCTTCCACCGCCCGCGCCCGCCTGACCGCAGCCCAGCAGGGCGCCAGCCAGGGCCGCGATGACCATCGTACGCATGAACACTCCGGAATTGGGGACCAGGGGACTGCTTTCTGACGGGCGGGAATATAGCAGGAGGGCGACCGGGCGCAGCCCCGAGCCTCCGGTGCCTGGCTTGGCGGCCCCTGACCCGGCCAAGGGGTATCCGGCGTCGCCAGGCTGGATGGGCCCGGAGCGCGGGGTCGGGCCCATCGGGCCACAGGACCCCGATAGCGGGGCGTGGCCGCCTGTTGGCTGCCAAGCCGCCAGCGGCCGACGGTTCATACGATCCGCAGACCGGCCTTTTCCCCTGCCAGCGGCTCCCCTGCCAGCACGTGCGCGATCTCCTCACAACGGTTGCAGAGCGTCGACCGGTGGGCCCCATGCTCATAGGTGGTGAGGCGGGCAGTCGGCAGGACGGCAACGACCCTCCGTACCCGCGCTGTTGGCGCAGTGATGTCCCGCTCGCCGTAGAACAGCCGCAGCGGTATGCAGATCTCGTCCAGGCGAATATCGAACTCGCGCACATCGAGGGCCATGTCCCAGGCCGTGCCTCTCGTCCCCTGCCGCAGGGAATCGCGCCTCAGCCAGTCAGACGACATAGCACCGGAGAGGGTCGCTCCCTCCAGGCAATCCGTCACCCACAAACACCGTCCGCGATGCAGCGTCTTCCGAACCCTTCAGGGATCGCAAACCAGGACGGTCAATTTGAACTCCCCAAGCAAGGGGCAAGCATCGCTGGAGCGGGCGGGCGTTCATCGCCAGATGGACGCCGCTGCTGCGTCGGCCTGCTCCTTCCATCGTTGTTCGTTCACCCCGAACACGAGGAGCCACAGGACCAGCGATGCTGCCCCGACAGCAGCGGCAGCCAGGATGTAGGGGAGGAGACGAGCTGCGAGCGGCTCGTACAGATAGGTCAGCCAGCCCAACCCTCCGACAACCTCGAACACACCCAGGATTCGAGGCAGGAAGGTGGACTTGAACACCAGATAGCCCTTCACGAGGGCATAGAGACCGAAGAACACCACGGCGATTGTCTCGGCCTGGTGGTTGATGTGGAGGAAGAGGAGTGCCAGCGCCTGCAATTGCTGCGTGTCGAATACAGTCAGGTAGTGCGCCCCTCCCAGGACGAGCAAGGGAGCGAAGAAGAAGAGGCGACTGAGGATCTTGATGGTGCAGCCGATGAGGCCGAAGATCGCCGCCAGCATGGAGCCACTCCGGCTCACCGGCTTGAGCAGGTCGTAGAAGAGCGCCGTCATCGTGACCTGGCACGCCATTTCGATGAGGTAGACCGCGAAGCCAAGCCGAAAGAGCGCCTCATGCGCCAGGATGTTGGTCGCCGTAGCTGCGGCGTCGCCGGATACAACGAGCCTCTCGCTCACAACGCCCTGGGCGACCACTCCCATGGCAATGGTGAGCAGATAGAAGACACCGGCGATCCTGGCTTTAGCCCGCGGCGACGTTTCTCCAATCCGTTCCGGCACGACAGCTGTGCTCATGACCGCTCCTTCTTGTTCGTGCCACTCTGACGTCAGTCTACGGGAGGATCACAACCCTCGGGAATCATGGGGCCACGGTGTTTGGGTCCGGCGACCCGTCCGCTTGAGCCGGTGAAGCTGTCGGCGGCCGGTCGAAGGATGCCGCGTTGCCCGAAAGGATCGGATGGCTTCGCTGCCCCAGTCCTCGCGGGAGACGCGCAGCAGGACTGTGCGTCTGTTCCGCCTATCGTGGTGCCGGCGCGGCGACGCCCTTGATGAGCAGCCAGATCGCCAGCGTCACCTCGTACACCAGCATCGGCAGCCACATGAACAGGGTGACCGGGCCGTCGAGGAATCCGGCGAGCCGGAGGGGAAGGCACGCCACGAGCAGGCCGGAAGCGATTACGCCGAGCCAGGCGAGTGAGATGGGGATCAGCCGACCCCGGAGAAACAGGAAGGAGAAGAGCGTGCTGCCCACGGCGAAGAAGGTCGCGCTGGTGAGCGAGGTCCATCCTCCCACCTCGCGCAGGAACGCGCCGAGCGCATGCGCCGCCGCTGTGTCGGGGGCATCCGCACCGGTGGCTGTCGCGAGCCAGACCAGTCCCAGGGATGTCGGGATGCCTATGCCGATGAGCCCCTCGCCGACCCGGCAGGTCAGGCCCAGCATGGCAAGATCGGGGTCCTCCTCGCGGGTGAGCGCATAGGTCGTCACGGCCAGCACCAGCGCCGCAACGGACTGCAGCAGCCCGGACAGAGTGACCACGCCCATGGCTGTCGTGTGCTGGCCGATGCTCGCGAGCTTTTCCGCGATCCCGGCTCCACCGGACGCGCGACCGGACAGCACCATGCTGGTGAGGCCGACCGCGATGTAGAAAAGGTAGGTGACGCCGGCGATTCTGGCGTTCGTGGTGCGAGTCATGGGTGCTCCGGGAAGACCGGCGGGCTGCTCATGCGCTCCCTGCCAGGCTCGCCTGCTCCTTCCATCGTTGCTCGTTCACTCCCCTCAGCAGGAGCCGGAGGGTCAGGCATCCTTGTCCGACAATCCCGGGAAACAGGTTGTAGGGGAACAGGTCGCTGGCAAACGACGCTGACAGAAAGGTCAACCAGCCCAGGCCGCCGAACGCCAACAGCACACCCAGGGTTCGTGGCAGGAAGGTGGAACGGAGAATGAAGAGGGCCAATGATCCGGTCAGGAAAGTGACCAGGTTGCAACCACCGGCTATCCTGGCCATGGTCGTGTCATCCTCTCATGGTGATGGCCGGGTCGATCCGCGCCGCTCGGCGCGCCGGGATCCAGCAGGCGCCGATCCCGATGGCCGCCATCATCGCAGCCACGCCGATCAACGTCGTCGGATCGTGCGGCGCGACACCGAAGAGCAGCCCGCGAATGACTCGGCCGGCAAACACGGCACCGGCAACGCCCAGCACGAGGCCCATCGCCAGCAGCACGCCTCCCTCCCGCAGGATCATCCGCTGCACCATGCCGCTGTCGGCCCCAAGGCTCATGCGGATGCCGAGCTCGGTGGTACGCGCGCTCACCGAGAACGCCAGCACCCCCGCGATCCCCACCGCCGCGATGATCACCGCCAGGAGGCCGAACGCCGAGACGAGCGCCGCATTCAGGCGCCGGGGCGCCACACTCTGATCCTTGATCTGCGCCACGGTCAGCACATTCTCGATGGGAATCGTCGGGGCGATGCGCCGGACGATGCGCGTCGCCGCGCCCGCCAGGGCCGCCACGTTGCTGTCGGCGCGAATCACCAGCCCTCCGCCGATCGCGAACTCCTGCGCAAAGGGCATGAACACCACCGGCTGGGGTTCCGCGTCGAGCCCTCCATCCTGGGTGTTGCCGACCACGCCGACGATCGTGCGCCAGTCGCCGCTGAACGGTGTGAACTTCAGCACTTCGCCCGTCCAGGCGATCCGCTTTCCAATCGGATCTTCGCCGGGAAAGAACCGGTTGACCAGCGCCTGGTTGATGATCACGACCTTGGCGGCGCCGGACTGGTCGGTGATCTCGAATTCCCTCCCGGTGAGCAGCGTGATCCCCGCCGCCCGGAAGTACTCGGGGCCCGCGGTCCGCAGATCGGCGCGCGGCGTCGCCTCGCCCACGGCGAGCGCCTTGCCCTCCGCGCTCACGTCGAGCGCAACCTGCGAGGTGCGCAACGGCATCGTGGAACCGACGCCCACCTCGATGACGCCGGGCAGCGCCCGGATCTCGCTCCGCATGCGCTCATACAACTGCTTGGACGCGGCGTCCGCCTCGGGGCTGATCCGCGTCGGATTCAGCAGCGGCACCGGCAGCGTGAGCACTTCCTCGGTCCTGAGCCCGGTGTCCACCTGGGAGAGCTGGATCATGGTGCGCGTGAGCAGCCCCGCGCCGGCAAGCAGCACGACGGACACCGCGATCTGCGCCACGACGAGCGCCCGCAGAAGCCGATGCTTGCTCAGATTCCCGGTGATCCGGCGCGCGCCCGCCGACATCGACGCGAAGGTGCCTTCTTTCGGCAGCGACGCCACGAGTGACAGGAGCAACGCCAGCGCCACCGACAGCGCGAGTGTGAAGCCAAGCACCATGCCGTCGAGACGGATCTCGCTGGCGCGTGCCGACGTACGCGCGACGAACGAGGTCAGTAGCCGCACCCCGCCGATCGCGATGACGACGCCGAGGACGGCGCCCAGCAGCGTCAGCACGAGGTTTTCGACCAGCAGCAGGCGCCGCAGCCGCGACACACCGGCGCCGAGCGCCGCCCGTACCACCAACTCGTGCTCTCGGCGCACGCCGCGCATGAGCGTCAGGTTCGCGACGTTCGCGGCGGAGATGATCAGGACGAATGCGGCCGCCCCCATGAGCAGCCACAGCGTCGGCCGCGCGCGCTCACCCAGCGCTTCCTTGAAGGGGATGACGGCAACGCGCGGATGGGATCCTGCATCGTACGCTTCCGTATGTTCGCGCAGCATCCGCCCGTAGACCGCGGCGACTTCGCTTCGCGCTTGTGCCATTGTGGCGCCGGGCGCAAGCCGCGCGATCATCTCGGTCATGCGATGCGAGCGATTCTGCACCATGAACGCGCTGGTGTGGTGCGGGCTGACGACCATGTTGAGGAGGGCATCCACACGGTCGGGAAAGAACGGCGCGGGCTGGAGCACGCCGATCACCGTCACCGAGTTGCCGTCCAGCCGCACCTGCTTCCCGACAACGGCGGAATCTCCGCCGAAGCGTCTGATCCAGAACTCGTGGGTCAGGACCATCACCGGAGGGACACCGATCCCGTCGTCGCTCGGCTCCGTGACCCTGCCCAGCACCGGTGCGAGCCCCATGACTTCGAAGAAGTTGCCGGTGACGAGCCCCATGTCCATGCGGACGGCGACGTTGTCGCCCTGGAGTGTGCCGAACCATGAGGAGTACTCCGCGATGCCGCCCAGCGACGGGACTCCAGCCCGGAACTCGCGGACTTCCGGAACGGAGAAGGTGAGGTTGGCTCTCTCGTCTCCGTCGGCCGACTGCCGCAGGTAGATCAGCCGGTCGCCGTCGCGGTGCGGCAGGGGCTTGAGCAGCACGCCGCGCACGACGCTGAAGATCGCCGTGTTGGCGCCGATGCCGAGCGCCAGCGTGACGAGGACCACCACGCTGAAGGCGCGGCTGTGACTCAGCGCGCGTACGGCATACCTGATGTCGGCAGCGATGCCTTCGACCCAGGGCAGCCCACGCTGATCCCGAATGGCCTCGACGGCCTGGGTGAGCCCCCCGGAACCGAGCAGCGCCCGACGCCGCGCTTCATCCGGATGCATGCCACGCCGGATGTTCTCGGCGGTCTCCATCTCGAGATGTGATTGCAGCTCATCGCGGAGGTCGTCGTCCGCGCGGTGTCCGGCGAAGACGCCGGCGAGGCGCGCGAGCGCGGCGCGAACGTATCTCATGGCGCCTCCCGTCGCGGTGCGAGAAAGGCGGCGATGAGATCGGCGGTGCGATGCCATTCCCGGGCTTCGCGCGCCAGTTGCCGGCGCCCCGCGGCAGTGAGCGTGTAGTACTTGGCGCGGCGATTGTTCTCGGACTGGCCCCACGCGGCGGTGACAAAACCTTCCTGTTCGAGCTTGAGGAGCGCGGGGTACAGCGTGCCATAGTTGAGTGTGAGGCGATGCTTGCTCGTTTCCTCGATGCGGCGACAGACGCCGTAGCCATGCAGCGGCCCGAGGACCTCGAGGGTCTTGAGAATCATCAGGGCAAGGGTGCCCTGCTGCACGTCCAGCTTTTCCGCCATCGTTCCGTCCTATGGGAATCCAATACGACGGTAACGTCCGGGGCCGGATCACGCAATAGATGTCTCGTCGGGATGTTTCAATCGTTGCAAGTCAATGGCTGCGTTCTAGCTCGCCTCTTCTGGGATTGGGATGAAACCCTGCGACGCGCGCAGCCGTCCCGGTGCTGAGACCGTCCAGCGTTTGACGATCCGTTCTTGGAATGGATGGTGGTTCCGTGCGGACTGGGCGATGGGGCGAGCGCTCGGCCTCACCGACTATTGGAAAGGCGTCACATGCGCTTTGCGACCATGTTCAGAGCAGCCGCGGGATTGGCTCTCTCCGGCGCATTCTCGGTGGCGCTCCAGGCGCAATCGCCGGTATTCCCGACAAATGCGCCCCTCGACAGTCTGATCACGCAGTAGATGGCTGATGCGGGCATCATGGGGCTCGGTGCCGCCGTGATCATCAACCGTCAGGTCGTGTGGATGCAGGGGTATGGCTTCGCCGATCAGCCGCGCACGCGGCCGTTCACCCCGCACACGATCATGAACGTCGGCTCGATCGCCAAGCCCTTCACCGGCGTGGCAATGATGCGCGCGGTCCATGAGGGGAAGCTCTCGCTCGACGAGGACATCAACACCTACCTGCCGTTCCGGGTAGTGAACCCGCACCACCCGGGCGAGAAAATCACACTTCGGCACCTCGCGACGCACACCTCCGGGATTACGGACCGGTGGGAAGTCTACTCGGGGACCTACCACTACGGTGGCGACTCACCCGTGCCCCTCGGTCAGTTCCTCGAGCAGTACTTCGCACCTGACGGCAAGAATTACTCGCGCGAGAACTTCCTGAACGCCAGGCCGGAGACGCAACGCGACTACTCCAACATCGGGGCAGGTCTCGCAGGTTATATCGTCGAGCGCGCCTTCGGTGAACCCCTCAACGCCTACACGCGCAAGCACATCTTTGCGCCGTTGCGGATGACGCGCACCGGGTGGTTCCTGTCCGAGATCGATCTCGCGAACCACTCCACGCTCTTCGTCTCGCAGAATGGCCACATCATTCCCATCCCGCTCTACGGCGGCACGACCTACCCCGACGGAGGAGTCCGCACCTCGGTCGCGGATCTCTCCAGGTTCTTCATCGCCCTGCTGAATGGGGGAGAGTATCAGGGGACGCGCATCCTGGACGCCAGAATGGCGGCGGAGATGCAGCGCTTCCAGTTCACCGATGCGAATCGGCCGGAGAATTTCCCAGCCCAGGAAGGGAACTCAGGCCTCTTCTGGCGGACGAAGTTCAGTGGCACGCGGGTCGGCCATGGCGGCAACGATCCGGGGCTGCAGACGGAGATGCTCTCGGATCTCGCCAGAGAGGTCGGCGTCATCCTTTTCATGAACACCTCGGTCAGCGGGCCCGATCAACGTGCGGCTTCCGTCATCTTTGATGCGCTGTGGAAGTACGCCGAATCGTTGCGGGCAGGCGGGAGGTAGTCGCAACTGGCTGGCCGATGGAGATCCGCCAGATCAGGCGACTGCCCCCGCATCACCTGCGTGGCGCATGCGTGGTCAGTGCGCGCCTTCACACGGCAGGCGTGTCGGGCCGGGGCGCGACGCGCCGCGGCGGACCGCCTCCGGCGACCCGAGAACGTAGCGCTCGCCTCTGAGATAGCGCACCACATCCCACGCATCCAGCGCGAGACAAACGGTCAGGCAGGCCAGCAGGATGTACAGGTAGCCGGCAAGGAAGGGCTCGACGGCAAGCGTGACGGCTGGCCCCACGAGTTCGGAGGATAGCCGGAGGGCGATATAGACCAGCAAAGGGGCCCAGGGCACCAGGTGTGCAACGCCCAGGAGCCGTGTAAGCCCGCGCTGTCTGACCATGAGCCATGCGAGCAAGGGGCCGGAAGCAGCGTAGGCGAGCAGAATCCATCGGGCCGCGGGGTCCGCCGCAAATGCGAACGCGGCGAGGAAGACGGCGTTCAGAAAGAAGAGCCAGCACTTCACCCACGGTTTCAGCGACAGCCACGAAGCGGCAATGTGCTGGAACGTGCTACGGGAATCTGACATCAAGAGACCTTTCAAGGAAACGATCCACCGGGCGGCGGGACGATCACGGACTCCGCGGCTTCAACTCCCACAGCACATTGACGATACGCCACTCCCCGTTCCAGCGCGCCATCTGCTTGCAATCGATCCAGCCTGCCATTGTCGCCCGCACGCTGGCCACGTTGCCGTAGATGTCGAGGATCACCACATCCTTCTGCTGCTGGGCCTTCGGGGTCTGCTTGCCGTAGCCCGCTTCCGCCCCCTTGATCAGTCGCGCGGCATCCATCTGTTCCAGCCGCGAATGGCCGGCGCTATCGGTGTGGACGATTCGCTTGACCAGTTCCGGGTGCAGGGCCCGCGTCATCCGTTGAGCGTTCCCTTCGTACCAGCCCTCCACATAGTTGAGCGCCGTGACTCGGATCGCGGCGCTGTCCGCGGCTGACTGGGCAGCGGCGGGAGCGACGGGAAGCAACAGGATGAACGTCGTGAGCAACGGAAGGGCGGCGCGCATCAGGAGGCTCCGGATGGGGATGCGCCTCCGACGGATATCGGCGGGGGCCGGTTTCGAGCCGCCTATTTGAGTGGCGACAAGGGGTATCCTTGCCGCCAACCTGCAGGGCCCTGCTTATCACACTGTTGGGCAGCTCGTCCTGCTACCGCCGCATCAGCCGCAGGGCGAAGTCCCGCCCCAACCCCTGGGGATAGGCCAGCGTGATCCAGAAGAGCGCCAGCGATTCGAGCTGCCGGGCCCGGGAGAGCGGGCCCAGGTCGACCATGTCGAACCCCAGCCCCTCCCCCAGCTGGCGAACCACCGCCTTGCCCGGAGCATCGTCGCCGCAGTACGGCATCATGGCGGCACCGTCCGGGTAGGCCGGGGTGAGGTAGTTGTTGGCTCCCGTGGTATTGAAGCACTTGACCACAAGGGCGCCGGGCGCGGCGCGCTGGATCTCCTCCGCCCCGGAGGTCTCACTCCCCACGGCGAGGCCGGCAAGATTTGGCAGCAGCGGATTGGTCGCGTCGACCACCACCTTTCCCCGCAGCTCCAGTCCGTGCACCGTGGCCAACGTGACATCCCATGGTGTCGCCAGCACTACGACTTCGGCGCCCTGCACCGCCTGGGCAACCGGCAGCGCTGTCGCCCCGGTTTCCGTGAGCAGAGCGGCAAGCTTGGCGCTCCCGGGCTCCCGCGCCCCGAAGCAGGTGTGACCCTGCCGGCAAACCCGCGGCCGAGATTGCCGCCAACCGACCCCGCCCCGATAATGGTGATGCGCATCGCGGCTGCTCCAGCGAGTGTGAGAAGAGATCGCTGCTGATGCAGCCGTCAGCTGCCACCTGCTACCTGCCACCTGCCACCTGCTACCTGCTACCTGCTACCTGCCACCTGCTACACCCCCAGCGCCTCGATGACCAGCCGGGCCACGGCGGCACCCGAGTACTGCTGCTGCCCCGTCACCAGGCGGCCGTCGCGAAAGGCAAACTCACGCCAAGCCGGCGCGGTGATAAAGTTGACACCCAGCTTCTTGGCCGCATCCTCGATCCGGAAGGGCATGACCTTCTGCCCCACCATCGCGTCGGCCAGGTCCTCCTCGCTGTTGGCGAAGCCGGTGATGGTCCGTCCCCGGATCAGCGGCGTGCCATCCGCCAGCTTCACGTAGAGCAGTGCCGCCACGCCGTGACAGAGTGCCGCGGTCACCTTGCCGGCGGTGTAGAAACCCGCCAGCAGCGCGTGAAGCGCCGGCTCGGTGGGAAAGGTGAACATCGGCGACTGGCCGCCACACACGACCACGGCATCATAGTCCTCGACGCGACAGTCGGCGACGCGGCGGGTGTCAGCCAGCAGTGCGGCGTGGGTCGGAGAGGCGAGAAAGCCCAGGCTCAGCAGATCGTCCGCGGAGTAGCCGCTGGCGTCGCGCGGATCGCTGTAGCCGTCCAGCTCGATGCGGCCCCCCTTGGGACTGGCCAGCGTGACACTGTACCCGGTCGCGGTGAACGTCACCCAGGGATGGATCAGCTCGGAGGCCCAGAATCCGACGGGCCAGCCGAGCGTGGTGGAGACGGCGGGATTGGCGGCGACCATCAGGATGCGCTTCGGCGCAGCGGTCGCAGTATTGATCGTGGCGCTCATGGGTGCTCCGGAATGTCAGCAACGGGTGGTCTGGACAGCGGACCCACGACTGTAGATGCTGTACACTCCTGCCGGCAAGTAGATACCGGTCAGTGCCATACTTACCTCGGAGTGCCCATGGCTCCCGTGAAAGGGGCAAAAGCCCGGCCGTTCGCCGGCATCCCCGGCAGCCAGTTGCTGCTGGGCCTGCTGGCGGACAAGTGGACGATCCCCGTCATCCATGTGCTGGCACGCGGCACGCGGCGGTTCGGCGAGCTGCACCGCTAGCTGGGTACGGTGTCGCAGAAGATGCTGACCCAGTGTCTCCGGCGCCTGGAATAGCATGGCATCGTGGAGCGCACGGTCTACCCCGTCATCCCGCCTCATGTGGATTACGCCCTGACCCCACTGGGCCGGAGACTCAATGAACCGCTGGCGGGACTGTGCAGCTGGGTGGAGAAGCACGGGCGGGGCCTGGTCCGCTGCACCCGGAAGGAAACTGCCGCCGCCGAGTGAGGCCGGGCAGGAAAGGAAACGGCGCGGGCATCCTCAGGATGTCCGCGCCGTTCTGCCTAGCCGTTCGTGGATCAGACCGGCCCAGCTGTCCGCACGACCGTAAAGGCGCCGCAGGCGGTGAACAGCACATCCACAGTCGACTCCACGCCATTCCGGGTCACCATCAGCATCACCTGACCGGCATCAATCCTCGGCTCGACGGTGCAGGCGGGATTGTAGTGCATCGGGGTGATGGTGCTGGTCACCACCGACCAGGAACGGTTGCCCCGCGCCCAGGTGCCGGTCCCGTTGACGGCCCAATTGCCGGCGGGCAGCGGGAAGCCCAGCACGATGGACCCGGCAAGATCCGCGGTGAAGTGACCCACCCAGTCGCGGGTATGCGTGGTCGAGCGGCCCAGCGGGTGGGTCCGGACGGTCACGAAGTTGGTGAGGGTATGGCCCAGCGTGTCACTGCTCGCGCCCCACTCGCGGGTGCCGTTGTCCACCGCACCGAAGCTCCGGGCCGGAAAGGGCACGTTGGTGCGGCTGCGGCCGAAGTTGGTGAAGACGTGGCGCACACCAAGGCTGGCAACTGTCGGCTGGGCATCGAGGAAATCGATCGTCCCGCTGAGCGAGTCGATGATGTTGCCGTTGGCCCGGGTGAAGACGCAGTCGGCATAGTCGAACCGTACCGAGTCGGGCACGATGTCGGCATCGGAGCTGATCGGCGCCGCGGGACTGATGGTGACGCAGGGGGACTGGGGCGGCGAATTGACCGAGACACCACCAACGGAGGCGGTGCTGAGGCTCAAGCCGGACAGGGCATCAAAGGCGGAGGCGTCGGCCAGCCCGGTGAAGTCATCGGCCGCATCGTCGGCCAGGGACTGGGCTTCTGTGGATGTCATCAGGTTGCTGCTGGCGGAGGGGCTGTTGCTGTCGCTGCAGCCGGCGAGCACCAGGGTCAGCGCCAGGCCGGTTGCGGCGCCCAGCGGGCGGAGGCGAGTCAACATGGGAAAGCTCCTTCTTGAGTTGTGTCACGAGGGGTCGGCCAGCTTCACCGCCACAGACGACACCTCCCTCCGGTTGTTAAGGTGTGATTTGGCTCACAGGTCGTTGGGCGGTGGCGGGGCAGGCTCGACACTCCGAGGCGGTATCAACGCCCACGGTCTCACCGGACCGGACTTCTACCCCTGGCCCATCTGGAGCAGCAGTCGCCTGGAGGCGACCAGGCGATACCCATCGGTCAGGAGCTCGCCCAGCTCCCGCCAGTCGGGCTTGTCATCGAGCCAAACACCGACCCAGCCGCTCGGGCCGACATACGCAGGCACGAAAAACCGGTGCGGTGCCGCCCGGATCATCAACCCCTGGTTGCCCGGGGCGGCCTTCAACCAGACCGCCGCGCGCCCGTCGCCATGATGATTGCCAGCCGCGGCGTACATCGCGAACATCTTGTTGCGCACCCGGAAGGTGGGAGCTTCCCAAGCCTCCACCTCATGCGCCTCCGGCAGGCTGAGACACAGCTTCCGGAGGCGCGTGAGTGGGGCTGGGGGCATGCGGGTCTCCCTGCTACTTGAGCCCCGCGACGACTCCGCGGATCCGCCCCTTCTGCGCCTCGGGCGCGAGCTCCAGCGCCTTCTGGTACAGGGTCAGCGCTTCCTTCTTGTTGCCCTGCGCCGCAAGCGCTTCCCCGAGGCTGTCGTACACATTCCATGACTTGGGGTAGTCACGCACGTTCTTGCGGAACAGCGCGATCGCTTCGTCCTTCTTGCCCTCCCCCAGCAGCTGGTAGCCCACCGCATTCACATCCGCCTCCGTGGCAACCGCCATCGCTCGCTCCCGCAGCGCCGCTGCGCCAGCGGTATTACCCTGCCGCGCCATGATGTTCGACTGGAGCCGCAGGTTGGCAAAGGTGGGTGCGATCTGCACCGCACTGTCGGCCCACGCTGCCGCCAGGTCAAGCCGTGTGTTATGCATCAGGGCCCACCGCCCCGCTTCGGCCCAGATCTGGGGCCAGAAGCGCGGCAGCCCGCGAATCTGCTGCTGGATGCTATCGATGACGACGTCGTTGGTCGCGACGGTGATGGGAATAATGACCGCCAGCTTCTCCCAGTGCAGCGCCAGCGTCACCGAGGTGTCGGACATTTCATCCATGGTGTACTGCAGCCGATCGATGTAGTCGGCCGGCCGGGTCGGCACGGTGACTCGCGCCGCGTCCTCGGATGGCCTGTAGGAAAAGCTGCCCCAGGCGTTCGACTCCCGGCTCAGGATCAGGGTCCAGGTCGAGCTGGTGGGGATCATGTGCAGACCATAGCGCCCGGCCGGGAGCCGGGTGGTGCCGATCCGGAACGGCGAAGTCACCGCAAGCACGGTGTTCTCGTTGGCACCGGCGCGCCAGACGCTGTCCATCGGGACCAGGCCGCCCCAGATCTTTCTCCCCTTCACCGCCGGCCGGTCATACGACAGGCTGATGGTGCTCAGCCCGACCGTCTGCGACACCGTCGCACGCGGGCTTTCCTTCGGGGTGACGAGGACCGGTGCCCCCGCCTGGGCATGAAGGACGACTGGGACGGCGGGCAGGAGCGCCAGCAGCAGGGCAAGCGCGCCGTTCAGCGCACGAGAATGCAACATGCAACCTCCGAGAGGGATGGGGCGGTAATGGCAAGCAACCGGGTCTGTACGGGCCTCAGCCGGAAGAGGTTACGCGTTTCAGATCGAGTCGCCCGACGCCCCGGAGATGGGGCCCGCCCGGGGTCGCTGGGAGCGGGGACTTCACCAGAAGCCGGGAGGTGATCGCGGAGTCATGGGGAGGTGGACCCGATCCCTACCTACACTGAGCGGTAACGGCGGGAGACGCTGGACTACCCCCGGTCGCTGTAGCGGCTCTTCGCATCAAACTCGTCAATCCGTAGCTGCGGGATGCTCCCGCCATAAACATTTTCGGCGAGCCACTCGAGTTCGGCCGCCTGCCCTGCCATTCGCAGCTCACAATACCACGCCTTCGGGCGGCCGTCCTTGCCGTCGTTCCACTTGTAGCGACGATTCCTGAGAGCATCCTTATAGGCAAACGATGCCTGCTCCGCCCAGATCCGCACCGACTTCTGCCGCGCGGAAACGAGCAGCTGCTGCATCGGGAGCGCGCCCCCCTCCAGCGGTGTTGCCAGCAGGTGGATCAGCGCCACGCAGTCGTGATCCGCCTGATGCGCGCCGTAGAACATCCCGCACTGCTTCATCAGCAGGAATTCGAGCGCCCCCGAGCGGCTCCCCGCCCCGCGCCACGGCACGTCCTGCTGCGAGCAGGCCCAGTGCTTCTCCTTGAACAGCGGCATGCGCCGCTCCATGAAGCCCCGGTCGAACCGCGCGTTATGCGCGATGATCAGCGCGGCAGGCCCGACGAAGCGCTCCACCGCGGCGTCATCGATCCGCTTCCCTTTCACATCGGCATCGGTGATGCCGGTGAGGGCGACCACCTCGGCGGGAATCGGCCGGCCAGGATCCTCGAGGAAGGTGAGCGGAGTGCCCACGCCATAGATGGCGCCGGATTCGGGGGCAAACTCGAAGGGTACGAGCGCAAGCTGGATGATTGCGTCGCGCCCAGACTCGAGCCCAGTGGTCTCGACATCGAGCGCAACGGCGGTCTTGGTGGGGGTGCCGTCGGCGGCGTGGTAGGAACGGACCGGCTGGAGCCGGCGCAGCACCCGATAGTCGCCGGTGGCTTCGAGGGCGGCGGCGAGCTTTTCGGGGTCGGACCCAGGAGAGTGCGTCATCGCCAGCCGGGGTGCGGGATGAGGCGCGGAAAAGCGATGCGACGCCTCAGTGCGCGTCGAACCAGAGATCGATGTCGTAATGAATCGTGATCTCCTCGCCCTCGGCGATCGGACGGAGCGCCGCGAGGATCATGCACTGGCGTTCGTAGTCGGGCCAGACGCCGGCGTTGGCGGTTTCGGCGTGATTCACCAGGCTCACCAGCCCGAATGCCACGGCACCCCGCCAGTCCTCGTCCCCATCCCAGTGGAAGTAGTGATGGCCGAGCGGCGTCTCTTCGAGCAGCGAGGCCTGCGCGGCGTCGATGATGGCGACGGGAGCCATCTCGATCACTTCGTCCTCCGCGATGGCCCGGGCGGCGAAGAGCCCACGTCCCTTGATGGCATCGTTGCGGACGACCACCGGGGCGGACTCGGGCGAGACGATCACAGCGAGGGACATGGGACCGCGGTGGTGAGGGCAGGGAGCTTATTTGCGCCAGGCAGTCGCCAGGCGCAGCGTCGCAGAACAGGGCGTCAAGCTAATCCGGCCGCGTACTCTTGTCATGACGTCGATGCCGCCTGGCCATGCGGTGCCACACGGTAGAGCGCCTCAAGTAGCTCTGGATATTGAGGATGCTCAGCGTGCGGTTGCTGATGATGATGATGATGATCCTGGTGGCGATGACGCTCGGCGTGCGGTAGATGCTGCTGATGCCCCTGTTCCTGCCGCCGTGGGTGCTCGCGCCGTCGATGATCTCCATCAGCTCTCCCGCATGGGGCGGCAGCGCCCGACGGTGAGAGGTTTCGCCTCCCGCTTCAGCGCTGTGGAGTGCCGGTCCTGAATCCCACAGGACGGCTTGCAAATCGGCGGATCGGCAGGTATTTTCGCTTTTCGCGAAACGCGAAACACCTTATCGGACATGGAGATATGAGGCAAGTCGTCCTTCGACCCCACGACGTCGCCGTTGCCCTGGAGCTGGCGTTACGGCCCGAGGAGGGTTTCGTGCCACTGGCCGACGCGGTCGGCGTGAGCCTGAGTGAGGCACATGGCGCGGTGAAACGACTGACCCAGGCAGGATTGCTGAGCCAGGAGCGGCGCCGAGTAGTACCCTCGGCGCTCCTGGATTTCATCGCATCAGGAATCCCGCGCGCATTTCCGGCGTCGGTGGGTGCGGAGACCCGAGGCGTCCCAACCGCGACCTCCGGCCCGAGTCTGGCCATGGAGTTTCCGAAGGCACAGCGATACGTCTGGCCGAGTTCGGAGGGCCACGCCCGCGGTCAAAGCCTGACCCCGCTCTACCCAAAGGCCACGAAAGTTGGGGTCAGGCGTGACGATCTCTATACGCTGCTGACCCTCGTCGACGCCGTCCGAGTAGGGCAGGCGCGGGAGCGCGAGCGGGCGCGGGAGTTGATCGGCGAGCGTCTCATCAGGGCGAATCCGGAACGACCGGCGTGAGTAACGGTCCCAATCGCGGTCAGCTGGAAAGGGTGGTCCGCCAGCTGGGCTCACTGCTTGAGGAGGTTGTGATCGTCGGTGGACAGGTGGCCGAACTGCTCGTGACGGACCCGGCGGCAACCCGAGTCCGACCGACGGATGATGTGGATGTCGTGGTCGCGGCCACGACCCGCACGGCGTACAATGCGGTAGGAGAGAGGTTGCGTGGCCTGGGATTCCGGGAAGACGTACGACCTGGGGCCCCACTCTGCCGATGGCAGGCAGCGGGCGAGCTCGTGCTAGACGTGATGCCGATCAGTGAGGAGATTTCTGGGATTCTCGAACCCATGGTATCAAGAGGTGCTGGACACCGCGACGCGATACCCGCTGACGACGGATCTCTCGATTCGGATCGCGGCTGCCCCAGCATACCTGGCCACAAAATGGGCGGCATTCGATGGCCGTGGTCGTGGTGACCACGTCGGCAGCCACGACATCGAAGATATCATCACGGTCGTGGCGGGCCGCGAGGAAATCCTGGACGAAATCGAACGGTCGTCGGTGCGTCTGATCGATTTTCTGGCCAAACGAACGCGTGCTTTCCTCACTCACCCCGATGGGGCCGACGCGATCGAAGGCGCGCTGCCAGACGCCCGCTTCGACCCAACACTGGTGGGTCGAGTTCGCGGCCGGCTTGAGGCGATTGGTCGCATGTCCGTCCGCTTGTCCAGGCCAGGCTGAACTCAACCAGGCGTGACCCTCCCAGCCAGGGAGTGTTCTCCGGTACACAGTGGCTGGGGAGGGAATTGGCCCGGGCCACTGGCCGGCGAGGGCGCACTCCTGGAGACAGAAAACCCTCCCCATGCAGGAGGGTTCCGCACAACAGAGTGGCTGGGGAGGGAATTGAACCCCCGACACGCGGATTTTCAGTCCGCTGCTCTACCAACTGAGCTACCCAGCCGGGAAGGGGGCGGAATATAAGCCGGGACCGGCGTGCGGGGAAACCGGCGGTCAGCTGTCAGCCGCCCGGCTCCGGCCTGCAGGGATTCCTCGCTGCGCTCGGAATGACAGGCGCTCCCGACCGCCTACTCCCCACCGCCCCGCGCCCGCTCCACCGAACCATTCCTCCGCCCGCGTCGTTCTACCGTTGACCCGACCGGAGCCACCCCATGTTCCTCAAGCCGTCCCTCGCCCTCGTCATCGCCCTTGCCGGCGGCACCGTCGCCCTGACCACGCTGAACATCGTGGCCCAGGATGGGGCCTCCGCCCTGCTCCGCCCCCGATCCCACATCCAGCGCAGCGATCCCGGCCTTGGCACCGGCCATGCCGCCCCCGCCTGGCGCAACACCAGCTGGCTCAACACCCAGGATGGCAAGCCGCTCACGGTCGCCAGTCTCAAGGGCCGAGTCGTCCTGCTCAACTTCTGGACCTTCACCTGCTACAACTGCCGCGGCGCACTGCCCTCGATGGTGGCGTTCGACCAGCAGTACCGCAGTCAGGGCCTCACCGTCATCGGGATCCACAGCCCGGAGTTCCCGCCCTACGGTGGGGAGCACGACAGGAAAAATGTCGCCGACGCGCTGACCCGCCACGAGATCGGCTACGCCAACGCGCAGGACAACGACCACGCCACCTGGAATCTCTACAACATCCAGTACTGGCCGAGCTACGTACTCATCGATCGGACCGGGAAGATCCGCTGGGAAGGGTACGGCGAGTTCCACCTGGGCGACGGCAACCATCGCGACGTCGACAGCCGCATCCGCACCCTGCTCGCGGAGACAGTTCCGGCGAGCTGACCCCGGAATTCGCCACCCATGCTCGTCCTTCTGCTCCTGGCCATCGGCTTCCTGGCCTGGTCCAACGGCGCCAACGACAACTTCAAGGGTGTCGCCAGTCTGTTCGGCAGCGGCACGATGGGGTATTGGGCCGCGCTGGCGTGGGCAACGGTGACGACGTTCGCCGGCTCTATCGCCTCGGTCTTTCTCGCCGTAGAGCTGCTGAAGACCTTTTCCGGCAAGGGGCTCGTCCCCGACACGCTCGCTGTCTCCGGTGACTACGTCCTCGCCGTGGCGCTCGGTGCCGGCCTCACGGTGATCCTCGCCACCCGGCTCGGCTTTCCCGTCTCGACCACGCATGCGCTTACCGGTGCCATGATCGGCGCCGGCTGGGCGGCCGTCGGACCGGCGGTGCAGCTCGGGGTTCTCGGCAAGCTCATCCTGCTGCCGCTGCTGCTGAGCCCGCTCCTCGCGATGGCGATCGGATCGGGGATCTATCTTGCCACCCGCGCCGGGTGCCAGCAACTCGGGATCACCGGGGAGTGGTGCCTCTGCGTGGGAGCGGAACGGCTGCTGGTCCCGATCAGCCCGTCCGCCGCGGCGCTCGCGGCGTCGCCCCCGGCCGGATCCACCCCGACGAGCATCACCACCGGTACCATCGGTGAGTGCACCCGGCGCTATGCCGGACAATTCCTCGGCGTAAGCGCGCAATCAGTGGTCGATGCCGCACACATCACCAGCGCCGGCATCGTCAGCTTCGCCCGCGGACTCAACGACACGCCCAAGATGGCGGCGCTGCTCCTCGTCCTCCCGGCGCTTTCGATCCCGGCGGGCATGCTCACCATTGCGCTGGCGATCATGGTTGGCGGCCTGCTCGGTGGGCGGCGGGTGGCGGAGACGATGAGCCACAAGCTCACCTCCCTCACCCCGGGTCAGGGACTCGCGGCCAATCTCGCCACCGGCATGCTGGTCCTCGCGGCCAGCCTGTTCGGTCTCCCGGTCTCCACCACGCACGTCTCGGTCGGCTCGATCGTCGGGGTCGGAGTCACCAACCGTTCCGCCAACCTCGCCGTCGTCCGCCAGGTGCTGCTCTCCTGGGTGGTGACGCTTCCCTGCGCCGCCCTGGCTGGTGGCGCGGGCTACTGGCTCGCCGGGCGACTCCAGTGATTCCGGAGCGGAGCGGACGGGGTACATTCCTCCAGTCCCCTGTCGCTGGAGTGGTGTCGATGAGCGTGAGTCCCACCTTCAAGACCTTCGTGCTGGAACAGCTCGGCCGCGTGGCTGGCGATGTCCGCGCCCGCAGCATGTTCGGCGGGGTCGGCATCTATTCCGGCCAGCTCTTCTTTGCGCTGATCGACGATGACATCCTCTATCTCAAGGTGGACGACACCAACCGTCCCGACTTCGAGGCTCGCGGGCTCGGACCGTTCCAGCCCTTCGGCGACGGCGGCGAAGTGATGCAGTACTACGCGCTCTCGGCCGACCTGCTGGAGGACGCCGAGTCGCTGGAGGAGTGGGTGGAAAAGGCGATCGCGGTGGCGCAGCGCAAGAAGAGCCGGAAGCCGTCGCCAAAGCGGAGCGCGGCACCCGCCGAGGCACCGAAGAAGAAGCCCCGCGCGTGAACCGCTCGATCTGGCTGCCTTTTCTTGCCCTGCTCTCCCTGGCCTGCGCGACCGGCGCACCAGCCAAACGGGTGCTGGTGCGGGCGGAGCAGGTCGCCGAGGGAGATTCCATCAGGTTGCGACTGGTGCCGGTGGCGGGGGCGCGAATCAACGCGCAGCTGCTCCCGGCATTCACCCGGCGGGATGGTGTGCTGTTCCGGCTCGACTCTCCCGATCGGGATGCCGACGGGAGCTATTTCACCTCACCGCCCTCGGTGCTGCTGGATGCGCCGGCGCGGGGCACGATTCTGTCCAGCGTCTGCCCGGACAAGGAAGCAGTGTGTCTGCCGGTGGAGGTGAGGGTTGGGGATTAGGCGGTGGGGCGGTGGGGCGCGGATGCGGGCGGTAGTAGGGGCCGCATGCATGCGGCCCCTACTACCGCCCGCATCCGCGCCCCACCGCCCCACCGCCTAATCCCCAACCCTCACCTCCACCGGCAGACACACTGCTTCCTTGTCCGGGCAGACGCTGGACAGAATCGTGCCCCGCGCCGGCGCATCCAGCAGCACCGAGGGCGGTGAGGTGAAATAGCTCCCGTCGGCATCCCGATCGGGAGAGTCGAGCCGGAACAGCACACCATCCCGCCGGGTGAATGCCGGGAGCAGCTGCGCGTTGATTCGCGCCCCCGCCACCGGCACCAGTCGCAACCTGATGGAATCTCCCTCGGCGACCTGCTCCGCCCGCACCAGCACCCGTTTGGCTGGTGCGCCGGTCGCGCAGGCCAGGGAGAGCAGGGCAAGAAAAGGCAGCCAGATCGAGCGGTTCACGCGCGGGGCTTCTTCTTCGGTGCCTCGGCGGGTGCCGCGCTCCGCTTTGGCGACGGCTTCCGGCTCTTCTTGCGCTGCGCCACCGCGATCGCCTTTTCCACCCACTCCTCCAGCGACTCGGCGTCCTCCAGCAGGTCGGCCGAGAGCGCGTAGTACTGCATCACTTCGCCGCCGTCGCCGAAGGGCTGGAACGGTCCGAGCCCGCGAGCCTCGAAGTCGGGACGGTTGGTGTCGTCCACCTTGAGATAGAGGATGTCATCGTCGATCAGCGCAAAGAAGAGCTGGCCGGAATAGATGCCGACCCCGCCGAACATGCTGCGGGCGCGGACATCGCCAGCCACGCGGCCGAGCTGTTCCAGCACGAAGGTCTTGAAGGTGGGACTCACGCTCATCGACACCACTCCAGCGACAGGGGACTGGAGGAATGTACCCCGTCCGCTCCGCTCCGGAATCACTGGAGTCGCCCGGCGAGCCAGTAGCCCGCGCCACCAGCCAGGGCGGCGCAGGGAAGCGTCACCACCCAGGAGAGCAGCACCTGGCGGACGACGGCGAGGTTGGCGGAACGGTTGGTGACTCCGACCCCGACGATCGAGCCGACCGAGACGTGCGTGGTGGAGACCGGGAGACCGAACAGGCTGGCCGCGAGGACCAGCATGCCGGTGGCGAGATTGGCCGCGAGTCCCTGACCCGGGGTGAGGGAGGTGAGCTTGTGGCTCATCGTCTCCGCCACCCGCCGCCCACCGAGCAGGCCGCCAACCATGATCGCCAGCGCAATGGTGAGCATGCCCGCCGGGATCGAAAGCGCCGGGAGGACGAGGAGCAGCGCCGCCATCTTGGGCGTGTCGTTGAGTCCGCGGGCGAAGCTGACGATGCCGGCGCTGGTGATGTGTGCGGCATCGACCACTGATTGCGCGCTTACGCCGAGGAATTGTCCGGCATAGCGCCGGGTGCACTCACCGATGGTACCGGTGGTGATGCTCGTCGGGGTGGATCCGGCCGGGGGCGACGCCGCGAGCGCCGCGGCGGACGGGCTGATCGGGACCAGCAGCCGTTCCGCTCCCACGCAGAGGCACCACTCCCCGGTGATCCCGAGTTGCTGGCACCCGGCGCGGGTGGCAAGATAGATCCCCGATCCGATCGCCATCGCGAGGAGCGGGCTCAGCAGCAGCGGCAGCAGGATGAGCTTGCCGAGAACCCCGAGCTGCACCGCCGGTCCGACGGCCGCCCAGCCGGCGCCGATCATGGCACCGGTAAGCGCATGCGTGGTCGAGACGGGAAAGCCGAGCCGGGTGGCGAGGATCACCGTGAGGCCGGCACCGAGCGCCACGGCGAGGACGTAGTCACCGGAGACAGCGAGCGTGTCGGGGACGAGCCCCTTGCCGGAAAAGGTCTTCAGCAGCTCTACGGCGAGAAAGACCGAGGCGATAGAGCCGGCGAACGTCGTCACCGTTGCCCACGCCAGCGCGGCCCAATACCCCATCGTGCCGCTGCCGAACAGACTGGCGACACCCTTGAAGTTGTCGTTGGCGCCGTTGGACCAGGCCAGGAAGCCGATGGCCAGGAGCAGAAGGACGAGCATGGGTGGCGAATTCCGGGGTCAGCTCGCCGGAACTGTCTCCGCGAGCAGGGTGCGGATGCGGCTGTCGACGTCGCGATGGTTGCCGTCGCCCAGGTGGAACTCGCCGTACCCTTCCCAGCGGATCTTCCCGGTCCGATCGATGAGTACGTAGCTCGGCCAGTACTGGATGTTGTAGAGATTCCAGGTGGCGTGGTCGTTGTCCTGCGCGTTGGCGTAGCCGATCTCGTGGCGGGTCAGCGCGTCGGCGACATTTTTCCTGTCGTGCTCCCCACCGTAGGGCGGGAACTCCGGGCTGTGGATCCCGATGACGGTGAGGCCCTGACTGCGGTACTGCTGGTCGAACGCCACCATCGAGGGCAGTGCGCCGCGGCAGTTGTAGCAGGTGAAGGTCCAGAAGTTGAGCAGGACGACTCGGCCCTTGAGACTGGCGACCGTGAGCGGCTTGCCATCCTGGGTGTTGAGCCAGCTGGTGTTGCGCCAGGCGGGGGCGGCATGGCCGGTGCCAAGGCCGGGATCGCTGCGCTGGATGTGGGATCGGGGGCGGAGCAGGGCGGAGGCCCCATCCTGGGCCACGATGTTCAGCGTGGTCAGGGCGACGGTGCCGCCGGCAAGGGCGATGACGAGGGCGAGGGACGGCTTGAGGAACATGGGGTGGCTCCGGTCGGGTCAACGGTAGAACGACGCGGGCGGAGGAATGGTTCGGTGGAGCGGGCGCGGGGCGGTGGGGAGTAGGCGGTCGGGAGCGCCTGTCATTCCGAGCGCAGCGAGGAATCCCTGCAGGCCGGAGCCGGGCGGCTGACAGCTGACCGCCGGTTTCCCCGCACGCCGGTCCCGGCTTATATTCCGCCCCCTTCCCGGCTGGGTAGCTCAGTTGGTAGAGCAGCGGACTGAAAATCCGCGTGTCGGGGGTTCAATTCCCTCCCCAGCCACTCTGTTGTGCGGAACCCTCCTGCATGGGGAGGGTTTTCTGTCTCCAGGAGTGCGCCCTCGCCGGCCAGTGGCCCGGGCCAATTCCCTCCCCAGCCACTGTGTACCGGAGAACACTCCCTGGCTGGGAGGGTCACGCCTGGTTGAGTTCAGCCTGGCCTGGACAAGCGGACGGACATGCGACCAATCGCCTCAAGCCGGCCGCGAACTCGACCCACCAGTGTTGGGTCGAAGCGGGCGTCTGGCAGCGCGCCTTCGATCGCGTCGGCCCCATCGGGGTGAGTGAGGAAAGCACGCGTTCGTTTGGCCAGAAAATCGATCAGACGCACCGACGACCGTTCGATTTCGTCCAGGATTTCCTCGCGGCCCGCCACGACCGTGATGATATCTTCGATGTCGTGGCTGCCGACGTGGTCACCACGACCACGGCCATCGAATGCCGCCCATTTTGTGGCCAGGTATGCTGGGGCAGCCGCGATCCGAATCGAGAGATCCGTCGTCAGCGGGTATCGCGTCGCGGTGTCCAGCACCTCTTGATACCATGGGTTCGAGAATCCCAGAAATCTCCTCACTGATCGGCATCACGTCTAGCACGAGCTCGCCCGCTGCCTGCCATCGGCAGAGTGGGGCCCCAGGTCGTACGTCTTCCCGGAATCCCAGGCCACGCAACCTCTCTCCTACCGCATTGTACGCCGTGCGGGTCGTGGCCGCGACCACGACATCCACATCATCCGTCGGTCGGACTCGGGTTGCCGCCGGGTCCGTCACGAGCAGTTCGGCCACCTGTCCACCGACGATCACAACCTCCTCAAGCAGTGAGCCCAGCTGGCGGACCACCCTTTCCAGCTGACCGCGATTGGGACCGTTACTCACGCCGGTCGTTCCGGATTCGCCCTGATGAGACGCTCGCCGATCAACTCCCGCGCCCGCTCGCGCTCCCGCGCCTGCCCTACTCGGACGGCGTCGACGAGGGTCAGCAGCGTATAGAGATCGTCACGCCTGACCCCAACTTTCGTGGCCTTTGGGTAGAGCGGGGTCAGGCTTTGACCGCGGGCGTGGCCCTCCGAACTCGGCCAGACGTATCGCTGTGCCTTCGGAAACTCCATGGCCAGACTCGGGCCGGAGGTCGCGGTTGGGACGCCTCGGGTCTCCGCACCCACCGACGCCGGAAATGCGCGCGGGATTCCTGATGCGATGAAATCCAGGAGCGCCGAGGGTACTACTCGGCGCCGCTCCTGGCTCAGCAATCCTGCCTGGGTCAGTCGTTTCACCGCGCCATGTGCCTCACTCAGGCTCACGCCGACCGCGTCGGCCAGTGGCACGAAACCCTCCTCGGGCCGTAACGCCAGCTCCAGGGCAACGGCGACGTCGTGGGGTCGAAGGACGACTTGCCTCATATCTCCATGTCCGATAAGGTGTTTCGCGTTTCGCGAAAAGCGAAAATACCTGCCGATCCGCCGATTTGCAAGCCGTCCTGTGGGATTCAGGACCGGCACTCCACAGCGCTGAAGCGGGAGGCGAAACCTCTCACCGTCGGGCGCTGCCGCCCCATGCGGGAGAGCTGATGGAGATCATCGACGGCGCGAGCACCCACGGCGGCAGGAACAGGGGCATCAGCAGCATCTACCGCACGCCGAGCGTCATCGCCACCAGGATCATCATCATCATCATCAGCAACCGCACGCTGAGCATCCTCAATATCCAGAGCTACTTGAGGCGCTCTACCGTGTGGCACCGCATGGCCAGGCGGCATCGACGTCATGACAAGAGTACGCGGCCGGATTAGCTTGACGCCCTGTTCTGCGACGCTGCGCCTGGCGACTGCCTGGCGCAAATAAGCTCCCTGCCCTCACCACCGCGGTCCCATGTCCCTCGCTGTGATCGTCTCGCCCGAGTCCGCCCCGGTGGTCGTCCGCAACGATGCCATCAAGGGACGTGGGCTCTTCGCCGCCCGGGCCATCGCGGAGGACGAAGTGATCGAGATGGCTCCCGTCGCCATCATCGACGCCGCGCAGGCCTCGCTGCTCGAAGAGACGCCGCTCGGCCATCACTACTTCCACTGGGATGGGGACGAGGACTGGCGGGGTGCCGTGGCATTCGGGCTGGTGAGCCTGGTGAATCACGCCGAAACCGCCAACGCCGGCGTCTGGCCCGACTACGAACGCCAGTGCATGATCCTCGCGGCGCTCCGTCCGATCGCCGAGGGCGAGGAGATCACGATTCATTACGACATCGATCTCTGGTTCGACGCGCACTGAGGCGTCGCATCGCTTTTCCGCGCCTCATCCCGCACCCCGGCTGGCGATGACGCACTCTCCTGGGTCCGACCCCGAAAAGCTCGCCGCCGCCCTCGAAGCCACCGGCGACTATCGGGTGCTGCGCCGGCTCCAGCCGGTCCGTTCCTACCACGCCGCCGACGGCACCCCCACCAAGACCGCCGTTGCGCTCGATGTCGAGACCACTGGGCTCGAGTCTGGGCGCGACGCAATCATCCAGCTTGCGCTCGTACCCTTCGAGTTTGCCCCCGAATCCGGCGCCATCTATGGCGTGGGCACTCCGCTCACCTTCCTCGAGGATCCTGGCCGGCCGATTCCCGCCGAGGTGGTCGCCCTCACCGGCATCACCGATGCCGATGTGAAAGGGAAGCGGATCGATGACGCCGCGGTGGAGCGCTTCGTCGGGCCTGCCGCGCTGATCATCGCGCATAACGCGCGGTTCGACCGGGGCTTCATGGAGCGGCGCATGCCGCTGTTCAAGGAGAAGCACTGGGCCTGCTCGCAGCAGGACGTGCCGTGGCGCGGGGCGGGGAGCCGCTCGGGGGCGCTCGAATTCCTGCTGATGAAGCAGTGCGGGATGTTCTACGGCGCGCATCAGGCGGATCACGACTGCGTGGCGCTGATCCACCTGCTGGCAACACCGCTGGAGGGGGGCGCGCTCCCGATGCAGCAGCTGCTCGTTTCCGCGCGGCAGAAGTCGGTGCGGATCTGGGCGGAGCAGGCATCGTTTGCCTATAAGGATGCTCTCAGGAATCGTCGCTACAAGTGGAACGACGGCAAGGACGGCCGCCCGAAGGCGTGGTATTGTGAGCTGCGAATGGCAGGGCAGGCGGCCGAACTCGAGTGGCTCGCCGAAAATGTTTATGGCGGGAGCATCCCGCAGCTACGGATTGACGAGTTTGATGCGAAGAGCCGCTACAGCGACCGGGGGTAGTCCAGCGTCTCCCGCCGTTACCGCTCAGTGTAGGTAGGGATCGGGTCCACCTCCCCATGACTCCGCGATCACCTCCCGGCTTCTGGTGAAGTCCCCGCTCCCAGCGACCCCGGGCGGGCCCCATCTCCGGGGCGTCGGGCGACTCGATCTGAAACGCGTAACCTCTTCCGGCTGAGGCCCGTACAGACCCGGTTGCTTGCCATTACCGCCCCATCCCTCTCGGAGGTTGCATGTTGCATTCTCGTGCGCTGAACGGCGCGCTTGCCCTGCTGCTGGCGCTCCTGCCCGCCGTCCCAGTCGTCCTTCATGCCCAGGCGGGGGCACCGGTCCTCGTCACCCCGAAGGAAAGCCCGCGTGCGACGGTGTCGCAGACGGTCGGGCTGAGCACCATCAGCCTGTCGTATGACCGGCCGGCGGTGAAGGGGAGAAAGATCTGGGGCGGCCTGGTCCCGATGGACAGCGTCTGGCGCGCCGGTGCCAACGAGAACACCGTGCTTGCGGTGACTTCGCCGTTCCGGATCGGCACCACCCGGCTCCCGGCCGGGCGCTATGGTCTGCACATGATCCCCACCAGCTCGACCTGGACCCTGATCCTGAGCCGGGAGTCGAACGCCTGGGGCAGCTTTTCCTACAGGCCATCCGAGGACGCGGCGCGAGTCACCGTGCCGACCCGGCCGGCCGACTACATCGATCGGCTGCAGTACACCATGGATGAAATGTCCGACACCTCGGTGACGCTGGCGCTGCACTGGGAGAAGCTGGCGGTCATTATTCCCATCACCGTCGCGACCAACGACGTCGTCATCGATAGCATCCAGCAGCAGATTCGCGGGCTGCCGCGCTTCTGGCCCCAGATCTGGGCCGAAGCGGGGCGGTGGGCCCTGATGCATAACACACGGCTTGACCTGGCGGCAGCGTGGGCCGACAGTGCGGTGCAGATCGCACCCACCTTTGCCAACCTGCGGCTCCAGTCGAACATCATGGCGCGGCAGGGTAATACCGCTGGCGCAGCGGCGCTGCGGGAGCGAGCGATGGCGGTTGCCACGGAGGCGGATGTGAATGCGGTGGGCTACCAGCTGCTGGGGGAGGGCAAGAAGGACGAAGCGATCGCGCTGTTCCGCAAGAACGTGCGTGACTACCCCAAGTCATGGAATGTGTACGACAGCCTCGGGGAAGCGCTTGCGGCGCAGGGCAACAAGAAGGAAGCGCTGACCCTGTACCAGAAGGCGCTGGAGCTCGCGCCCGAGGCGCAGAAGGGGCGGATCCGCGGAGTCGTCGCGGGGCTCAAGTAGCAGGGAGACCCGCATGCCCCCAGCCCCACTCACGCGCCTCCGGAAGCTGTGTCTCAGCCTGCCGGAGGCGCATGAGGTGGAGGCTTGGGAAGCTCCCACCTTCCGGGTGCGCAACAAGATGTTCGCGATGTACGCCGCGGCTGGCAATCATCATGGCGACGGGCGCGCGGCGGTCTGGTTGAAGGCCGCCCCGGGCAACCAGGGGTTGATGATCCGGGCGGCACCGCACCGGTTTTTCGTGCCTGCGTATGTCGGCCCGAGCGGCTGGGTCGGTGTTTGGCTCGATGACAAGCCCGACTGGCGGGAGCTGGGCGAGCTCCTGACCGATGGGTATCGCCTGGTCGCCTCCAGGCGACTGCTGCTCCAGATGGGCCAGGGGTAGAAGTCCGGTCCGGTGAGACCGTGGGCGTTGATACCGCCTCGGAGTGTCGAGCCTGCCCCGCCACCGCCCAACGACCTGTGAGCCAAATCACACCTTAACAACCGGAGGGAGGTGTCGTCTGTGGCGGTGAAGCTGGCCGACCCCTCGTGACACAACTCAAGAAGGAGCTTTCCCATGTTGACTCGCCTCCGCCCGCTGGGCGCCGCAACCGGCCTGGCGCTGACCCTGGTGCTCGCCGGCTGCAGCGACAGCAACAGCCCCTCCGCCAGCAGCAACCTGATGACATCCACAGAAGCCCAGTCCCTGGCCGACGATGCGGCCGATGACTTCACCGGGCTGGCCGACGCCTCCGCCTTTGATGCCCTGTCCGGCTTGAGCCTCAGCACCGCCTCCGTTGGTGGTGTCTCGGTCAATTCGCCGCCCCAGTCCCCCTGCGTCACCATCAGTCCCGCGGCGCCGATCAGCTCCGATGCCGACATCGTGCCCGACTCGGTACGGTTCGACTATGCCGACTGCGTCTTCACCCGGGCCAACGGCAACATCATCGACTCGCTCAGCGGGACGATCGATTTCCTCGATGCCCAGCCGACAGTTGCCAGCCTTGGTGTGCGCCACGTCTTCACCAACTTCGGCCGCAGCCGCACCAACGTGCCCTTTCCGGCCCGGAGCTTCGGTGCGGTGGACAACGGCACCCGCGAGTGGGGCGCGAGCAGTGACACGCTGGGCCATACCCTCACCAACTTCGTGACCGTCCGGACCCACCCGCTGGGCCGCTCGACCACGCATACCCGCGACTGGGTGGGTCACTTCACCGCGGATCTTGCCGGGTCCATCGTGCTGGGCTTCCCGCTGCCCGCCGGCAATTGGGCCGTCAACGGGACCGGCACCTGGGCGCGGGGCAACCGTTCCTGGTCGGTGGTGACCAGCACCATCACCCCGATGCACTACAATCCCGCCTGCACCGTCGAGCCGAGGATTGATGCCGGTCAGGTGATGCTGATGGTGACCCGGAATGGCGTGGAGTCGACTGTGGATGTGCTGTTCACCGCCTGCGGCGCCTTTACGGTCGTGCGGACAGCTGGGCCGGTCTGATCCACGAACGGCTAGGCAGAACGGCGCGGACATCCTGAGGATGCCCGCGCCGTTTCCTTTCCTGCCCGGCCTCACTCGGCGGCGGCAGTTTCCTTCCGGGTGCAGCGGACCAGGCCCCGCCCGTGCTTCTCCACCCAGCTGCACAGTCCCGCCAGCGGTTCATTGAGTCTCCGGCCCAGTGGGGTCAGGGCGTAATCCACATGAGGCGGGATGACGGGGTAGACCGTGCGCTCCACGATGCCATGCTATTCCAGGCGCCGGAGACACTGGGTCAGCATCTTCTGCGACACCGTACCCAGCTAGCGGTGCAGCTCGCCGAACCGCCGCGTGCCGCGTGCCAGCACATGGATGACGGGGATCGTCCACTTGTCCGCCAGCAGGCCCAGCAGCAACTGGCTGCCGGGGATGCCGGCGAACGGCCGGGCTTTTGCCCCTTTCACGGGAGCCATGGGCACTCCGAGGTAAGTATGGCACTGACCGGTATCTACTTGCCGGCAGGAGTGTACAGCATCTACAGTCGTGGGTCCGCTGTCCAGACCACCCGTTGCTGACATTCCGGAGCACCCATGAGCGCCACGATCAATACTGCGACCGCTGCGCCGAAGCGCATCCTGATGGTCGCCGCCAATCCCGCCGTCTCCACCACGCTCGGCTGGCCCGTCGGATTCTGGGCCTCCGAGCTGATCCATCCCTGGGTGACGTTCACCGCGACCGGGTACAGTGTCACGCTGGCCAGTCCCAAGGGGGGCCGCATCGAGCTGGACGGCTACAGCGATCCGCGCGACGCCAGCGGCTACTCCGCGGACGATCTGCTGAGCCTGGGCTTTCTCGCCTCTCCGACCCACGCCGCACTGCTGGCTGACACCCGCCGCGTCGCCGACTGTCGCGTCGAGGACTATGATGCCGTGGTCGTGTGTGGCGGCCAGTCGCCGATGTTCACCTTTCCCACCGAGCCGGCGCTTCACGCGCTGCTGGCGGGTTTCTACACCGCCGGCAAGGTGACCGCGGCACTCTGTCACGGCGTGGCGGCACTGCTCTACGTGAAGCTGGCGGATGGCACGCCGCTGATCCGGGGACGGACCATCACCGGCTTCGCCAACAGCGAGGAGGACCTGGCCGACGCGATGGTGGGGCAGAAGGTCATGCCCTTCCGGATCGAGGATGCGGCCAAGAAGCTGGGTGTCAACTTTATCACCGCGCCGGCTTGGCGTGAGTTTGCCTTTCGCGACGGCCGCCTGGTGACGGGGCAGCAGCAGTACTCGGGTGCCGCCGTGGCCCGGCTGGTCATCGAGGCGCTGGGGGTGTAGCAGGTGGCAGGTAGCAGGTAGCAGGTAGCAGGTGGCAGGTGGCAGGTAGCAGGTGGCAGCTGACGGCTGCATCAGCAGCGATCTCTTCTCACACTCGCTGGAGCAGCCGCGATGCGCATCACCATTATCGGGGCGGGGTCGGTTGGCGGCAATCTCGGCCGCGGGTTTGCCGGCAGGGTCACACCTGCTTCGGGGCGCGGGAGCCCGGGAGCGCCAAGCTTGCCGCTCTGCTCACGGAAACCGGGGCGACAGCGCTGCCGGTTGCCCAGGCGGTGCAGGGCGCCGAAGTCGTAGTGCTGGCGACACCATGGGATGTCACGTTGGCCACGGTGCACGGACTGGAGCTGCGGGGAAAGGTGGTGGTCGACGCGACCAATCCGCTGCTGCCAAATCTTGCCGGCCTCGCCGTGGGGAGTGAGACCTCCGGGGCGGAGGAGATCCAGCGCGCCGCGCCCGGCGCCCTTGTGGTCAAGTGCTTCAATACCACGGGAGCCAACAACTACCTCACCCCGGCCTACCCGGACGGTGCCGCCATGATGCCGTACTGCGGCGACGATGCTCCGGGCAAGGCGGTGGTTCGCCAGCTGGGGGAGGGGCTGGGGTTCGACATGGTCGACCTGGGCCCGCTCTCCCGGGCCCGGCAGCTCGAATCGCTGGCGCTCTTCTGGATCACGCTGGCCTATCCCCAGGGGTTGGGGCGGGACTTCGCCCTGCGGCTGATGCGGCGGTAGCAGGACGAGCTGCCCAACAGTGTGATAAGCAGGGCCCTGCAGGTTGGCGGCAAGGATACCCCTTGTCGCCACTCAAATAGGCGGCTCGAAACCGGCCCCCGCCGATATCCGTCGGAGGCGCATCCCCATCCGGAGCCTCCTGATGCGCGCCGCCCTTCCGTTGCTCACGACGTTCATCCTGTTGCTTCCCGTCGCTCCCGCCGCTGCCCAGTCAGCCGCGGACAGCGCCGCGATCCGAGTCACGGCGCTCAACTATGTGGAGGGCTGGTACGAAGGGAACGCTCAACGGATGACGCGGGCCCTGCACCCGGAACTGGTCAAGCGAATCGTCCACACCGATAGCGCCGGCCATTCGCGGCTGGAACAGATGGATGCCGCGCGACTGATCAAGGGGGCGGAAGCGGGCTACGGCAAGCAGACCCCGAAGGCCCAGCAGCAGAAGGATGTGGTGATCCTCGACATCTACGGCAACGTGGCCAGCGTGCGGGCGACAATGGCAGGCTGGATCGATTGCAAGCAGATGGCGCGCTGGAACGGGGAGTGGCGTATCGTCAATGTGCTGTGGGAGTTGAAGCCGCGGAGTCCGTGATCGTCCCGCCGCCCGGTGGATCGTTTCCTTGAAAGGTCTCTTGATGTCAGATTCCCGTAGCACGTTCCAGCACATTGCCGCTTCGTGGCTGTCGCTGAAACCGTGGGTGAAGTGCTGGCTCTTCTTTCTGAACGCCGTCTTCCTCGCCGCGTTCGCATTTGCGGCGGACCCCGCGGCCCGATGGATTCTGCTCGCCTACGCTGCTTCCGGCCCCTTGCTCGCATGGCTCATGGTCAGACAGCGCGGGCTTACACGGCTCCTGGGCGTTGCACACCTGGTGCCCTGGGCCCCTTTGCTGGTCTATATCGCCCTCCGGCTATCCTCCGAACTCGTGGGGCCAGCCGTCACGCTTGCCGTCGAGCCCTTCCTTGCCGGCTACCTGTACATCCTGCTGGCCTGCCTGACCGTTTGTCTCGCGCTGGATGCGTGGGATGTGGTGCGCTATCTCAGAGGCGAGCGCTACGTTCTCGGGTCGCCGGAGGCGGTCCGCCGCGGCGCGTCGCGCCCCGGCCCGACACGCCTGCCGTGTGAAGGCGCGCACTGACCACGCATGCGCCACGCAGGTGATGCGGGGGCAGTCGCCTGATCTGGCGGATCTCCATCGGCCAGCCAGTTGCGACTACCTCCCGCCTGCCCGCAACGATTCGGCGTACTTCCACAGCGCATCAAAGATGACGGAAGCCGCACGTTGATCGGGCCCGCTGACCGAGGTGTTCATGAAAAGGATGACGCCGACCTCTCTGGCGAGATCCGAGAGCATCTCCGTCTGCAGCCCCGGATCGTTGCCGCCATGGCCGACCCGCGTGCCACTGAACTTCGTCCGCCAGAAGAGGCCTGAGTTCCCTTCCTGGGCTGGGAAATTCTCCGGCCGATTCGCATCGGTGAACTGGAAGCGCTGCATCTCCGCCGCCATTCTGGCGTCCAGGATGCGCGTCCCCTGATACTCTCCCCCATTCAGCAGGGCGATGAAGAACCTGGAGAGATCCGCGACCGAGGTGCGGACTCCTCCGTCGGGGTAGGTCGTGCCGCCGTAGAGCGGGATGGGAATGATGTGGCCATTCTGCGAGACGAAGAGCGTGGAGTGGTTCGCGAGATCGATCTCGGACAGGAACCACCCGGTGCGCGTCATCCGCAACGGCGCAAAGATGTGCTTGCGCGTGTAGGCGTTGAGGGGTTCACCGAAGGCGCGCTCGACGATATAACCTGCGAGACCTGCCCCGATGTTGGAGTAGTCGCGTTGCGTCTCCGGCCTGGCGTTCAGGAAGTTCTCGCGCGAGTAATTCTTGCCGTCAGGTGCGAAGTACTGCTCGAGGAACTGACCGAGGGGCACGGGTGAGTCGCCACCGTAGTGGTAGGTCCCCGAGTAGACTTCCCACCGGTCCGTAATCCCGGAGGTGTGCGTCGCGAGGTGCCGAAGTGTGATTTTCTCGCCCGGGTGGTGCGGGTTCACTACCCGGAACGGCAGGTAGGTGTTGATGTCCTCGTCGAGCGAGAGCTTCCCCTCATGGACCGCGCGCATCATTGCCACGCCGGTGAAGGGCTTGGCGATCGAGCCGACGTTCATGATCGTGTGCGGGGTGAACGGCCGCGTGCGCGGCTGATCGGCGAAGCCATACCCCTGCATCCACACGACCTGACGGTTGATGATCACGGCGGCACCGAGCCCCATGATGCCCGCATCAGCCATCTACTGCGTGATCAGACTGTCGAGGGGCGCATTTGTCGGGAATACCGGCGATTGCGCCTGGAGCGCCACCGAGAATGCGCCGGAGAGAGCCAATCCCGCGGCTGCTCTGAACATGGTCGCAAAGCGCATGTGACGCCTTTCCAATAGTCGGTGAGGCCGAGCGCTCGCCCCATCGCCCAGTCCGCACGGAACCACCATCCATTCCAAGAACGGATCGTCAAACGCTGGACGGTCTCAGCACCGGGACGGCTGCGCGCGTCGCAGGGTTTCATCCCAATCCCAGAAGAGGCGAGCTAGAACGCAGCCATTGACTTGCAACGATTGAAACATCCCGACGAGACATCTATTGCGTGATCCGGCCCCGGACGTTACCGTCGTATTGGATTCCCATAGGACGGAACGATGGCGGAAAAGCTGGACGTGCAGCAGGGCACCCTTGCCCTGATGATTCTCAAGACCCTCGAGGTCCTCGGGCCGCTGCATGGCTACGGCGTCTGTCGCCGCATCGAGGAAACGAGCAAGCATCGCCTCACACTCAACTATGGCACGCTGTACCCCGCGCTCCTCAAGCTCGAACAGGAAGGTTTTGTCACCGCCGCGTGGGGCCAGTCCGAGAACAATCGCCGCGCCAAGTACTACACGCTCACTGCCGCGGGGCGCCGGCAACTGGCGCGCGAAGCCCGGGAATGGCATCGCACCGCCGATCTCATCGCCGCCTTTCTCGCACCGCGACGGGAGGCGCCATGAGATACGTTCGCGCCGCGCTCGCGCGCCTCGCCGGCGTCTTCGCCGGACACCGCGCGGACGACGACCTCCGCGATGAGCTGCAATCACATCTCGAGATGGAGACCGCCGAGAACATCCGGCGTGGCATGCATCCGGATGAAGCGCGGCGTCGGGCGCTGCTCGGTTCCGGGGGGCTCACCCAGGCCGTCGAGGCCATTCGGGATCAGCGTGGGCTGCCCTGGGTCGAAGGCATCGCTGCCGACATCAGGTATGCCGTACGCGCGCTGAGTCACAGCCGCGCCTTCAGCGTGGTGGTCCTCGTCACGCTGGCGCTCGGCATCGGCGCCAACACGGCGATCTTCAGCGTCGTGCGCGGCGTGCTGCTCAAGCCCCTGCCGCACCGCGACGGCGACCGGCTGATCTACCTGCGGCAGTCGGCCGACGGAGACGAGAGAGCCAACCTCACCTTCTCCGTTCCGGAAGTCCGCGAGTTCCGGGCTGGAGTCCCGTCGCTGGGCGGCATCGCGGAGTACTCCTCATGGTTCGGCACACTCCAGGGCGACAACGTCGCCGTCCGCATGGACATGGGGCTCGTCACCGGCAACTTCTTCGAAGTCATGGGGCTCGCACCGGTGCTGGGCAGGGTCACGGAGCCGAGCGACGACGGGATCGGTGTCCCTCCGGTGATGGTCCTGACCCACGAGTTCTGGATCAGACGCTTCGGCGGAGATTCCGCCGTTGTCGGGAAGCAGGTGCGGCTGGACGGCAACTCGGTGACGGTGATCGGCGTGCTCCAGCCCGCGCCGTTCTTTCCCGACCGTGTGGATGCCCTCCTCAACATGGTCGTCAGCCCGCACCACACCAGCGCGTTCATGGTGCAGAATCGCTCGCATCGCATGACCGAGATGATCGCGCGGCTTGCGCCCGGCGCCACAATGGCACAAGCGCGAAGCGAAGTCGCCGCGGTCTACGGGCGGATGCTGCGCGAACATACGGAAGCGTACGATGCAGGATCCCATCCGCGCGTTGCCGTCATCCCCTTCAAGGAAGCGCTGGGTGAGCGCGCGCGGCCGACGCTGTGGCTGCTCATGGGGGCGGCCGCATTCGTCCTGATCATCTCCGCCGCGAACGTCGCGAACCTGACGCTCATGCGCGGCGTGCGCCGAGAGCACGAGTTGGTGGTACGGGCGGCGCTCGGCGCCGGTGTGTCGCGGCTGCGGCGCCTGCTGCTGGTCGAAAACCTCGTGCTGACGCTGCTGGGCGCCGTCCTCGGCGTCGTCATCGCGATCGGCGGGGTGCGGCTACTGACCTCGTTCGTCGCGCGTACGTCGGCACGCGCCAGCGAGATCCGTCTCGACGGCATGGTGCTTGGCTTCACACTCGCGCTGTCGGTGGCGCTGGCGTTGCTCCTGTCACTCGTGGCGTCGCTGCCGAAAGAAGGCACCTTCGCGTCGATGTCGGCGGGCGCGCGCCGGATCACCGGGAATCTGAGCAAGCATCGGCTTCTGCGGGCGCTCGTCGTGGCGCAGATCGCGGTGTCCGTCGTGCTGCTTGCCGGCGCGGGGCTGCTCACGCGCACCATGATCCAGCTCTCCCAGGTGGACACCGGGCTCAGGACCGAGGAAGTGCTCACGCTGCCGGTGCCGCTGCTGAATCCGACGCGGATCAGCCCCGAGGCGGACGCCGCGTCCAAGCAGTTGTATGAGCGCATGCGGAGCGAGATCCGGGCGCTGCCCGGCGTCATCGAGGTGGGCGTCGGTTCCACGATGCCGTTGCGCACCTCGCAGGTTGCGCTCGACGTGAGCGCGGAGGGCAAGGCGCTCGCCGTGGGCGAGGCGACGCCGCGCGCCGATCTGCGGACCGCGGGCCCCGAGTACTTCCGGGCGGCGGGGATCACGCTGCTCACCGGGAGGGAATTCGAGATCACCGACCAGTCCGGCGCCGCCAAGGTCGTGATCATCAACCAGGCGCTGGTCAACCGGTTCTTTCCCGGCGAAGATCCGATTGGAAAGCGGATCGCCTGGACGGGCGAAGTGCTGAAGTTCACACCGTTCAGCGGCGACTGGCGCACGATCGTCGGCGTGGTCGGCAACACCCAGGATGGAGGGCTCGACGCGGAACCCCAGCCGGTGGTGTTCATGCCCTTTGCGCAGGAGTTCGCGATCGGCGGAGGGCTGGTGATTCGCGCCGACAGCAACGTGGCGGCCCTGGCGGGCGCGGCGACGCGCATCGTCCGGCGCATCGCCCCGACGATTCCCATCGAGAATGTGCTGACCGTGGCGCAGATCAAGGATCAGAGTGTGGCGCCCCGGCGCCTGAATGCGGCGCTCGTCTCGGCGTTCGGCCTCCTGGCGGTGATCATCGCGGCGGTGGGGATCGCGGGGGTGCTGGCGTTCTCGGTGAGCGCGCGTACCACCGAGCTCGGCATCCGCATGAGCCTTGGGGCCGACAGCGGCATGGTGCAGCGGATGATCCTGCGGGAGGGAGGCGTGCTGCTGGCGATGGGCCTCGTGCTGGGCGTTGCCGGTGCCGTGTTTGCCGGCCGAGTCATTCGCGGGCTGCTCTTCGGTGTCGCGCCGCACGATCCGACGACGTTGATCGGCGTGGCTGCGATGATGGCGGCCATCGGGATCGGCGCCTGCTGGATCCCGGCGCGCCGAGCGGCGCGGATCGACCCGGCCATCACCATGAGAGGATGACACGACCATGGCCAGGATAGCCGGTGGTTGCAACCTGGTCACTTTCCTGACCGGATCATTGGCCCTCTTCATTCTCCGTTCCACCTTCCTGCCACGAACCCTGGGTGTGCTGTTGGCGTTCGGCGGCCTGGGCTGGTTGACCTTTCTGTCAGCGTCGTTTGCCAGCGACCTGTTCCCCTACAACCTGTTTCCCGGGATTGTCGGACAAGGATGCCTGACCCTCCGGCTCCTGCTGAGGGGAGTGAACGAGCAACGATGGAAGGAGCAGGCGAGCCTGGCAGGGAGCGCATGAGCAGCCCGCCGGTCTTCCCGGAGCACCCATGACTCGCACCACGAACGCCAGAATCGCCGGCGTCACCTACCTTTTCTACATCGCGGTCGGCCTCACCAGCATGGTGCTGTCCGGTCGCGCGTCCGGTGGAGCCGGGATCGCGGAAAAGCTCGCGAGCATCGGCCAGCACACGACAGCCATGGGCGTGGTCACTCTGTCCGGGCTGCTGCAGTCCGTTGCGGCGCTGGTGCTGGCCGTGACGACCTATGCGCTCACCCGCGAGGAGGACCCCGATCTTGCCATGCTGGGCCTGACCTGCCGGGTCGGCGAGGGGCTCATCGGCATAGGCATCCCGACATCCCTGGGACTGGTCTGGCTCGCGACAGCCACCGGTGCGGATGCCCCCGACACAGCGGCGGCGCATGCGCTCGGCGCGTTCCTGCGCGAGGTGGGAGGATGGACCTCGCTCACCAGCGCGACCTTCTTCGCCGTGGGCAGCACGCTCTTCTCCTTCCTGTTTCTCCGGGGTCGGCTGATCCCCATCTCACTCGCCTGGCTCGGCGTAATCGCTTCCGGCCTGCTCGTGGCGTGCCTTCCCCTCCGGCTCGCCGGATTCCTCGACGGCCCGGTCACCCTGTTCATGTGGCTGCCGATGCTGGTGTACGAGGTGACGCTGGCGATCTGGCTGCTCATCAAGGGCGTCGCCGCGCCGGCACCACGATAGGCGGAACAGACGCACAGTCCTGCTGCGCGTCTCCCGCGAGGACTGGGGCAGCGAAGCCATCCGATCCTTTCGGGCAACGCGGCATCCTTCGACCGGCCGCCGACAGCTTCACCGGCTCAAGCGGACGGGTCGCCGGACCCAAACACCGTGGCCCCATGATTCCCGAGGGTTGTGATCCTCCCGTAGACTGACGTCAGAGTGGCACGAACAAGAAGGAGCGGTCATGAGCACAGCTGTCGTGCCGGAACGGATTGGAGAAACGTCGCCGCGGGCTAAAGCCAGGATCGCCGGTGTCTTCTATCTGCTCACCATTGCCATGGGAGTGGTCGCCCAGGGCGTTGTGAGCGAGAGGCTCGTTGTATCCGGCGACGCCGCAGCTACGGCGACCAACATCCTGGCGCATGAGGCGCTCTTTCGGCTTGGCTTCGCGGTCTACCTCATCGAAATGGCGTGCCAGGTCACGATGACGGCGCTCTTCTACGACCTGCTCAAGCCGGTGAGCCGGAGTGGCTCCATGCTGGCGGCGATCTTCGGCCTCATCGGCTGCACCATCAAGATCCTCAGTCGCCTCTTCTTCTTCGCTCCCTTGCTCGTCCTGGGAGGGGCGCACTACCTGACTGTATTCGACACGCAGCAATTGCAGGCGCTGGCACTCCTCTTCCTCCACATCAACCACCAGGCCGAGACAATCGCCGTGGTGTTCTTCGGTCTCTATGCCCTCGTGAAGGGCTATCTGGTGTTCAAGTCCACCTTCCTGCCTCGAATCCTGGGTGTGTTCGAGGTTGTCGGAGGGTTGGGCTGGCTGACCTATCTGTACGAGCCGCTCGCAGCTCGTCTCCTCCCCTACATCCTGGCTGCCGCTGCTGTCGGGGCAGCATCGCTGGTCCTGTGGCTCCTCGTGTTCGGGGTGAACGAACAACGATGGAAGGAGCAGGCCGACGCAGCAGCGGCGTCCATCTGGCGATGAACGCCCGCCCGCTCCAGCGATGCTTGCCCCTTGCTTGGGGAGTTCAAATTGACCGTCCTGGTTTGCGATCCCTGAAGGGTTCGGAAGACGCTGCATCGCGGACGGTGTTTGTGGGTGACGGATTGCCTGGAGGGAGCGACCCTCTCCGGTGCTATGTCGTCTGACTGGCTGAGGCGCGATTCCCTGCGGCAGGGGACGAGAGGCACGGCCTGGGACATGGCCCTCGATGTGCGCGAGTTCGATATTCGCCTGGACGAGATCTGCATACCGCTGCGGCTGTTCTACGGCGAGCGGGACATCACTGCGCCAACAGCGCGGGTACGGAGGGTCGTTGCCGTCCTGCCGACTGCCCGCCTCACCACCTATGAGCATGGGGCCCACCGGTCGACGCTCTGCAACCGTTGTGAGGAGATCGCGCACGTGCTGGCAGGGGAGCCGCTGGCAGGGGAAAAGGCCGGTCTGCGGATCGTATGAACCGTCGGCCGCTGGCGGCTTGGCAGCCAACAGGCGGCCACGCCCCGCTATCGGGGTCCTGTGGCCCGATGGGCCCGACCCCGCGCTCCGGGCCCATCCAGCCTGGCGACGCCGGATACCCCTTGGCCGGGTCAGGGGCCGCCAAGCCAGGCACCGGAGGCTCGGGGCTGCGCCCGGTCGCCCTCCTGCTATATTCCCGCCCGTCAGAAAGCAGTCCCCTGGTCCCCAATTCCGGAGTGTTCATGCGTACGATGGTCATCGCGGCCCTGGCTGGCGCCCTGCTGGGCTGCGGTCAGGCGGGCGCGGGCGGTGGAAGCAGCAAGCTCGCCACCCAGGACGACAGCGTCAGCTACATCCTGGGCTACAAGATGGGCGAAAATCTGAAGCAGCAGTCCGTGCCGGTGAAGCCGGAAGTGATCTTCCAGGGTCTCCGTCAGGCGATGGCCGGCAGCCCGGCGACGATGCCGGACTCGGTGATGCAGGCGACGATGATGGGCTTCCAGGTGCGGATGATGGGTATCCAGCACCAGAAGGATTCCATCGCCTCAATCGACAACAAGCGCGAGGCCGACAAGTTCCTCGCCGACAACAAGGGCAAGGACGGCGTGAAGACCACTGCGAGCGGCTTGCAGTACAAGGTGCTGAAGGAAGGCACCGGGGCCCACCCCAAGGCGACGAGCATTGTCACGGTGCACTACGTCGGCACCCTGCTCGACGGCACGGAGTTCGACAGCTCGGTGCGGCGCGGCCAGCCGTACACCACACCGCTGAATCAGGTCGTCAGCGGCTGGACCGAGGGGATACAGCTCATGACCAAGGGCGCCAAGTACCAGTTCTGGATTCCCGGTGACCTGGGCTATGGCCCGCAGGGTTCGCCGCCGCGTATCCCGCCGAATGCCACGCTGGTGTTCGAGGTGGAGTTACTGGATTTCAAGTAGGGAGCAGGTGGCAGGGAGCAGGTGGCAGGGAGAGGGCGGCAAGTGGGTCGCGGATCACGCGATCTACTTGCCATCTTTTTTCTGCCCTGCCACCTGCCACCTGTCCTCTGCCACCTCTTGCTTACCTCCCGCGCTTCAGGTCGAGCTCCATACACACATCCGCCCGCGCATACCCCGTGCTGGGCGGCAGCGGCCCATGCCGGAAGCCGAGCCGTTCGTAGAGTCGGATTGCGCCGGCGAGACTGCTGTTGGTCAGCAGGAACACGCTCTGTGCGTCCGCCTCACGCGCGAACTGAACCACCGCTTCACCGAGCAGTCGCCCGACTCCCTGTCCCTGGTGCGAGGGCCGCACCGCCATCTTGGCCAGTTCGAAACGGTCGGCTGACTCCCGCACCGCCGCGACGGTACCCACCGGTTCGGCACCATCCAGCGCGAAGAAGATCTGGCCGCCGGGCGCGATGATGGATGCCACCGGGTTCTCCAGCGTCTTCAGGTCGGCGGGTTCCAGCCGGAAGAGCCGCTCAATCCATTCGCGATTGAGCCGGGTGAAGGCGGGGGCCAGGTCGGGGTGGAACGGGACGATGATCACTGAGACGGAAATCCGGTTAGGGAAAAGCCATCAGCCGTCAGCCGTCAGCCGAGGGCGGTGGACCATTGGCCGTTGGTAAGAACCGAATACCTTCGCCTCGCCCAACCAACCACCCAACCGCCCAACCGCCTAGAGCCTCCCCCGCAACTGCTCACTGATCGTCGCGAGATGATGGTCGTCATGTTCCGCGACGAAGATCGCCAGATCCACCAGCCGCATGCTGACCTCGAGCCGGGGATGGCGGGCGGAACGGAGCCAGTCGGCCTCGTCGGCGTCATCGAGCTGCCGGACGAGGAGGCGCCGCGCGGTCTCGAAGCCCGTGAGCAGATCACTCAACGGGCGATCGTTGTGGTGCGCCCCCCAGGTCCGCCGGTTCTCGAGATCCGCTTCCTGGAGTGTCAGGCGGCCAACGGCGATATCCTCGATGCGCGCGAGCCAGAGCGGCTCGAGATCCCAGAGGTGACCGACATTCTCCTGGATGGACCACTGGTCGCCCCGACGCAGGGTGAGCTGGGCGGGCGCGAGATCCTTGAGGCGATCGACGAGACGCGCCGGTGTACCGCGCAGGCGCTCCACCAGGCCGGCGGCGGCGCTCACGGGGTAATCGAACGAGAACTTCCGTGCGAACCAGGGCTGACGGGGAACCATGTGATTCAGGGTGTGGGTTATTCGCGCACTTCGGGATAGTACCAGACCCGCCGCAACAGGCCGCCGCGCACTTCGTACACCGAAAGCGCGGCTTGGGAGCGGGGACCATTCGCTCCTGCCCAGCGGGCCCGCTCCCGGACCGACACCCACGGACCGAGTGCGCTGATCGCTTCGATGTCGGAGCGCGCCGTGGGGAGCCGGCGGAAGTAGTCGATCAGTCCGGAGCGAACCGCGTCGGCGCCGCGCAATTCGACGGTGATGGAATCTCCGGCCAGGTTGAGCCAGACGAACTCGGGGGCGATGTGCCGCAGCACCGCGTCGACATCGTGGCTGTTGTAGGCGGCGAAGTAGCTGCGCACTACGATAAGCGACGCGGAGTCGGCGGCGGCGGCGGCGGGCGCAGCCTGGGCCTGGATCGTCGAGCGGGAAAGCAGGAGCAGGGCGAGCGCGAATCCAATTCCGCCCAGCGCCCACCGCCTATCGCCCCAGTTGCCCACTCCCATCGCCTAGAACCGCACCTGCGTGATCCGTCCCTCTGGCCCGACCAGCCATCCCGCCTGCGGTGTGGCGAAACCGGCGCTCCAATAGCTGAGGGTATCGAGCGGCTGCCAGGTCGTCCCATCATCGGCGGTGACGGCGGCGCCCTTCGGGCCGACGGCGACGAATCGCGGGCTGCCCGCCACCGGCGCGGCGCCGTAGACTGCGCCGGGAAAGGTCGGTCGCGTGCCGGGTTTCCAGGTGAGGCCGCCATCGTGGGTGACGACGACATTGTCGGTCCAGCTGTCGGCCACACCGATATCACCACCGACTGCGATGCCATCCTTCGGTGAACGAAAGGCGATCGAGGTGTGGCCGGTGGTGCTGCTGCCCTGCACGATCGGCGTGGACACATGGGTCCAGCTCTTGCCCCGGTCGGCCGTTGAAAACAGCCGCGCTTCCTTCCCTGCGCCCGTCGCCACCCACGCCATCTGGCTGCCCTGTGTGATCACGCAGGTGCCGCTTGCGGCAAAGGCGCCTTCGCCCTCGGTAGCCCCGTCGAGATAGCGCTGCTCCCAGGTCTGGCCGGTGTCGGCGGTGACGAGATAGGGGAACCGGCCCCCCACGTTGTCGCTCCAGGCAATGCCGTTCTTCCGGTCCCAGAACGCGAAGCAGTCGTAGAACGCTTCCGGCGTGCGGTTGATGAACTGGATCTGCCAGTTCTGGCCGCCGTCGATGGTATGGTAGATCCGTGACTTGGTCCCGGGCCCGGAGGCGAGCAGCCATGCGGTCCGCGCATCGACGCCGTGCACGTCACGGAACTCCAGACTGTCCGCACCAGCGACCGTGCCCGCCCGCCAGCTCAGACCGCCATTCGTGGTCACCACGAACGCGCCACCGGTGCCACTCGCCCACACGATCTTGTCATTGACGACGCTGATGGCCTGGAGCCGCGCGGTGGTGCCGGAGACCTGGTCCTGCAGCGTGACGCCGGAGGGCGACAGTCGGACCGGCGGCAGAGTGGCCAGGGGCGGCGGGGGGAGCGAGGGTTCGCGGTACGGGCCGTAGCAGGCCAGCGAGCCAAGGGCGACAACGGCAGCAAGAGTGTGACGGGACATCAGGTGCTCGGCTGATGAGAGAGAAGGGACTCGGTCTACCGTAGGACGACGGGAATAGTATCAGCAGCACCAGCGGTCCGGCGACCACCTCCCATGAGATGCAGCGTGTTACGCCCGGCCCCGGAGCAGCGGGATCAGCCGGACCATCCACCCGATCAGGATGATGGCGTAGAGCGGATAGAGGAGCATCAGGTCGTAGCGCCAGCCGCGGGGGCCGCGCGCTTCGTAGATCAGCCCCAGGACCAGCGCGAGCAGCGGAATGTAGAGGGTCCAGGAGGAGGCCCCGGCGCGAGCACCGAACGGCAGCATCGTGAGCCCAGCCAGGAGCATGATACCGACAAACGAGAGAATGTACGCCGTATCCATGATGGTGCCACGGTACCGGGATCCGGTGTAGCCACCGGGAATCCAGTCCCCAGTGATCCGTGCCAGACTCTCGTCGTCGGGTGACTTGAGGGTCGCCGTCATGGTCGCACCCGATACTGCCTGGAAGATGACCGCTGCTCCATCGCGCAAGTCGAGAGGGTGGAGCTGATAACCAAATTGAACTTTCGAACCGGTGGAGGAATCCCCTGCAGTGCTTCGCTGGAACGGCTCCCCGAGGAGGTCGATGACCTCCTGCGGCGTCATGCCGGGGCGGATCTCACTCCACTTCGCGCTCCGGGTCCAGGTGGCGCGTGACTCGGGGAGCAGCTCGAGGATGCAGAACAGCAGGATCGCGATCAGCGCGGCGACGAGCGACAGCGTGGCGTAGGTCAGCGCGAAACCGCGGAGGATCACGCCGATGGCGACCGGGCCCGGCGCCGGGC
>JAWXBX010000194.1:0-14676 GCA_034440415.1 Gemmatimonadota bacterium | reverse complement strand
CATTCTGGATGGCGGCCATGACCCGCGTGATCGGGATGTTGTAGGCCAGCAACTTGGCGGGATCCAGGTCGATCTGATACTGCTTCTCGAAGCCGCCGACGGTGGCGACTTCCGAGACGCCCGGCACCGCCGTGAGTGCGTAGCGCAGGTTCCAGTCCTGGATCCCGCGCAGCTCCGCGAGTGTCAGGCGGCCGGTCGTGTCTTCAAGCGCGTACTGAAAAACCCAGCCCAGGCCGGTCGCATCGGGCCCCAGAGTCGGGGTCACACTGGCAGGGAGTTTTCCCTTGATCCCGTTCAGGTACTCCAGCACGCGGGAGCGGGCCCAGTAGAGATCGGTGCCGTCCTCGAAGATGATGTAGACGAACGACACGCCGAAGAAGGAATACCCGCGCACGGTCCGGGACCCGGGGACCTTGAGCATCTCCGCCGCGATCGGATAGGTGACCTGGTCTTCCACGATGCGCGGGGCCTGCTCGTTGAACTCGGCCTGCACGATGACCTGGACATCGCTCAGGTCCGGCAGCGCCTCGAGCGGGGTCCGCTTGAGCGCCACGATGCCGGCGAATACTGCAGCCACCGCGCCGAGGAGCACGATCAGGCGATTGGCGACCGACCACTCGATGAGTTTCCGGAGCATCGCCGCCTACTCCCGTCTGGCGGAATCGCCGCCCGTGGACATTCCGGGCATGTCCTGCATCTCCGTCGCCGTGTCGGCGGGCGCCGCACGAAGCGGTGCAACCGGAACCTGATCGCCGCCGGGTGGCTTCGCGGGTGTCGGTACGTCCATGCCGGGCATGCTCGCCATGCCCCCCAGCGCCGATCCCAGATTGGATTCCGCATCCACCAGAAACGTGGCCGAGGCCACGACCGTTTCGCCTTCTCGCAGACCGCTCATGATCTCAATCCGATCATCCGTGGCCCGCCCCGAAACGACCTCACGCGGCGTCAGGGTTCCAGCGGTGTCCCGCACGAAGACCAGGGTTCGCTTCCCGGTCACCAGCACCGCAGAGCGCGGCACGTTGACCACCCGTTCGGTCGCGGCCGAGAAGTGAAACGTGGCATACATGCCCGGCATAAGCCGGCGATCCGGATTTGCCATCTCGACGCGCACCCGCGCAGTCCGTGTCTCCGGGTTGAGCGTGGGATACACGTAGCTGACGCGACCCGACCGTTCCTCGCCGGGCAGGGCCGGAAACTCCGCAGTGACCCGCTGACCGACGCGAACCGCCGGCAAGTCGGGCTCGAAGACCTCCCCTTCGATCCATACCCGGCTCAAGTCCACGATTTTGTAGACGACCTCGCCGGCCATCAGTCGCTGCCCCGCGAGCACCGACTTCTCGACCACGACCCCGGAGACCGGTGAGCGGAGCGTGACGGTGCGTTGAATCGTCCCGCTCCGGAGCACCTCCGCGACGACCTCCGGTGGAACCTCCCAGTACAGCAGGCGGGTGCGGGCAGATTCCAGCAGCGAGGCCGCCCCCTCGACGGCGTCCGGCGTGCCGCCCGCGACCTGCTCGGCGAGCCCCCGGGCCAGAAGCATCTCCTGCTGGGTGGTCACCAACAGCGGTGAGTAGATCGCGAACAACGGCTGACCCCGCGCCACCGGCTGGCCGGTGGCGTTGACGTAGAGCTCCTCGACATAGCCATCGATCCGCAGCACGATCTGCGTCACGCGGGTTTCGTCGTACGTCACCTGCGCGACCGTCCGGACCAGCCGATCCAGGGACGACCGTTCGACCGTGGTGAAGGTGACGCCGATACGGCGGCGGTCGGTGTCGGAGAGCAAGACCGGCATTGCCGAGTCGGCCGCTGGCGCCGCTGCATGGTCATGCCCCCCCGCCGCGGCCCGTTCCGGGCCGGCCCGGTCACTACCGAAGTAGACCGCCAGTGCAATGGCGACGAGGCCGATGCCGCCGCCGAGCGCCATCAGCCACCGGCGGGCACCGGTGGAGCGCTGGCCGAATGGCGTTTCCCGGGCTTCGGCGTCCGCGGACTGGTTCATTGTGGCTCCGTCTCGCTGTTCTGGATTCGGTCTGGGTCGAGGAGTTCGGTGCCAGCAAGCATCTCCAACTCCGCCCAGCTCTGCCCTTCGGTGGCCGCCAAGCGATAGAGTTCCTGCTGGTACCGATTGACGGTCATCTGCGCGTCCAGCAGGGTCATCAGGTTGATGTCGCCCACCTGGTACGCCGCGAGGGACGAGGTGACGGTGACACGCGCCTGGGGGAGGAGCGTCTTCCGATAGAGGTCCCGGAGTTGCCGTGCCTGACGGAGGTCGGCGTAGGCTACACCCACGCGGCCTCGAGTGTCTGCCTCCATGGCGGCGAGGTCCGCAGCGGCCATGTCGCGCATGGCCTGGGTCTCCTGCCGCATCTGGAGCTGCCGGCGCCCGGCGAAAACCGGCAAGTTGAACCCGAACATGAAACTCGCCATCCGGTCGGTGCGCCCGCCCGTCATCGGCCGCTGCCCGTAGATGACACCGAACTGCAGGTCGGGCCAGATCTCCCGGCGGGCCAGCGCCCGAGCAGCCTCCGCCGCGCGGACATCCTGCTGTCCTGCCTCGAGCATCGGGCGATGCCCCAGCGCCAGCGCGACCAGCGAATCAAGATCCGGCAATCGGGCCGGTAAGACGGGGAGCTGGGCTTCGCCGACGGTCGAGTCCGGAGCGCGGTCGAGGAGGGCGTTCAGACGGGCAATCAGCGCGTCCCGCATGGCGCGCATCCGCAGGATCTCTTCCGTCATCCGGTTGATCTCGACCTGGGTCCGGAGGACATCGGGCTGGCGCCCCTCACCGACCGCGTACATCCGCTGGGCGGTAGTGGCGATGTCCCGGAGGAGCTGTTGCGTGGTGAGCGCCACCAGGATGGACCGCTCAGTGGCATAGATCTCGTAGTAGATCATGGCCGCCTGACTGCGGAGCTCCCAACCCAGATCATCGGCCCGCGCTAGGCTCGCGTCGGCCTGGGCCTGGGCGCCACGGCCAGCGGCACCCAACTTTCCCGGAAACGGGAGCATCTGCATGAGCTGGATCTGGTTCATGCCCAGCGGGTCCTGCAGGCCGAGCCCCGGCAGATTCCGGTTCATCAACCCCAACTGGAACTGCGGATCCGGGAGGGTGCGAGCGGGCGCGACCCGGAAGGTCGCAGCCCGGGCGCCCGCGCGGGCCGCCGACAGCCGAGGACTTGCGGCGTCAAGTTGCCGGTACACCTCACCGAGGGTCAATAGCCGATTAGATTCCTGACCTTTGAGCAGACGCGGCACGCCGCCGAACAGGAGCCCGGCGGCGACGAGGGGTAGGATCCGTACTGAGAATCTCACCAAGCCCCCGACGAGCGCGTGGAGGTCGCCGGCACGAAGCCCAGCGCTGGCGCGGTGTGGAGCCTGGATTGCATGCAGTCCTCCGGAGACGAGGGGACGGAACCGAGGGAGTTCGCTGGACCAAGTGCGAACGCCCAAGCATCGCACTGCGGCGGAACCTAGGGCCCTATAGGTGAATCCCGTGTGAGCCAGGATTCAATGTATGTTGAGATTGCGACAAAGGGGTCGTGGCGCCCGGGCGAAGGTACGGTTCCTTGCGGGTTCGTCCGCCGCCTCTCCACTCCCCGTTTCGTCCGCGCTATCCTTCCTGACGCCCCGTTGACTCTTATCCGAAGTACCAATTCCGGTAGCCCACGCCCGTCTCCCCGCAAGGTGTCCATGTCGCCAGACGTGCTTGCCCAGCTCATCGTTCATTGGAAAGCCGATCGGGGAGGGACCTACCTGACCTGGTTTCTGTGGGACGAACGGCTGAAAAACTTCCGGTCGATTCGGCGGGGCATCCAGGAAGTCGTGGCCGACATCGAGGCGGGTTCGTTCGGGACGCAGTACCGGGATTCGTCCCTTGAAACCATCGTGGGCTCCATCGCGGAGCAGCGCCAGATCTTCAAGGGTGCCGACCACGCCTTCCTCTGGAAACCGAAGCTCCGGATTCCCGACATCTACGAGAACCGCGAGAACCAGATCGCGTTCGGTCGCTTCCTCGATACCTGCGCCTGCTGCTCCGGCGCGGACGATGTGCTGGAGGCGATCCGCAACCTGGACGCCCGGAAGATCAAGGGCCTCGGGCCGGCGGCCGCGAATCTGCTGTACTTCCTGCATCCGACGATCGTGCCACCCTCGAACACGGCCATCGTCAGAGGCTTCAACGCCCTGACGGGGGCCAATGTCAGGCTCGGCAGGTGGGACGACTACCTCGCCATGCGGACCGGCGTACTTGCGCTGAACACCCGGCATCGAGGATCCCTGTCCAACGATCTTGGGGCGATCGCCGGGCTCCTGTTCGACGTCGGCAGTGGACGGTATCCCGCGCCGCCGCTGGCGGATGACTCCGCCGCCCGGACAGCCTGGGAGGCGGACCTCGCCCTGGTGCGGGAGGAAGCCAGACGATCGGCCAAGGCGCTCGAGTCGGCGCGGGAGAGCGACCGGACGCACACCGAGATCCAGGGCTGGCTGCGTGATCTCGGACTCGCCCTGGGGTACTCGGTGTGGATCGCAGCCAACGACAGGAGCCGGAACTACGCCGGGGGAACCCTGTGTGACGGCTGTCTTGAGAATTTGCCGCCGGACGTGGCGTTCGCCCCCGGGGCGGACGCCGTTCGACTGATCGATGTGCTGTGGCTCGATCGGGCCCTCGGCCAGGTGGCGGCGGCGTTCGAAGTGGAGCACACGACCTCAATTCACTCCGGAATCGTGCGACTGCTCGATCTTGCGCTCGGTGCCCCGGCGGCCACGGCGCACGGGCTCTACCTTGTTGCGCCCGACGACCGGGAGGAGGCGGTGCGGGCACAACTCCGACGTCCCGCCTTCAGCCAAGTCGCTGACCTGAACGTCCGATACCTGCCCTATGGCGAGCTGGAACGGAACCGAGACACCATGGCACGATTCGGCCAGGGCCTCAAGCCGATCGAGGCGGTGGCCCGCCGCCTGACCTGAGGGTTGCGGGCCACCCGCAGGTGACAGCGGGATCACTCGCCCGAGCCCGCTCGGCCCATGCTTCAGCCTGGATGATGAGCCGGAGGCGCCGCCAGCCGATTGCTCAACCAGGCCACGCATCCGAAGGTCACCGCCGTACCGACGGACCAGCCCACCAGCCCCAACAACAAGCTCACCAGCGTGAGCGGCCGGGCGATCCCCGTAAGATCGGTGTGCGTGAGCAAGCCAAGTACTGTGGTGGTCAGTTCCGGGACTAGGAGCACACCGAGGGCACAAAGTGTGAAAAGGATGGCAGCTGCCGTCCCCGCCGCCATCCCGATTGCTCGAGGCTCGATTCTCATATGCTGTCCCCCGTTCCGACCGCGGTATCCACCGTGGTCTGCTGGTGCCCGCCGTGATGCCGATGCAGCAGGTGCATGATCAGGCCAGCCGTTCAACTCCCTTCCTTCTTGGCGAGGGTCAGGATGTAGGTCGCCACGGTTCGCATTTCAGCCGCGGTCAATTTGCTCTTGAAGGACTTCATGTCCTTGTCGATCCCGCTCCCCAGGATCGTCACGATGGAATCCACCGAGAGACTCGTGACGAAGCCGTCCTCTCCCACGGCCTTGATCTTCTTGTACTGGCCCTTGGCACGGGCTGGCGGGACACCGTTCAGCCCGTGACAGGACTTGCACTCCTTGCGGTAGGCGTCCTGACCTTCCGCCTGGGCCACGGCGGTTCGGGTCAGGCCGGCTGCCAGCAGCGCCACGACAGCGATCGTGATCGCGAGTTTCATCACTTGCTCCTTGATTGAGGCCGGTCCAGAGACCGGCCGCTCATCCAAGAGGGAATGTTTGTGGTGCGACGATCAGAAGGCGAGCATCAGCTCCGCTGCCAGGTTGTTCTGCGCGATCCCACCGGTCCCGCTCTGGGGATCGTCCCGCCAGAGCTCCAGGTTCAGCCGCAGGTACTCCGGAAGGTTCACCGGCAGCACACCGCCCAGGACGTACCGCCGATTGCCGTCGTTACTCGCATCGCGGTCCGGATCCACGAATTCGTACCGGCCGTAAAACGTGAGCGATGAGTTGGGAACCACATACTGTCCCGAGAACCAGTAACCCAGGCCTTGGGTCCGACTCGAAGTGAACGGCAGGCTGCCGCCAACCGGGAGATCAAGATCCTTGCCGTACACGACGCCTCCAAGCACTTCGACATTGTTCACCACTTTGCTGGCCGAGAGCCCGAGTCGCCAGAAGTGCGAGTTCCGGCTGCCGAACAGCGTATCGAGACCGGTCACTGTGCCGTAGTAGGCGGTGGCCTGGAGCCCACCGCCGTCCTTGTCCCAGAGAATCTGGTCCGTGAGCACAAAGTCCTTGCGTTTGCCGCCGCGCGCCAGCCCCTCTTCCCCGGGCACGTTGCCATTGAAGATTTGCCCCGAGAGCCGATTCCGTCCGAGCACGTAAAACGCCTCGACGCCGGCCTGGTCACCGGCGAACGCGAAGGGAATCGCGCCTGTGACCGGTCCACCGACCGGCGTCGGGCTGTTGATGCCGACCACCCGGTCGAATCCAGCCACCCCAGCGTTGAGCAGCATGTGGGTCTGGCCGACACGGAAGCCGCCATGCGAGCGCTCCGAGCCCCAGACGCCGAACGCCGAGGCCCCCCACTCCGTCATCTCCTCCTCTTTGCCGACCTCGAGCAGCCCGCCGAAATACTTGCCGAACGCGCCGGCGTAGAAGATCGAGGCAGCGGGCAGGGTGAATGCGCTGGTCGATGCCGGTTGGCCGCTCGGCTTGGCGTAGACATAGTCGAAGCGGAAGCGCGTGCCGAGGTAGTTGGAGACCCGGTCCATCTCGGCGTTCTCGCCGATCTCATCCGGCATTCGGTAGCCCGCCCAGCGGAACTGCTGCCCGGTCGCATTGAGTCTCGGTGGGACCGGATAGTGACACCCCGAGCAGTTCATGTTGTACTTGCGCGCCCAGGGCGGGATGGCCCCGGCGTCCGTCACGAGCCCTGCGACCGCCATTCCCGTCAGTGCCAATACGAAGCGAACTTGCATGGAGCCTCCGATGCCATGAGGAGCTGGAGTCTCGCATCTGGGCCTTAAAAGGGGTCCGAAGGCGACGTTAATGATCCTTGAGACGCGGTCGGTTCACGGAAAGGTGTCGTGATACTCGGGCTCGATCCCGGATCCCGGCTTGCCACGGAGCGAAGCGAGGTACTGCGTCAGCTCCTCGATCTGCTGGTGAGAAAGGGTGGGAGGACCGAAGGATGGCATTTCCGTCGTGTCGCCCCGGAAGCGCCGGGCATCCTCCAGAAAGCTGTGCAGCCACGCCACGGAATGACGCAAGCCGATTTCCGTCAGCTCCGGGCCTTTGTCCTCCCCTTGTCCGGCGATGGCGTGACAATCATTGCACTTCTGCGAGCTATACAGCGCCCGGCCGGCGCGCTCCATGGAAGACAGCGGACGGCCCACCTCGGGCGAGACGATGGGCTGCCGCTCGCGCAGGGCGGCGCCCAACAGGAGGCCCGACCCGCCGAGGATCACGACGAGAGAGGCCAGAGCGACGGGACGCCGCAGCAGGTTCCGGGTGCTGCGCCGATCGAAGAACGGCAGCGCGATCATCGCGAACAACAGCGCCCCGGGCACTCCCACGGCGATGGCGCTCTCAAACCGGCCGGGCACCAGCTTGAGCAGCTGGTACAGCGGCAGGAAGTACCACTCGGGCATGGGCACGTAGGAACTGTCGGTGGGATCGGCGGGGGCCTCGAGTGGCGCTCCGAAGGCGAGCGCCAGTCCGAAAATAATCACCACGATGACGGCCGAGGCGATCGCGTCCTTGCCCACGATGTCGGGATAGAAGCGCACATCACCCTGCTTCGAGCGCTTATAGGCCTGGTCATAGTGAGCAGGGTAGGCTGGGTCATCGGTCCGGGGCGGTGCGCCCGCTTCCATGGCCCCCGGCCGTGCCGCGATCCCCTGGCGGATCACCAGCACCAGGTGGAGGAGGATGAGCAGGCCAAGGCCGAATGGAAGCCATAGCACGTGGAAGGCATAGAATCGGCTCAGGGTTGCGGCACCGAGGTCCCCGCCCCCGCGTAGCAGCGCCACCAGCTCGCCCCCGATGACCGGGGTGGTGCCGGCGATGCTCGTCCCGACCATCGTGGCCCAGTACGCCTTCTGGTCCCAGGGCAATAGATACCCTGTGAAGCTGAAGGCCATGACCAGGATGAACAGGCCGACCCCGATGAGCCAGTTTGCCTCACGAGGATACTTGTAGGCACCGAATGCGAACACCCGGAGCAGATGCCCGATGAGCAGCACCACCATCGCGCTCGCGGCCCAGTGATGCATGCCTCGCAGCAAGCCCCCGCTCGCAACCTGGGACTCTATGTAGCGGATGCTATCGTACGCATGATCGGGAGAGGGTGAGTAGAAGGTCGCCAGGACGATGCCGGTGACGACCTGGATAACGAACACGGCGAGCGTCGCACTGCCCAGGGTATGCCACCAGGTCAGCCGCTCCGGCACCGCCCGGTCCAGCAGCGCCAGCCGCACGGACGAGAGATCCAGGCGCCGGTCCAGCCATTGATAGAGGCTCATGGTCGTAACCTCCTAGGAGACCGGGATCTTGTCAGCCACGCCCTCGCGAAAATCCCGGTACGCCACCATGAGAATCCCGTCCTCCACCTTCGTCTCGAGAGTGTCCAGCCCCCGCGGAGGGGGCCCACCCACCACCGCTCCCGTTTTCATATCAAACAGGCCGTGGTGGCACGGACAGTGGAACACCTTGCGCTCCTTGTCGAACCCGTAGCTGCAGCCCAGGTGAGTGCAGCGACTGTTGTATACCGTAAACTCACTGCCATCCTCCGAGTACAGCCAGAGACCCCGGGTCACCCGTCCTTCGACCCACGCATCGCGTACCGTCTCGGTAAAATCCACTCGGATCGGCACACCGGCCTCCATCTGATCCACCTCGCCGGCCTTGATCCACCGTTCACCCGCCGGTTTGCCGAATGCGGGGGAGAGGAAGGCCCGGAGTGTGGGCCAACCCACGAGCCCAGCCGAGAGGGCCGAGCTCACAGCGGTGGCAAATTTCAGGAACGTTCGTCGAGCCGGATTCACGGTTCCTCCCTGTCGAGAACCTGATGTCAGTGAGCCTACGGGTCCATACCCGCGGGCGACGATCCCTCGGACGGCGGGTGCTGGGTCCGAGAGCCCAAACAGAATGTCCCGCCGCTCGTGAGGATCGCAACCGCGGAAAGATTAAGATTCGTTGAGCCAGCGGCCGTTGCGGACGGCCGAAGCCCAACCATGCCCTCCGTCAACCAGGCTTAACGTCCGCCTCATCCCTCCGTGTGGCTAGCACCACCATCTTGGGTTCGCACCTCACAGTGGCGGCGCGCTCCCCGGCACGGACGGCGTTCCGTCGCGACGGGCGGGCAGCGTGAAAGCCGAGCAATCCGAAGCCGAGACGTTGCATCCGCCGCCCCTGCGAGGCGCGCTACCTTAGTCCCGAGTCACTCCGATCCCGAGGGTAACATGCGGCCACAGTCTCGTTCAGCCAGACGTCCGGCGCTCCTGCTGCTCGCCTGGAGCCTCGCGCTGGGACCGGCGTCCGCGGCCAGTGCACAGAGTGAGCCGTCCACACCCGACGAACGCAACACGGTCGAGATCTTCCGACAGGCCAGCCCGGGCGTGGTTCACGTCCGGGCACGATTGGTGACCGGGGCGCCTATGGAGGGCGACGGAGGGCCAACTGGCACCGGCAGCGGTTTCGTACTGGACACCATGGGCCGGATCCTCACCGGGTTCCACGTGATCCGCGACAGAAACGTCATCGAGGTCGCGCTCAGTAATGGCCGCCGGGTCGGTGCCCGACTGATCGGGACGGCTCCCCAACTGGATATCGCGCTGCTGCAGGTAGACGCGCCAGTCAACGAACTCAGCGCGCTCCCCCTGGGCGACTCGGAGGGGCTGCTGGTCGGGCAGAAGGTGCTGGCGATCGGGAATCCGTTGGGGCTCCACAACACTCTGACCGTCGGCGTCGTCAGCGCGCTCCGGCGCAACTTGGGCGATCTTCCGGTGGAAATGGAGGACGGGATGATCCAGACCGACGCGGCGATCAATCCCGGCAACAGCGGCGGTCCGCTGCTTAACTCCCGGGGAGAGGTAATCGGCATCAACGCGGCTACGGCCGTCGGCGCCCAGAATCTCGGATTCGCCATCCCGATCCATCTGGTACGGCTCGTCCTGGCGGATCTCGTGGCCATGGGGCATCCCTACACTCCAGCGCTGGGCTTCACGGGCCTTGAGGTGACTCCGGAGATGGCGAGGCTGTTCGGGCTGCCGATGGGGGGAGGCATCCTGGTTCAAGACGTGCTCCCGCGGAGCCCCGCCACGCAGGCGGGGTTGCGGACGGGGGAGCGCCTGGTGGTACTCGGCGAGCAGGTCCTTGTTCTCGGGGGAGACGTCATCACGTCCCTCGACGGTGAGCCCGTCACCTCCATGGGTCAGGTCGCGCGGGCGCTGCTCGCGGCCCGGCCAGGGGCCCAGCTCCGACTGGGCATCAACCGCGAGGGCCGGTCCGTCCAGCTCACCCTCCGGCTGCCTCCGATGTCAATGCGTTTCGAGGAATAGATCGACCCAGACCCGGGGTGGGATGCCAGGGCGCCCCGCAGATCTGGACCAACAGGAGGAAACACTCGATGAAACCAATGCCACGATACCTCAGTCTGGCCGCCGCGATCGGGGCTCTGATCACAGTGGGTTGCGGCGGTGCCACCCGAATGTCTCGGGTCTGGACTGATCCCGGTTTCGAGCCGAACTCACTTCGGAAACTGATGGTCATCGGCATCGGGAACAATCCGACGATCCGGCGCAGTTTCGAGGACCGGTTTACCGCCGCCCTGAAGGCGCAAGGGATTGAGGCGGAGCCGAGCTATAGGCTGGTCGGCGATGCCAATCTCGACAGCGCCCGCACCAGCGCCGAGTTGCACCAGACCGGGTGCGATGGTGTGTTCGTGACCCGGATCGTGGATCAGAAGACCGTCGAGACCTACTACCCGCCTACGCCCGCATACGCTGGGTACACCGGCATCCCCTATGGCCGGGCGCCTCAGGCCTACCGCTTCGGGTGGTTCGGCTACTACGGGTTGGGCTACTCCTATGCAACCACCCCGGGCTACACGGTGACAAATCAGGTCGTGCACCTTGAGACGGCCCTGTATCGCGTCGCCGATGGCCAGCTGGTCTGGTCGGCGCTGTCCGAGGAGTGGCTCGGGCAAACCGAAATCCCCGGCAGTGAGATCGATCCCCTGGTCCGGCAGCTCATTCGCGCCCTGCGAGATTCCAAGGTCGTCGCGCGGAGCAGCGAATAGCGGACCATCGGTGTGACATCGCCCGTCGACCGCATCATGGGTCCCGCCCACCCCGCACGCTAGAGGGAACTGCCTGCGGGGGCTGGCAAGTAGAATGACGGACTGGCCGCGAACGCATCGCAGCAAATGGCGGAGCAGAAGTAGTACCGCTTCTTCCCTACCTGCCGCTTGAACGGAGCGTCGCTCCCCGTCACCACCATCCCGCAAACCGGGTCGCGATGCGTGTTCCATACCTGGTAGGCAGTGTTCGACGGGATCTGGAGATAGGTCTGCAGAAAGCCCAGGACGACCTCCTCCACCCACGCGGCGATGAGGACTTCGTCCGGCTGGTCCAGTGAGAACTCGAGGCTCGCGTGACTCTCGAATGACATCAGGATGGGAATGATCTCCAGCTCCCACGCCACGGTGGCCAGATCGCTCTCGGGATCGTGCTCCACGCCCAGAGAGAGGCGGGTCGATGCCGGGAACTTGTCGGTGTGCTCGAAGCGGCAAACCGTCCGGATCGCGGCGGCCTCGGTGACATGTTCAATACTCAAGTTGTCGAACTGCCCGCGCAAAAGGTCGAGCCGTGGCTGAAGCAGGCGCCGATGAAGCGACTCTCCGACGAACTGAAACCGGCGAAGGCGACTCTCGCGCTCCCGCATCAGCTCCTCGTTGGATCGGGCCACGCGCCGCCGGGCGTTCTCCAAAACCCCGATCCGCTCCTCAATCTGTCTGGCAAATTCAGGCAGGTCGGACATTGCTCCCTCCGGTGTTGGATGCATCACCGCTCGCACTCCCGGTAGCCCCGGGGCTGTCACGGTGCAGGATGACTTCTTGAAACATGTCCCCCGATACCACAAGCCACCCGGAAGGGGAGATTAGGATGACATGAGGATCCGCGTGTGCCACGCCCGCCGATTCCCAGTCTTCGCATTGGACTTGCGCGGCCGGGTCGCCGATGAGCCAAGTCGTGCAATCAGTCCGGCCCTTCCGGGTGCCGCACCAGGGGGACTTCCCGTTCCAGCATCTCACGATTGATCCACACCAGCCGCTCGCCGCACAGAATGGCGTCGATGGCGTAGGCCCCTCGGAGGAAGGACTCGCCATCCGACCCCGGTACCCGCGTGCCGGGAATCAGATACCAGCATTCCTTGCCGTCGGGGTGATTGTGAATCATGCCGACCGTCTTCGTCCAGCCGGCCTGCTCGCAGTTTCCCCGCGGAAGCACATGGGTCGGCGTGGAGTGAGCCGGATCAACATCGGCCGGGGCAATGCGCTCAATCAACACGGTGTCTCCCCGGAGCTCCCCGATCAGACAGCCGAGCAGCTCGGTCGAGTGTGCCGCGTAGATGAGCGCGAGTTCCCTGCGGGCCTGGTCTGCAAGGGTGAGCGCCTTCGGCGTGGGCACGGTCCGGGCCTCGACCCCTCCCGCGAGCATGACGGACAGAGCGACAGCACCCAGCAGGCGATCACGGCCAGACATCGTCGACCTCCTCCCTTCCCATCGCCCGATTGCGATCAGCCGCTGACCCGCGAACGGTGAATGGGAATCACGATCTCCTCGCCACGACAGCACGCCCCCATCCCATCGCACTCCAGATGCTCGCAGTGGAATCGCAGGCCGAGGTCATGCGCGCCTGCCGGGAACGGCCCCAGGATTGCCTGATGACGATTTGGTCCGGGACGCGAGGTGCAAAGCGAGAGTCGCACCATCTCCGTCTCACTCTCATCGAGCCGCCAGTCCAGCCGGCCGGGACAGTTGGTGCGGACCGCGAGCCGGTCCGCGGCCTGCACGCTCGGGGCCGACCCCGTGAAGGTGAACACCGCGAGATGAGGCACGATGTGCTCATCGAGTGCTGGCGGGGACTCGAGTCCCGCTCCGAGGTAGACCGCCCTGAGATGGGTCCGGAACAGGTCGTCCCAGACATCGTCCTGACCGCTGTCCTGGTCGTCACCGAACCACCAGAACCAGTCGCTCCCCTCCGCTGCGAGCATCGCTTGCCATGCTTCCGGCGCCTCAGCGGGACTCTTCCCGGTGGACTCGAGGGCTGCGCGGGCAGCGCCCAGCAACTCCCACGCGTCGTTCTCCTCCTTTTCACCGATCCAGGTCCCGAGATCGACGCCAGGTGCTGAGCCGGGTTCGTCGATCCATGAACCCGTGGCCAGATCATGGACTTCGGACAACTCATCGACCGGATGCGGATAAACACCCCGGGCAGGGTTGCCGATGAGAAATTCACCAGGTGTCACCGTCTGGATGGCCCCGTCGGCGGCGAGCAGGCCGTAGAGCGCCCGCAGGAACGGCACGCCCTCCAAGGGATAGGTTCCCCAGGGGTTTTCCCCATCCGATACCAGCGTGACCACCGGGTCGGGTCCGCCCTCGCCCTCCACGAGGAATTGCCGCTTCACGTCAGTGATCAGTTCCCGGGCGGCCGCGCTTGCGTCGGCCACGTGCTGGAAGCGGAAACCGATCCGGTTAGACAGCTCCGCCGCCCGGAAGAAGACCGCGGGCCCAGCAGTGCCGCCCGCGAGGCGATAGGGTTGGCAGAGCACGTCCGGGCGCTCCACCTGATATCCGAAGTGCCCTGAGCGCGCGAGGACCCCCTGATCCGTCGCCACCCACTGGACTCCGGTCTCCCCCAGCAGCCTCACCGTGTCCGCGCTCACCGCCCCCTCGGCCGGCCAGATGCCGTCGGCCGGCCGCCCGAACCGCACACGGTAGTCCTGCATGGCGGACTCCAACTGGCGGACCGCATCCGCGGGCCACGCGAAGCGCGATGGTAACGCGGTTCCAGGCCGGTCCAGCACCGCGGCGCCGGAGTTCACCAACAGTGGCAGGATCGGGTGGAAGTAGGGCGTCACCGACACTTCGACCTGTTTCCGCTCCTGGAGGAGGCGCAGCAGGGGGACGACCGCTTGCAGGATCTTGTACTGCTCCGCCACCATGGCCCGGCGATCCTCGTCAGTGAAACCCGCGCCCTTCTCGACGAAGCGCTGGACGCTCGCGACTTCCCCGGTGCAGAGGCGGACCTCACCATCGCGGAACTCCTGGCCGAACCAGCAGAGGTTGAACCACATCTGAAGGTCCCGGAGATCGCGGGTGGAAAGCCTGTCCCCGGCTCTGCGCAGGGCAAAGAGCTCCCGGTATCTCGGGTGGGGCATGATCTGCCGGTGCCAGTCCGCGTCGAAGAACGTGTTGATCAGCTCCCGGCGCGCCTCTCGGCCGAGCTTGCTGACGTTCGCCAAGGTGAGTTCGAGCGCGCGATCCGTGGCGCCACGCTGTACGTAGTCGTCAAGTTGCCACAGCAGCACCGGAGTCACGTTGATCGTGACATGCACCTCCGGGTAGTCAAGCAGGAGGGCCGT
>JAWXBX010000193.1:0-2692 GCA_034440415.1 Gemmatimonadota bacterium | reverse complement strand
GGGGTCAGCCAGCGCAGCCGCCAGCCATCGGCCTCCGGGTGGAGGAAGGCGGTCTCGGCGAGATTCATCTCCCGGGCAACCAGCCGCATCCACTCCTCATCCGCCGGCGCCGGCAACAGGCACACCGCGGCGGGATTGCCCGCGAACGGGGTGTCGGTGAAGGCGTCGACGACGATGATCTTGTGCGTCATGAGACGATGGCGTCCACTTCGATCTCGATCAGCATGTCCGGATCGATCAGACGGGTGACCTCGACCATCGTGGCTGCGGGGCGGATGTCGCGGAACACTTCGCCGTGGGCCCGACCGAACGCCTCCCACTGGCTGATGTCGGTCACGTACATCCTGGTGCGCACGACATCGGCCATCGTGGCGCCAGCCTGTTCCAGCGCCCGGGCGATATTGGCCAGCGCCTGCCGAGCCTGGGCGTACGGGTCACCCCGGCCGACGAGGCCCCCATCGGGGCCGATGGCGGTGGTGCCGGCGACATGGATGGTGGAGCCGATCCGCACCGCCCGGGAATAGCCGACGATCGCTTCCCACGGTGCGCCACTGGAGATGTTCTGCCGGGTCATGCCCGGAAGACTACCGGGCCGGCTGGGCCCGGGGAAGATCAGTGCTTCAACTGGATGGGGCGGCGTCAGTCCCGGCGGGCTCGGTGGTGGTCGCGGCCGCGCCGGTGATGCTGTCGACGGGCGTCGGAGGCATTTCCGGCTCGCTGGCGGACGCGATAGCGGTCGCGGCCGACTGCTCTGCGCGCCGCTTGGCAGCGGCAAGCAGGCCGGGCAGCACCTTGGTGAGGCGCTTGACGGTGGCTTCCAGGGCGATCGGCTTGAGGAGATAGTCCGCCACGCCAAGCTCGATCAGCTGGCGCACGATTTCCGGATCCTGGGCGGAGGTGATCGCGATCAGGGGGGTCTCGTTCAGCACCGGGTGGGCCCGCAGTCGCTGCAGGAACTCGATTCCATCCAGCTTCGGCATGTACATGTCGCAGAAGATGACGGCGGGGCGCTCCTGCTCCAGGAGCGTCCACCCCGCTTCACCGTCTGCGGCCTCCAGCACGTTGTGGGGGAAGAAGCGGGTCAGCAGGCGCTTGAGTACCAGGCGCGTGCCGGAATCGTCATCGATGACCAGTGCTTTCATGATTCCTGACTATCGGCAGGCCGGCGACGCTCCAGGAGTCGCCGGACCTCGCTGGTAAGCTCCCCGAGTTCGTACGGCTTCGGCAGATACGCATCGGGTGCGGGTGCATCATGGGGCGGCGCGCTGTCCTCCTGGGTGTAGCCGCTGGTCAGGATGACGGGAAGGGCCGGGGTGCGGCGGCGCAGCTCGGCGAGGACATCCCACCCGGACATGCCCGGCATCTTGACGTCGAGCAGGACGAGGTCGACCACGGCGAGTCCCTCGCCGACAATGCGCAGCGCCTCCATCCCGTCGCCCGCCTCCACCACGGTGTAGCCGCAGAGCCCGAGCGCCTGACGGAGCGGGCGGCGTACCGCATCGTCATCGTCCACCAGGAGGATTCTGCCGATGCCGGTGCCGGGTTCGAGCGCTGGCGCAGGGTCGGGCGCAGGTGCTCCGGTGTGTGAGCGGGGGAGAAAGACCTGGAATACGGCGCCGGCGCCGGGAGCGCTTTCGACGGTGATGCCGCCCTCGTGATGCCGCAACACCCCGTAGGCAGTTGCCAGGCCGAGGCCGGATCCGCGTCCCGGTTCCTTCGTGGTGTAGAACGGCTCGAAGATCCGCGGCAGGACTTCCGGGGGAATCCCGACCCCGGTATCCCGCACGTCGAGGCGAAGGTACTCCCGCCCAGTGACCGCATCGGGACCGCTGAGGCCCTGCGCTCCGGCGGCGGTGCGCGCGGTGGAGAGCGTCAGGGTGCCGCCCTGCGGCATCGCCTCGATGGCGTTGAAGCCGAGGCTGACGAGGAGGTCGGTCAGTTGCTCGACGTCCGCCATGATGTGCCAATCGCCGTGATCCACCCGGGTCACGAGCGTGATGCGGGGGTCGAGGTCGCGGCGCAGGACGCGGGCTGCTTCCTCCAGCAGGAGTCCCGGATCTGCCGGACGACGAACGGCTGGCGAGGGGCGGGCGAAGTTGAGCAACCGGCGCACCAGACGCGCCGCGCCGCGCGTGGCCTCCTTGGCGTCCAGCAGTTCGCGCGGCGGCGGCCGATCCTGCGACACGATGCGGAGGCGGGCTGCCTCGATGCTGCCATTGATCGCAGCCAGCGCGTTATTGAAATCGTTGGCGATCGCGGTGGCGAGTGTGGCCACGGCGCTCATCTTCGCCGACTCCCGCCGCTGCGCGGCGTCAAACTCGCGGGCACCCGTGGCCTGCAGCTGCAGCACGAAGCGACCCGCCGCTCCCGCCGCGAGAGTGCCGAGGGCGATATCGCAGGGAAATTCCCGTCCGTCAAGTCCGTGGCCGCGGCAGCCCTCCCACCGCTCGCTCGGTGCGCGCCCGGGGGTCCGCAGCCGCACGCCCAGTCCTCCGCGGCCGGCCCCGGCATCGGGCAGCGTGACCAGCCGGTCGACGGGACTGTTCCTGAGCGCCGACAGCGGCCGTTCGAACAGCCGCTCGGCGGCCGGATTCCCATCGCGCACCACGCCGAGCGGATCGAGAATGAGCACCGCCTCGGGCAGGCCCGCGAATATCAGGCGGTCACCGCCCGGGGTGGTGCCGGCATCGAT
>JAWXBX010000192.1:0-12072 GCA_034440415.1 Gemmatimonadota bacterium | reverse complement strand
GGACGCGACCGGCCAACTGTTCCCGTACCAGCGTCTCAAGGACCTGCAACCGCTGCTCCAGCCGGGCGATCCGCTCGTCGTCGCTCATAGCGGTTTCTCGGTGGCGGGTACGGGGACCGGCGTCTCTCCCGTCGGACTGGGTAGTTGATCCACCTGAAAAGCGAGCACGCTGACCAGTGCCATCATGCAGGCGGCGGCGATGAATGGCCACTGGTGGCCGAGCCGCTGGAACAGGAGCGTGCCGAGGATCGGCGCCGCGATCCGGGCGATCCCCGCATACGTCTGGGCGACACCCATCGTGGTCCCGATATCGGCCTTGTCCGAATAGCGGGTCATGAGTGAGGTGGTCGCCGGAAAGAGCAGCGCGGTACCCACCGGCACCAGGGGAATGACCAGGACCAGCTGCCAGATCGACGCCGCCAGCGGATAGCCGATCAGGCCGAGGATCAGCGCCGCGGCGCCGAGGCGCATGGCGCGAGTCTCGCCCACCCGCTCGACAATCGGACCCAGCAGAACCAGCCGCATGATGATGTTGAGGATGCCGATGTAGGCAAAGAAGTAGCCGATCGTTCCCTCCGTCACGCCATGCTCCGCCATGAGGAACAGCGCGATGAGCGAGGTGAACGAGGAGAACGCGAACATCCCGATCCCGTAGATCCAGACGAACCGCGGGACGGCGCGGGTGGGAAACCGCAGCACCTGCCAGGCCGCATCCCAGACCGGTTTGCGCTCGCGCCGATGGTCCGCGGCCTGGGCGGGCCGGGACTCCGGCAACCAGCGCCACGCGAACCAGGCGTTGATGGCGCACAGCGCGGCGGCGATCAGCCCGGGCGCGGAACGGTGGATCTGCGTCGCGAATGCGCCGATGATCGGCCCCACCGTGACCCCGACGTTGGTCGAGGCGGAGAGCCATCCCAGCGCCTTGGCCCGATCCTTCGGTCGGATCGTATCGGCGACATACGCCTGGGTGACGCCCGTCGTTCCGCCCCCGGCCCCCTGCACCAGCCGGGACACGAACAGCAGCCACACCGTCGTCGCGAACCCGAAGACGACGTAGGCGATCGCCGACGCCGACAGGCCGATCACCAGCACGGGGCGGCGGCCGATACGATCCGAAAGCCGGCCCCAGAACGGTGCGGCGATCAGCTGGGCCACCGAAAAGGCGGCGATCAGCAGGCCGATGCGCTCCGGACTCGCGCCGAGATCGCCGGCATAGAACGGAAGGATCGGCAGCACGAGCATCAGGCCGATCATGTCCACCAGATTCACCCCGATCAGCACCGACAGCCGCTGCATTTCGGTCGGGGGCCGCTCGGTGGCACTCACCGGGTCACCACTTTCTTCTCGCTGCCCAGTGCGAAGACGAGGCCCGACAACAACATGAGCAGCACTCCGTAGGCAGCGGCGACGCCGATGTCGCCCTGCCGCAGACTGGAGAGGATTTCAAGGGAGAGTGGACGGGTGTCGTACGTATAGAGAATGATGGAAGTGACGAAGTCGCCGAGCGCGGTGACAAAGGCCAGCGTGGCACCGGCGGCGAGTGCCGGTCGCAGCAGCGGCAGCGTGACCCGCCGGAAGGTGCGCCACGGCCCTGACCCCAGCCCGGCCGACGCCTCGGCCAGCGCCGGATCGAGCCCGCGAAATCCGGCGAGGATCGCCCGGCTCGCGATTGGCAGGTTCCGGATGAGATAGGCGAGCGGCAGGATCCACAGCGTGCCGACGAGCACGATCCGGCCCGCCCACGGCGCGTGAACATTGAATGCCGTGGCCAGCGCCACCGCGAAGACGGTGCCTGGCACCAGCCATGGCAGCGCCAGCAGCCCTTCGATCGACGCCGACCCGCGCGCCCGCTGGATCACCATCTGCCCCGCCAGCAGCGACACACCGACCGCCGCCACGGTGGCGAGCGCCGCCATCCAGAGACTGTTGACCAGCGGCCGCAGCCGCTCCGGTTCAGCGAACAGCGTGAGGTAGTTGCGCCAGGTGTAGGCGGGCGGAATGGTTTCGATCGTCCAGGTCCCCACCGGTACGAAGGACAGCAGGAGCAGCGTGAGGTGCGGCAGCAGGAGCAGCAGACCGAGTGCCCATCCACCCGCCGTCGCGGCGAGACGCCAGCCCGGTGACGCAATCAGGCTCGGCGCCGGCGCGATGCCCTTGCCTCCGGCACGTGCGACCGTCTGCACGCCCTCGCGAGCCAGCGCCAGCCCGGTCAGCGCGAGCAGACTGAGCATGACGGTCTGCGCCATCGCCAGGCCGTAGTCGCCGTTGAGCCGGGTGAAGACGATCTGCGTCGTCATGACGCGGAAACCGCCACCGAACAGGTACGGTGCGCTGAAGGACGCCAGCGCGGTCATGAAGGTGAGCAGCGCCGCGCCCCGGAGCGATGGCGCCAGCAGCGGCAGCGTGACCCGCGTCAGCGTCCGCCAGCGTCCGGCGCCGAGCGACTGGGCCGCCTCGATGGCGGCGTGGTCGAGAGTCGCCAGCCCCGCACGCGTGAGCAGGTAGAAGTAGACGTACATCGAATAGGCATGGACCAGCAGGATGGCATACGCACCCTCCAGTCGCCACGGTGGGTTCTCCAGCCCAAGCACGGCCTGCACCAGTCGCGCAACGAAGCCGGTCTCGCCGTACAGGAAGAGGAAGGCGATCACTCCGACCAGCGGCGGCAGCACCGCGGGCAGTGCCACCAGGGCCCCGATGATTCGACGACCGGGGAATTCGGTGCGCTCGAAGAGGAAGGCCAGAGGGATGCCCAGCACCGCCGCGAGTACCACGCTCGCGACCGACGTCCACAGGCTGGCCCACAACGCCTGCCATTCGCGCGGTTCGAGGAAGAGGCGTTCGAAATAGCCGAAAGTGAGACCGGCCGGCCCGCGGATACTCTCGGCCGCCACCAGCAGCAGTGGCCAGGCGATGAGCCAGAAGAGCAGCGCCCAGAGTGCGAGCGGCAGTAGCCCGCGCGGAATCCGCGAGGTCAACCGGCCGGCCCGATCCGCCGGCGCCGCAGACTCACCCGTCATTCCGGGCCAGCCCGGAAGCAGTGCGCAAGCTGCTGGGCATCGGCCGGCGAGTCCTGCGGTACGAGCGTGACCGCCGCGCCGACAACCGCCGCCTCGGCCGGTGCGCTCACCTCGATGACATTGCCCTGTGTCGTCGTCACCCGGAAGTGCGCCGTCGCCCCGGCGAAGCGGCGATCGGTCACGGTGCCGGCCAATCCCGCTGTGCCCTCCGGGCCAAACACGAGGCCTTCCGGGCGGACCAGAACGCGGACCGCCTCACCCAGACGCGAAGCTGGCGAAGCGCGGAACGACCATTCTGCCCGCTCGATCCGCACCTGGGTGATGCCAGCGTCCGCGCCTGACACCCGTCCATCGAGCCAGCTCCCCCGGCCGATGAAGCCGGCCACGAACGCCGTGGCTGGCGCCCGGTACAGCGCCTCCGGCGTGCCCGCCTGTTCGAGGTGACCATCCTTGAGCACCGCGACGACGTCCCCCAGATCGAAGGCATCATCCTGCTCGTGCGTCACCATCACTGTGGTGATGCCGATCCGCCGGATGAGGGCGCGCAACTCCCGGCGGGTGCGTTCCCGCAGGGACGGATCCAGATTCGACAGCGGCTCGTCGAGCAGCAGCACCCGCGGCTCCGGTGCGAGGGCACGGGCCAGAGCGACTCGCTGCTGCTGGCCACCAGACAAGCCGCCGACGGGGCGGCGCTCAAACCCGGTCAGGTCGACCAGCGCGAGTGAATCCGCCACCCGCCGAGCGACCTCTCCGCGGGCAACGCCGCGTGACTCCAGTCCGAAGGCCACGTTCGCGCCGACATCGAGATGGGGAAACAGCGCGTAGTGCTGGAAGACCATCCCGAAACGGCGCTGCTCCGGCCTGAGCCTCGTGACATCCTCCCCATCGACAACCACCTGCCCGCTGTCCGGCTGCTCGAAGCCGCCGAGCAGCCTGAGCGTCGTGGTCTTTCCGCTGCCGCTGGGGCCGAGCAAGGCAAGAATCTGCCCTCGCTCCAGAGAGAGCGAGAGCTCGAAGAGGCCGGCGCGCGCTCCGAAGCGCCGGGTGAGGTCGTGCAGTTCCAGGTACGGCACTAGAGGTATCCTGACGCTGTATGCTGAGGGCTCACTGCGGCGCACCCTGCGCCTCATCACCATTTCATTCTGCCTTCACGCACCGCTCGCTTATATGGTACCCGAACCCATTCCGGACGAGGCGACAAGTGGCGTATGCAGGGGTGACGATCTTCCTGTTGTTCTTCGGCATCAGCCTGCTGGAGGCACTCTCGGGTGGGCATTGGGTCCGAGCCGCGTTCTGGATCGCCCTCGGACTGATGTTCTGGGCACTTGACCGGAAACGGCGCGAGCGGGGAACCAGACCGGAAGCGCCATCAGACCACTTCAGGTAGAGACTGACCGCCGGCGCGCAGCCTGGTCGCCGATGGCGGGCGGATTACTTCCCCGTGTTCCGCACGTGCTGATCCCAGTACCCCATCCACCCTGCCCCCTCCCGGGTCAGGAGCGCCCAGTCCATCGGCTCAACTTTCATGTCCCGCTCGACCGCGGCCACCCAGGCCGGCATCCGGTCCGGTGGCAGATCATGGCGAGCCGGCAGCCGGAAGACTCCCGCTGCGGCGAGGAGCTGGCCATCGACACTGCCGACAAATTCGATGAATTCCTGTGCGGTCGCCGGATGACGCGCATTGCGCACCAGGGCGATCGCATCATCAATGACGACTGTCCCGCTCGACGGAAAGGTGTAACCGAACGGCATGTGCTTCTGCCGGGCGATCAGGATGTCGGGCAGGTCCCACAGCGTGACCAGCCCTTCCTGCCGGGCCAGCTTCGCATCCAGCAGTGCGGGCGATAAAGCATAGGTGCGGGTCTGGCCGTCGAGACGCCGGAGCCAGGCCATGCCCTGCGCCGTGTCGCCCGTTGCCCGCACGCTGCGCTGCAGAATCAGGCCCCAGATGGCCCGCATGGTGCCGCTGGCAACCGGATCGCGGATCAGCACCTTGTCGCGCCACTGCGGCAGCAGCACATCGTCCCAGTCGCGCGGTGCCAGCGAGTCCGGCACCGCAAGGCTGTTGTACGCGATCACCGCCGGCGTCCGGTACACGGGGTAGTAGAGATCCGCCGGACCAATCCCGGAGGAATCCACCGACCCGGCCCAGCTGGGACGGTAGGGCGCGAGCAGCGATTCCGCGACCCCGCGCTCGAACAGCGTCGTCGGTCCACCGAACCAGAGATCGGCCTGGGGATTGACCCGCTCGAGGCGGAGGCGATCGAGGACCTCCTGACTGCCGAGGTCGAGCCAGCGCACATCCACCTCGGGATGGGTCGCCTCGAACGCATGTTCGAGCAGCGTGAGGTGATCACGTCCGTGCGGGGAGTAGATCGTGAGCGGGATGCGGCCGCCCTGACAGGCCCCGAGGAGGAGCACCAGGAGGGACCACCCGGCGATCGAACGATTCACTCCCGTTCCACCTTGAGCGTATCCGTCCGCACCGCCCGGGCGCCACCGCGCCGTTCAGCCAGCGCAAGCAGGTTGGCGAAGAGTCGATACGCCCCTGGCACCCCGGCAGGCAGTTGTCGGAAGAAACTGAGTCCGGTGTAGACATAGGTGCCCCGGCCGAGCGGCGCGATCAGCAGCCCGCCCTGGAGTGGCGCCTCACCGGGATCATGCATCGCGAGAATCGGCTGCCAGGGCTTCTCCCAGCTGTGGGCGAAGTACAGGCCCCGCTCCTGCACCCAACCGTCCCAGTCCGCCGACCCAAGATGGTTCGGCCGTCGCAGGACCGGGTGAGCCGGTTCGACGGCGGTGACCCCGGCGGATTCATCCGTGACCCGGTCGTGGCCGCCGAGCAGCGCCGGAGCCGGCACAACGCCGCCGGGCCGCGCGGCGCCTGTCGTCGCGGTCGCCGTCGTCCCCGGCGCACGAGTCCCGACGGTCAGCGGGAAGGGTGCAAAGCCGCCGAGGAAGTAACCGTACTGCTGGTACTGGACGAGCACGAGTCCACCTTGCTTCGCGAAGGCCAGCAGCCGCTCATTCGCAGCCGGCAAGTCGGGATCGGTTTCCCACGCCCGTGGTCCGACCACAATCGCGTCGAATCCCGCCAGATTCGACTGCGCCAGATCCTGCCCGGTGACCACCTCGACTGGCAGCCCGAGACCCCGCAGCACCTCCGGCACATGATCCGCGGCACCGCGGATGTAGCCAATCCGGCGCAGCGTGGGCAGCGCGAGGTCGGCCAGGTGGATCGTCGCGGATGAGCGCACCGCCCAGGTGCGCGATCGTACATGGGCATGATCCATCTCGCGCAGCCCGACGTCGAACCGCTGGCCGCGCCGGTCGGTGACGACGGCACCGAGCTCGAAGCTCCCGGCACGGATGCCCGGCGGCACCCGGACGGTAAACCGGAAGGTCCGCCGCTCATCCTCCCGGGTGAACTCGTGGCGCTGCGCCGGTGGCACCGGCCAGCCATCCGGAAGCACCAGTTCGACCGTGGCCCGGGTGGTATCGCGCGCTCCATGCGTCACGGTGACGGTGACGGACCGGGTCGCAGCTCCACTCAGGCTCCAGAGCTCGCTGCCCGGCTCCAGCCGCACATCGAGTCGCGGCACGACGACGATCGGGCGACGGAATTCCCCGGAGCCCTGGTCGTTGCCGCGGAAAGTGAGCTCGCGGGAACCGAGCACCAGCCGGTCCCCCCCGGCGCGCATCCCGGTCTCCACCGTCCAGAGCGGCAGCTCGAACGCTCTGCCCCAGGCGGTACGGTCGTCCGGATCCCACTGGTAGAGATCTCCGACCAGCGGGCGCCGCAGGAAGTAGGGTGTCGAGTAGTCCGTCGCTTCGAGCACCGTGGCATCGAGCCGCGCCGTGGCCAGCTGCCCCGCGCCCAGCGTCCGCTCCTCCGAGCCCGCCAGGACCAGCGTGGCTCCGGTCCGGTCGGGCGCGAGGCACGCCCCTCGCCGGCTGTCACGATCGATCGTGCGGGTACGCCCACTATCGGTGAGCAAGGTCCAGCCCAGCCGGCTGGACCCCACGCAGATGGTGACGGCCGACGCGCTGTCGCCTGCGTTCCAGAGCGACGCGACGACGCCGACCTGCTGCCCCGGCACCACCCGGGCATCTTCGCTGATCGCATCGGCGACGAGATCGAGAGCGGAAAGCTGCACCATGCCCAGGCGGCCAAATTCCCCCTCGAATGGATCACCGGCGAGCACCGGATCGGACCGCAGCCGCCGCATCAGATCGACCTTCTGCCCGTCGTTGACCGCACGACGGGCGAGGAGGAGGTCCACCGCCGCCCGCGACAGCGTGGACTGGAGCCGACCGCGTTCCGCCGGCGCGAGCAGCGCGCGGGCACTGTCCAGGCGGGCGGCATAGCGATCGAGCGCGGACTGCGCCCGCGTGCGCGCACTCCCCTTCAGCGTGGCGACGAACGGCAGGCCGGCAAGCGTCGTGTCGATTCCCGACCAGAGCTCGGTTGCTCCGGCCCCGGTGAGATCCTCGAGCAACTGCAGCCGGACCACCGATGGCCCGAGCCCCTGCACCTGGCCCATGTCCTGCGAGCGGTGCAGGCTCCGTCCGGCCATGGCGATCTGATGGAATGACTTGCCGACCGCAGGATCGAGCGCACCGCCATCCAGCGTGAGCGTCGTGGCCGCCGTATCGAATCGGGTGCTGCGATACAGCTTCTGGGCCTGCCAGGCGACGAGTCCCTCCTCGTCTTCCATCTCCGCGAAGCGCGCGGGATCGGCGGCGACTCGAAATGCCTCCTGTGCCGCCCAGCCAGCCGCCTGGTGCTGGCCATGTCCGTCGCGCGGTGTCCCGCTGAAGATCGAGACGATGATCTGCGGCCTGAACCGGCGGATAATCCGGACCACGTCCTTGAGCACCGAATCCTGGGGCCAGTGCGCCCAGGTGTCGGCCAGGGTCTTCGAGAACCCGAAGTCGTAGGCCCGGGTGAAGAACTGCTGTGCCCCGTCCAGCCGCCGCGCCGACAGCAACTCCTCCGTCCGCAGCAGGCCGAGCGCGGGACCGAGTTCGTCGCCGATGAGGTTCTGCCCGCCTTCGCCCCGATTCAGCGACAGGTAGGCCGCCGTTGCCCCTTCACCACGGACCAGGACGGTCAGCAGTTCGGTGTCCTCGTCGTCGGGATGCGCGGCGATCATCAGGACCCGCCGCGCATGCCCGACCAGGCGCAGCGACTGCTCCAGCCCGACCAGGCCCCCGGTGGAGGGCGGGTCGAGCTGGGCGCAGAGCAGTGACGGAACGAGGAGCAGTGTGAGGACGACGAAGCGCCGCACGGAAACCGACCGGCTACGGGAGGCCGGAACCTAATCGCGGCCAGGAGGGCAGAGAAGCAGAGCGTACCGGAGTCGCAAGCGAATCACAGCGCGGAAGGCAGCAGACGGTGGGGCCGGACCGCACGGATCAGCGGTCCTCGCCCGGGGGTTGTTCCGCCCGTTTCCCGGCGAGGAACGCCGCGATGAACAGGATCAGCGACAGGACCAGCAGCCCCAGTCCGAGGGAATTCAGCTGGGTCTGCAGGAGGATCAGCATCCCGATGGACACCGAGAGCGTGCCCGCCCCGCGCAGCACTTCATCGAGATTGCGCCACTGGGTCGTGCGCCCCCACTGAATCGCCGGCACGAAGCCCAGGACCCCGAGTGCCAGGATGGCCACCCAGATCCACGACCAGAACGTGGGTCCGCCGGCGATCATCCCGGCTCCGGGGAACAGGCGGGACAGGGACAGAGCGCGAGCAGCCGGTCGTAGGTGTAGATGCCGGTGTTGTGTCCGTCACTCCAGTGCACCTTGAGGCCGTAGGCACCGACGAGCGATAGTTGCAAGGGACTGATGTCGGGAGGAACGCTGGCGGGGTCGAGCAGCGGACGCCCGCTCATCTCCTCTACACACGCGGCGCAGGGGCAGGCCAGACGGAGCGCACGGGCCGGAAACAGTCCACGATGACTGCCGGGCGCCCATTCGATCAGTATCCCGTCATCCCTCCGCGTGATGGCGTAGGGCACTACGGGGGCTTTCATCATGCGGGACCGCACCGCCAAGGTGGCTAGAAGGGAGCGCTGCAATTTATACTTGGTGACCCCCATACCATCCGAACTCGGATCAGGCCATGACCAGGAACCAGCCCAACCCCTTCGGTGTCCGCGGCACTCTCGCACTGGGCACCGGGCCCGCCACGATCTTCCGCCTTCCGGAGCTTGAGCGCAAGGGTGTCGGTCGGATGGATCGGCTGCCGTTCTCGATCCGGGTGCTGCTGGAGAATACCCTCCGGTTCGCCGGGCGGGGGATGGTCACGGAAGCGCACGTCTCGCAGCTGGCCCGCTGGTCCGCCGCCGGCGGCGGTCAGGGCGAGGTGCCGTTCATGCCCGCCCGCGTCGTGCTGCAGGACTTTACCGGCGTGCCCTGCGTGGTGGACCTCGCCGCCATGCGCGACGCCATGGCCCGGATGCAGGGCGATCCCGACCGCATCAACCCGATCGTCCCCTGCGACCTGGTGATCGACCACTCGGTCCAGGTCGATTTCTACGGCTCCGCCGACGCGGAACGGCGCAACGTCGATCTCGAATTCAGCCGGAACCGCGAGCGGTACCAGCTGCTCAAGTTCGCCCAGCGCGCTTTCCGCAACTTCCGCGTGGTTCCGCCGGGCACCGGCATCGTGCACCAGGTGAATCTCGAGAATCTGGCCCCGCTGGTCCAGCTGCGCGACCAGCACGGCGAACTCACCGCCTACCCCGACACCGTGGTAGGAACCGACTCCCACACCACGATGATCAACGGCTTGGGCGTGCTGGGCTGGGGGGTGGGTGGCATCGAGGCCGAGGCGGTCATGCTGGGGCAGCCGTACTTCATGCTGATCCCCGAGGTGATCGGCATGAAGCTGGTCGGCGAGCTGCCGCTCGGCACCACCGCCACCGACCTGGTCCTCACCGCAACACAGATCCTGCGGAAGAAGGGCGTGGTCGACAAGTTCGTGGAATTCTACGGCCCCGGACTGTCCAGCCTCTCGCTCGCCGATCGGGCAACGATTGCCAACATGGCGCCGGAGTATGGCGCCACGATGGGGTATTTCCCGGTCGATGCCGAGACGATCCGGTACCTGCAGCGCACCGGCCGCGACGCAGCCATTGTGGAGCGGGCCGAACGCTACTTCAAGGAGCAGGGGTTGTTCCGCACCGACCAGACCCCGGACCCGGAGTATACCAGCAGCGTCACGCTGGACCTGCCGACCGTGGTGCCCAGCCTGGCGGGGCCCAAGCGGCCGCAGGATCTGGTGCCGCTCGATGGCCTCAAGCGGAATTTCCAGGTGTCGCTGCCAGAGCTGATGACCCCCGCGGTCCCTTCGCCCCGGCGCGAGATCGCGCAGGCCACCTACTCGCGGTGGATGACCGACGGTGGCGGACAGGAGGTCGCCACAGCGGTCGATGACCAGCCCCCGGTGGCACGGCCGGTGGTGAACGGCGCCCCGTGGGAGTTGCGCGATGGGTCGGTCGTCATCGCGGCGATCACGAGCTGCACCAATACCTCCAATCCGTCGGTGATGATGGGCGCCGGGCTGCTGGCGAAGAAAGCGATCGAGAAAGGGCTGAGCACCCGGCCCTGGGTCAAGACCAGCCTCGCCCCCGGCTCCCGTGTCGTCACCGAGTATCTGAAGCATGCCGGCCTGCTGCCGTACCTGGAGCAGCTCCGCTTCAACGTGGTCGGCTACGGCTGCACGACCTGCATCGGCAACAGCGGCCCGCTGCCAGAGGCCATCTCCCAGGCCATCGACGAGCACGCACTGGTCACCGCGGCGGTCCTCTCCGGTAACCGGAATTTCGAGGCCCGGGTCCATCCCCAGGTGCGCGCAAACTACCTCGCCTCGCCGGTGCTCGTTGTGGCCTTCGCGATCGCCGGCCGGGTGGACATCAATCTCGCGACCGAACCGCTTGGAACCGGCACGGACGGAAAGCCGGTCTTCCTGCGCGACATCTGGCCAAGCCCCAAGGAGATCGCCGACGCGATGGCGGGCTCCCTCAAACCCGAGCTCTTCCGCGAGCGCTACGCTGCCGTCTTCGATGGCGACGCAGACTGGCAAGCGCTCCCGGTGCCGACCGGAAGCCGCTACACCTGGGATCCAGCGAGTACCTACGTCGCCGAGCCCCCGTTCTTCCAGAACCTGGGTGCGGAGCCGGGGCCAATGCAGGATATCGCCGGGGCCCGCGTGCTTGCCGTCCTGGGCGATTCAGTCACCACCGATCACATCTCTCCCGCCGGCGCGATCCCGAAGAACGGCCCCGCCGCCCGTTACCTGCTCGAGCATGGCATCGCCCAGGCTGACTGGAACACCTTCGGGGCGCGCCGCGGGCATCACGAGGTGATGATGCGGGGGACGTTCGGCAATGTGCGGATCAAGAACGCACTCGTGCCCGAGAAGGAAGGCAACTGGACGGTGCACATCCCGAGCAACGAAGTCATGTCGATCTTCGATGCGGCCATGAAATACACGGCCGAGGGGACGCCGCTGGTGATTCTGACGGGCAAGGAATACGGCACGGGCTCCAGCCGCGACTGGGCCGCGAAGGGTCCGGCGCTGCAGGGCGTGAAGGCCGTCATTGCGGAGAGTTACGAACGGATTCACCGCAGCAACCTGGTAGGGATGGGTGTGCTGCCGCTGGCCTACGAGCCGGGAACCACGCGCCAGTCGCTGGGACTGACCGGCCGGGAGACGATCGCCATCTCAGGTATCGCGAAGGGCTTGGCTCCGGCGGGTCTGGTGACGGTGACCGCAACGGCCGCCGACGGGAAAGTCACCACCTTCCCGGCCGTCGTACGACTCAATTCGGCAGTTGAACTGGACTACTATCGCCACGGCGGGATCCTGCAGCGGGTTCTGCGGAAGTTTGCCAACGGTGAGGCGTAGGCGATTGCGGCAAGCCATGAATAGCACACACGAAAAGGCCAGTCATCATTGCTGATGGCTGGCCGATTCAACTGCAACCCTTGAACGCCCCTAGGCGACCAGGTCCTTCAACTTGTTCCCCTGCTCGCCTTCGCGAAGGCG
>JAWXBX010000191.1:0-4332 GCA_034440415.1 Gemmatimonadota bacterium | reverse complement strand
TCGTCGCTGGTGGGCATCGCGGCTGGGCGGTTAGGCGATTGGGCGGCGACCGAAGCGCCATAGGAGCAGCGACCGAAGCGCCATGGGAGCGGCAAAGCCGCGACCCGGCGCGAGGGAGTGCTGCGACTCGGCGCGAGGGAGTGGCGGTTAGGCGGCACGAATGTAGTTGTTGTCATCCCTCCCTCGCTACGCTCGGGGGCCCGCCGGATGACATGGGGCAGAAGCTGACGGCTGGAGGAGAACGGGGAACGGGCGCCACATTTATTCGCTGTCATTGCGAGGAGGCCCCACGACAGACCGCCCCGGCGGTGAGGCCTGGGGGCCGACGAAGCAACCTTTCCCGGGGTTACCGGACAAGGGTTGCTTCGTCGCCCTGCGGGCTCCTCGCAATGACACCCGAGCGCTACTCGCCTGAGGATGACAGGCTGCAGTAGCGAACGGCTAACGGCCAATGGCTACCGACCTCGGCTCACGGCTGACGGCTCACGGCTGACGGCTCACGGCTCACGGCTGTCTTCCCACCCCTCACACCGCCCCAGCAGATCCTGCCGCACATAGAGGCCGATCCTGACCCGTGGTCCGGCCGGCCCGGGCCAAACCGGTAACTCACGACACCGGACCAGACCATGGGCTTCGACATCGCGCTCCATGCTCGCCATGCCCCGATCCGCCACAATCAGCGCCAGCGCCGGATGGAAGCGTTCCCAGCCGTCGAGATTCATCCGTGAGCCGGTCGTCTGGTTGCGACGCATGACCAGCGGGAAGAGCTGGGATGGCAGAGAAAGTGTGTTGGCCACCGAGCCGAAGATCACCCGGTCGGCTGGCGCCCAGTCGGCAGTGAATTGCTGCAGCGCACGCGAGGCATCCCGGATGGTCCAGGAGGGATGCATCAGGAACCAGCCGAACCGCAACGGCTCGAGCAGCAGAAAGCCGAGCAGGAAGAGGAGCGGTGGAATCCGGTGGACCCGGATCGGGAGCCGACCCGCCAGCAGGACGAAGATCGCCGCACCGGCCACCGTGCCGGCGGAGACCAGCAGCGACATGCGCTCGAGACCACTGGCGTGCGGCGCCATGGCCACGGCCATCAGAGGCGCCAGGAGAAAGAGGATTCCCCCGCTCGCAACCCCGCCCGCCAGCGCGGCGCGCCACCGGCCACCGGCGCCACTGAATCCGGCGCGCGACGGGAGGGGAATGCCGCCGTCGCCCAGGACTGTCGCGGCCAGGATGGCAATCGCGGGTATCAGGTAGAGGAAGCGACGGTCCGGCTGGTAGCGCTCGAATCCGATGAACAGCAGGCCCAGCAGCAGCCAGCACCAGGCGAACAGTTCAACCAGGTCGACGGGCCGGCTGACCGCGCGTCCCAGCCGCGCCACCAGCAGGAACATCACCGCGATCAGTGGCACGATGGTCTGCGCCACCAGCGCCCCGCGCACCAGGCCAAACCCGGACCAGCCAAAGAGGGTGTAGCGCTGCCACTCCGCCGAGCCGGTGTCCGCCGAGGAGAACGCCATGCGAAGGCTCACGCCGAGCTGGTGGACGACGCCGTTCCACTCGGGGATCATCGCGAGCACGACCAGCGCGACACTCGCGCCCGCCGCCACCGTGAAGCGAATCGGTGCCTGCCACGAGAACGGCGGCGAATATCCCCGTCGCCGGGTCAACCACCAGTGTGCCGCCCAGAAGCCGGCGATGCTGAGCCCGAGCGCGGCACCGGAGGGCTTGGCGAGCTGACCGAGGACAAAGAGCACCCCCGCGGCCCACGCCCAGCCCGGGCGCCGGGCAGCCAGCACGACGGCGCAGGCCGCGGCGGTCAACGGGAGGAGCTGAAACGACTCGGTGAACCCGCTGCGATTGTAACTGAGGGTGAAATAGCTCAGCGCGAGCAGCAGCGGCGCGACGATCGCCCGGCGCAGCGGATACCACGACCGGAGAAAGCGGTAGAGCACCACACAGGTGAGACTGCCCGACACGGCGGCCACCAGCCGGGTTGTCGCCAGGGAGACACCGGCGATCTGGTAGCTGGCCGCGAGCACGAAGGTGTACAGCGGGGTCATGAACAGCGGCGGATTGTGGTCGTCCATGATCCACCGCCCGAACAGCACCCGGTTGCGGGCGTTATGCGCCCAGAGCCCCTCATCGAAAAGAAACGCCTGCTGCAGATCCTGCGGCGGATCGGCCCCCAGAAACAGGAGCCGGGGCAGCAGGGCGACGAGCAGAATGAGCCCGGCCGCGAGCAGATCGGCTCGGTCGAACGGGGTCGCCTCGCCGGGAGTGGTCACGCGGACCGGCGGCCCAGCCGGAGAAAAGTGTCCTCGATCTGCTGCAGCATGCCGGCGGGAAGGCGGTTCTGCCGGGAGACGGTGAATGGCGCCAGCGGTGGCGTCCGTGGCGCCGCGACAGGCAGGCCGAGCAGCTCCTGCGCGACGCACGCGACGAGCGCCGCGGGGTCAGCGCAGAACTGCTCGTAGGAGACTCGCCAGAACCGCTCCGGCCCGAGCAGCGCCTGCTGCGTGGCTGCGAGGCGTTCATGGAACATTACCTGGGCACAGACCGACTCCACCGGACTCAACCCGGACTCCTCTTCGACACGATGCAGTCCGTAGGCGCGGCCCTCGTCGCCGCTGATCTCCTGGCGGGCAAGCAGCAGCGACTGGGCCAGGAAGACGGGATCCCGCTCAAGACAGAGGTACCGGGCGGTCGGCAGGACATCGCTCACGAGGGCCGCCTGGCCGTTGAGGCGGTTATTCTTGGCGATCAGCGGACGAGGATCGTCGGCCTCACGCGCCCCGAAGAAGTGGCGCATCGCGTCCTGTTCCGACCGGGTGAGACTGGACCGCAGCAGGTTGCGGTCATGCCCGAACCAGCGGTCCCACAGCGGCAGGGCATCGCTCGGCGCCGCAAGCGACCGGGCTCGCCCATAATAGCTGCCCAGCGTCCCGCGCCACCGCGCTCCGACCCGGCCCGCCAGGCGGGAGGCAGTGAGCGGAGCGCGAGGGAAGATTCCGACAAGATTGGAGAAGTATGCCACCGGCAGTTGCTGGATCAACTGCTGCGCCACCAGCGTCGTTCCGCTCCGCGGCGGTCCACAGACCAGCACGATGGGGAGGCGGGGCGGCGCGGCGGCGGCGTAGCGCTTCTCCTCCGCGACGGTGAGGGCCAGGTCGAGGGGAGTGAGCAGCGCGCCGAGCACCGCCTGGCCGATCGCGCCGTAGGCGTCGGGATCGCGGGTCCGCAGGAGGCGCAGCGCGAGTCCCGCGGGATTGTGAAACTGGGCGGGGATGAAGCGGTGCAGCGGCCGCACGGGTGGTGTGTCAGTCGGCAGAAGGCGGAACCGTGGGTGAGGGCGACACAATAGAGCGGCCCACCGGGGACGCCGTCAAGCATCTTAATGGAGCTCATGAAATCTACCCGGCAATTCTGCTGGCGGGCAGGACTCGGGATCGCCCTGCTGGCCTTCATTCTCTGGCGCGCCGACATCGCCGGCCTCTCGGCGGTGCTCACCCCCGCTGTCTGGCCTGCGGTGCTGCTTGCGCTGGCGTTGCTGGTCTCGTCCCAGGGACTCGCCGCACTCCGCTGGGGGCTGATCCTGGGACAGCCGCGCCCAGCCTGGGCCGTCCTCTTCCGCCTCTACCTCATGGGAGCGGGTGCCGGCCTCTTTCTGCCCACCTCCGTCGGTGGTGACGCCTTTCGTGCGGCGGCGGCGGCGCGCCTCACGGGCCGACCGGCGGCCACGATTTCCAGCGTCCTGCTGGACCGCATGAGTGGTGTGGTCGCGCTGCTGGTCTACGCCGCAACCGGCTGGCTCGCTGCCCCCACGACAGCCGAACGACTGATCGGCGGGGCCTCCTGGAGTGGACCACCACCGCTGCTGCTCCTCGCCCTCGGAGCGCTCCTGGGAGCGGGCCTCATCGGCATCATTGCACGGAGCCGGGTCGAGCGGGTCCGACGCATCCGGCAGGAGGTGGTCGATGGGGTCCGGCCACTGCTGCGGCAGCCCGCCCGACTGGCCGCCGTCCTGGGCCTGGCCCTTCTGGTGCAGGCGCTGATGCTGCTGCTCTGGCTGGTGCTCGCCACTGGCCTGGCGTTGCCCATCCCGGCGGAGACGCTGCTGGTCGGCGTCCCGATCGTCAGCCTGGCGACGCTGTTACCGCTCACCATCGCCGGACTGGGAGTCCGGGAAGGGGTCTGGCTCTTCCTGCTCCGCGCATCCGGCATCAACGCCACGGCGATCGTGTCCTTCAGCCTGCTCTATTTCTTCGTGACGCTGCTGGCGGGCGCGCTCGGTGGGCTGGTGTTTGTGCGGTGGGGAGTGGGCGATAGGCGGTTAGGCGG
>JAWXBX010000190.1:0-5412 GCA_034440415.1 Gemmatimonadota bacterium | reverse complement strand
GCCCATCGCCTACTCCGGAAACCCCGCCATCCCCCGCAGCTCCCGGATCTGTCGCATATGCCGTTCGGTGTGGGCCGCGACGAAGAGCAGCCACTGCACACCGTCGAGCGTTCCCAGCAGCGGGTGCGGCGCGCCGAACTGACGCAGATCCTCGCTCGTCTCTTCGAACCAGTGGAGCATTCCATCGCGCGCCTGCTGGAACACCGCGGCGCACTCTTCCTTTGTACCCCACCGGCCGGTCGGCTGCACCGTCTCCGGTGCGGGGACCCGGCGGCTGCGGTCGAACAGTCGGGTCACGATCTGGTCGTCGGTGATAGTTGGGCGTTCCTGGCCCGGCGGAATCGGCATCGAGAGGAGCTTGGTACTGACCAGCTTGGTGACACCCCGCAGGACCACGGTCACATGCTCCGCCGTCTGCCCGACCGACCACCGATCCGGCTCGGGGGTCCACACCCACTGGGCCGGTGTTACCCCTTCGACCGCGGCGAGGAAGCCATCCGTGGTGGCGCGCAACTCTCCCAGCACCATCTCCCTGCGGTGGGTGGACATCGTGTCGGTCTCCGTCAGAGCCCCAGCCGAACCGCGAGGGCCGCCGTGTAGTAGTGGAATGCGCCGGTGGTGCTGCTCGCGGCGCTGTTGCTGATCCCGCTGGAGAGCGAGACCTCATTGATGGTGCTCCAGCGGCGACTGAGCCGCGCCTCGCCGTGCCATTCCACCTGGGTCTTCCCCTGCGAGCGCACCTGCTGCGCGCCGAGCCCGCCGGCGATCCTGGCCTCCCACCGGCGCCAGCCGTTGGTGTAGGAGCCGCGGGCCTCGCCTAACAGAAAGCGGTCAGGCCCGAAATAGCCGACGCCGGGCTTGTCGTAACCGAAAATCCGGCCATAGACTCCGGCGGTCCACCGCCGGGCGAGGCGCTGGGTCAGTGACACCACGAGCGCCTTGCGCTGGTTGTCATCCGACAGCCACGCCACGCTGCCGCCATAGCCCAAGGTGAGATCGCGCCGCAGCTCGACATCGCCCTCGAGGCTCACCTCGTCGACATCGACATCGCGGGTGAGCAGGAACGCCGTCTCATCGAAGCTGTAGTGCCCGTAGCCCATCCCCAGGCCGGCGGTCGGGGCCAGCCGATAGCTGAAGCCCGCCCGCCACGTCCCCGTGCTGCGCCCACCGCCCCCGCTCGGCGCGAGGTGCCGCGCCCCCAGTGCGCCGGTCACGCTGAGGTTGCCGACATCGTAGCTGGCCCCGGCCTCCGCGGAGAGGCGGGTGCCGGTACGGAACGGGTCGCTCGCCTCCGCGAGGCCCGCGCTGCCGAAGCCGCGCAGCCCGTTGCCGAGGCTGATCGACGCCCCCACCGTCTGCCACCAGAGCGTGTTTCTGTCCGAGTCGTGGCTCCAGCCGAGCTGGAGGTTGAGCTGGGGCCGGACCAGGGCGCGGATCGCCGCCTGCGCCTCGCGGGCGCCGCGGTCCTCGGGAGCGAGCGCGATCGCCTGACTGGCGTATCGCTGGGCATCATCCGGCCGCCCCTGCCACTGGCGCACCTGCGCCATCCCGACGAGCGATGGGACATGATCGGGCTGGCGGGCCAGGGCATCGAGGTAATGGTGTGCCGCTCCGGCCAGATCGCCCCGCCAGCTCGCTACCTGCCCACGCCCCGCGCGGGCTTCCATGTCGTCGGGATTCCGTTCGATCAGCGTGGCATACGCCTGCTCCGCCTCCGGCAGGTGGCCGGCCCAGGCAAGTGCCTGCGCCCGGCCAATCGCGGCGTCGTGGTAGTCGGGCGTGGCGGCGAGCAGGGAGTCGTAGCGCAGGATCGACCCGGCGTACTGGCCGTCCCAGGCCAGCACCTTGGCCTCTTCCAGCCGGACATCGGGGTCGGCCGGTTCGATTTCGCGGGCATCACGCAGCAGGGCGAGGGCGGAGTCGAGCCGGCCCGCCCAGCTGGCGAGCACCGCCAGCCGGTAGAGCGCGCGGACCTCACCGGGGTTGTCGTGCAGCGCCCGCTCGTAGCCGACGCGCGCCGCCGCATAGTCGCCGACGGTCCAGGCGGAATCGGCGACGGGGATCTGGGCGGCGAGCGGCAGGGCAGGGAGGATCGCCAGCAGCAGGGCGAAGCAGCGGGAGCGGGAGCGGCGCAGATGCATGCACAACTATCGCCGGGTGTGCCGGAGGAGCCAAGGGGAGGGGAGGGGAGGGGAGCGTTCAGCATTCAGCTAATGGCCGTTGACCGTTAGTTTCCAATCGCCCAATCGCCCAATCGCCTAATCGCCTGCCCCCCACAACGCTTTCAGCGAGTCATACACCGGCTTGAGCCGCGCGTGATACCGCGGCTCGGTCCATCCGGGCCAGGTCCAGTCGGGGAACTGACTTCGCCGCCACCGCCCGCCGGCGACGGTCGGCAGCGCGCCGATCAGCGTCGCTGCCGTCGCCGGTGACGCCGGGTGGTCGAGCAGCAGCACTCCGAAGCGCATGCCATCACTCGTTGCCGTGCCGATCTCGTCGCCTGCCTTCCGCTCGTAGAGCAGCGTACGAGTCGACGGATCGCTCACATTGATCACCCCCCACGGCAGCCGGAGCTGCAGCATCCCTGCCGCCGCATCCCACCACCAGTCGGAGAGCGAGGACTGCGCGGCGGTGCCGTAGCGCAGCCGCCCGCGGTTGTAACCGCTGGCGGGGAGGAAACGGCCGTCCCGGGCAAATCGGGCCCGGTTGGTGATGACGAACATCGAGTCGAACCGGCCGTCCCTGAGCGGCACCGTCGTGATCGGTCGACGGGCAAACCGGCCGTAGTCGTCGCCCTCGACGATTGCCTCGCCGCCGACATACGGCGAGTAGCCCGGCACGATCCGCAGCTCGGCGTCACTCGTGTCGCGGAAGCTGGCGGCAAACTCGAAGCCCACCTCGCTCTGCACCGCGCCGCCGGGCAGCAGCTGGCCCAGCCCCGCACGATAGCTGTCCAGCGCGAGGAGCAGGCTGCGGTCCTGCCATGGGAACGGCTTGCCCTCCAGTCCGGCGAACTCGACCGCGACGTACACATACGATTCGTCCGACCCAACCCTGATTCGGCTCGGAGCTCCCGCACGGGCAGCCGGGTGCTCCGTCAGGATCGGGAGCGCCCACCACCGCGCCGCCATCCCGCCCAGCCGCGGCGTGCTGTTCGCATTCCCGGCGTACATGCCGAGGATGCCGTAGTGCTGCTCGGCGTCCATCACGTTGTGCCACTGGCGGGTGTTCGCCTGCGGCCGCTCGTAGTCGATCACGATCCAGTTCTTCTTGAACCACTCGTCGATCCACGCGAAAATGATTCCTCCCGCCATGCCGCTCTCCCGGATCTCGCGGGTGAGCCGGGCATCGATGCGGGCCATCGCAGTTTCATCATGGCCGCCGTGGTTCCAGCCCTGCGGCTGCAGGTGGGCCACGCCGCGGCTTGACGGCACGCCGTACTCGGAGAGCAGCAGGGGGATGCCGGCGTGATGCCGCTTGAGTTCGCTCAGGTAGCCGAAGAAGTTCGACCGGCCCTCGCTGGACCGCGCGGTGTCGTAGCCGGGATCGTACAGCAGGAAGTCGGGATAGTAGGGATAGGCATGATAGCTGGCGAACCAGCCGGCGGGATTCTGCGGTGTGGCGCGCACCAGCATCGCATCGAGGCCGATCACGTCGTTCTCGTACTCGATCGGATCGCGCGGCAGCGGCCGCCCCACCTTGCGTCGCCAGGCCGATTCCTCGTCGCCGCTCGCTTCGGTGACGTGGGTCAGCGGATCGAGCGTCGGCCAGTTGGTGTAGGCGATCGGCCGGATGGTGTTGTAGATGTTGGCTTCATATCCCAGCAGGTAGTCGCACTGCTCCGCCATCCAGCCGTCCGCCGCCGGGACCACACCCGCGGTTTGGAGGAACCGGCCGTGGTAGGGCGCGGGCGACGGGTTGCGCAGGTCGAAGTCCTTCACCGCATACGGCTCCCACTCCCGCCCGATGATATAGGCCAGCACCCAGCGGGAGACATCGGCGTCGTAGCGGCCGCCGGCGTGGCCGGGGAGTTTCGGGATCTTCGCGTTGCCGTGCAGCAGGTCCACCACCCGGCGCATCTCGGCGCGGAAATCGGCCTTCCAGGTGCTGTCGTTGAAGTGGTGTTCCGGCGGCAGTTCGGTCCAGACGCCGTGCACCAGCCAGAGCGGCGTCTCGGGATGCGTCCGGTTCCAGCCGCTGAGCGCGCGGTAGAACGAGGGCGGCAGGATGGTGTAGAGCCGGAGGGTGTTGGCGTGCATCGCCGACAGCATCTCGAACCAGCTGGCGTAGGTGGCCGAGTCAGGCGGAAATTCGGAGGGGAACCTGCCCGGCAGGGCGACGCCCATGTTGACGCCATTGGCGTAGAACCCGCGCCAGCCACTGCCATCGGGGATCTGGAACGCATCACCCTGGGTCCGGGCATCAACCCGCAGCGTTTGGGGCCGCGGCGAGCGACCGCTGGCGGGCCGGTCCCAGTCGGGATCGATCTGGCCGAGCACCGACCGGGTCGCGGCATTGTCGGGATGCAGCCGGAGGGCGCGCCGGCCGGCATTCAGCGCCTCGGACCGGTCGCCCCGTCGCCAGCTGCTCAACGTCAACCCGTCCCAGGCATCACCGTTCAGACTGTCGCGCTGCACCACGGAGCGGAACAGCGAATCGGCCGCCGCAACTCGATCCTGCCGCAGCGCGACGTACCCCAGGCCCACCCTCGCATCGAGGTTGTCCGGGCAGAGTCGCGCGGCGCGGCGGAAGTGCCGGCCCGCCGCCTCGATCGAATCGGCGCGGTACGCCGTCCAGCCGGCCGCGACAGCCGTCCCCGCCTCCGAAGGGCAGGGGGGCACACTCGCTTGCGGGGGCAGGAGGGCGAGGAGGGCGGCGGCCGCGCAGACGCGGGTCAGCAGAGGTAGATTCGACGGCATTCGAGTGCAGGAATCATCAACCCGGCCCCGTGCGGGAGCAAGCCAGAGAGTGTCCGGTTGCCATGAGTGAGACGACGGTGGAAGCCACCCGCGCACTGGGTCGCACGCTGATGGATGAGTTCGGTCGCGGCTGGAGCAAGGGGAAGGTCGATGTGCTGGTCAGCGTCTTTGCGCTCGACGCGGTGTTCATCGAGACGCCATTCAGCGAGCCGCTGCGCGGGATCGACGCGGTGAAGGGCTACTGGGCCGAGGTGCCGCTGAATCAGTCGGAGGTCACCTTCACGGCGGGCGAGATCTGCGCCGCGGGGCCGTGGTTCTCCACCGAATTCCGCTGCATCTTCCGCCGCCGCCGTACCGGCGAATGGGTCGATGCCCGCGGGGCGATCTTCTGCGAGACGGTCCACGACAAGATCAGCGAGATGCGGATGTACTGGCATCGGCAGTAGGCGGTAGCGGCTGGTCGGTGGCAGGTGGCAGGTGGCAGGTGGCAGGG
>JAWXBX010000189.1:0-7518 GCA_034440415.1 Gemmatimonadota bacterium | reverse complement strand
GTTCCCCGTTCCCCGTTCCCCAACTCCCAGACCACCATGCTCACCATCGCCCTTCTCGCCCTCGTCCTGCAGCAGCCGCAACAGTCCCAGGCGCCGTCGCCGATCGCCAGGGTGGAAGTCACGCCGGCCACCGGGTCGGTGGAGGTGGGACAGACCCTGCAGCTCGGTGTTCGCGTGCTCGATCAGGCGGGGCAGCCTGTTCCTGGCGCCCGGGTTCAGTGGTACGACAACGCCGGGCAGGGCGACATCGACTCGACTGGCCTGCTGACGGCAGGCTACCGGGGCAAGGTGCTGGTATCGGCGGTGGCATCGGTGGGAGGTAGCCGGCCGACCATCGGCAATGCGACGATCCTGGTCACGCCGCAGGCGGCGTCCCGTGTCGTGCTGGATCCGGTGCCGGTCCGTGTGCTGGCCGGTAGTCGCCTGACGTTGAGCGGCGCGGCGTACAGCGGCCAGAACGACAGGCGGGATGATCTGCTGAGCTTCACCTCCAGCAACAGCCGGGTGGCCAGCATTACCGCCGACGGGCGGTTGCAGGCGCTGGCACCTGGCAGAGTGACGATCACCGGCGCGGCGGGGCGGGCGACGAGCACGGTGGCGCTGACCGTCGTTCCGAACACCGTGCGGCGGCTGACCCTCGCGCCGGCCACGCCCAGTGTGCGGACCGGGGATGTGATCCGATTCGCGGTGGAGGCCCGCGACGCCGCGGCGAAGCCGGTGGGTGACTTCGCGGTGCGCTGGTCGGTCGCCGGGAATGATGGTGTCGCCCAGATCGACGCGGCGGGTGCCTTCGTCGCCGAGACACCGGGGCGCTACACCGTGACGGCCAGCGCCGGCAGCTCCACCGCCGAAGCGCAGGTGACGGTCACGGCGCGGCGCATCACCCGCGGCATGGAGGTCCTGGGCCGCGTCCCGGTCACGTTCCGCTCGGCCGAGGTCTGGGTACACCCCTCGGGACGGTGCGCCTACATGAGCACGATCGCGGACCGGGCGTACGTGATCAATGTCGAGGATCCCGCCAAGCCGATGATCGTCGACTCGCTCATGGCCGATGCCCGGCTCATCAACGACATCATGACGACGGAGGACGGCAAGTTCGGCGTCTTCTCGCGCGAGGGCGCCTCAAACCGGAAGAACGGCCTCAAGATCTTCGAGGCCAGCGATCCCTGTCACCCGAAGATCATCGCCGACTACACCGAGACCGTCACCGGCGGGGTGCACTCCAGCTTCGTGTACCAGGGCCACGTCTACCTCACCGATGATGCGACCGGTTCCATGCGGGTCATCGACATTCAGGATCCGTATCATCCGAAGGAAGTCGCCCGGTGGCAGACCGAGCAGACCGAAGCCGGCCGGTATCTGCATGACATTCAGGTGCTCGACGGTCTGGCCTATCTTTCCTACTGGAATGACGGCCTGGTCGTGCTGGATGTTGGCAACGGGGTGAAGGGCGGCAGCCCCGAGGCGCCGAAGTTCGTCTCCCAGTTCAAGTACAACCTGAGCGAGACCTACGCGCGGGTGGACCAGCTGTACGGGCTCGGCGCGCGCGGTACCCACACCGCCTGGCGCGCCGGCAAGTATGTCTTCGTGGGCGATGAGGTCTACGCCTCGCGCCAGTCGAAGGGGCTGCAGGACGGCAACGACCTGACCTGGGGTCGGCTCCATGTGATCGATGTGTCGGACATGGCGGCGCCGAAGGAGGTGGCCTGGTATGAACCCACCGACGGCGGGGTGCATAACGTCTGGGTCGAGGGCGACACGCTGTACCTGGGCAATTATCAGGGTGGCGCCCGGACGCTGGACATCTCCGGCGAGCTGAAGGGCGATCTGCTGCGGCAGGGCCGGGAGATGAGCTGGATCTGGACCGCGGATTCCCTCGGCAACAAACCCCGTTCGCCGTTCGCGTGGGGCGCGGTGGTGAAGAACGGCGTGATCTACGTGCCGGATATCAATACCGGGCTCTGGATTCTCAAGATGGAGCCGAAGGCGGAGCAGTATCTGCCGTAAATCGGGCGGTCGCCGGGCGCACTGGCGGGGGGAAAGGATTCGGGTACCATACCGACATCCCTTTCCGGACCCGTCATGCCCTCCTTCGGCTGCCTGACCCGCCGCTCATCGCTGCTGCTCGCCGCCCTGCTCGTCTCCTGCGGAGGTGACCAGGGCCCGCGGGTTCCGGCCAACATCGTGATCACGCCAAACGTCCCCGTCGTCTCGCAGGGGCTGACCCTCGCGCTGACCGCGACGGTGGTCGATGCCAACGGGCGCGCGATCGGCGGCACGATCGCCAGTTTCACCTCCGGCGATACCCTGGTGGCGACGGTCAACGCCGCCGGCGTCGTCACGTCCGTCGGTCCACTCGGCACTGCCCGGATCACCGCGACCTTCGGCGGCCTCACCGCCTTTGTCGACGTGGCGGTGCAGCAGCGGATCGTGGGGATCCGGACCGCGGCTCAATCCGCCCGGCTTCGGGTTCATCGTCGTGCAGGGTATCGATGCCAATGGCGATCCCGCGTCGCTGCCATCCGGGCTCGGCTTTGTCTCCAGCGACACCACGATCGCCGCGGTCGATGCTGTCGGCAATGTCCTTTCCGGCAGCGCGCAGGGGACGGCGACCATCACGGTGACGATCGATACCTTCACCGTCCAGGTGCCGGTGATCGTCGCCCAGATCCCCACCTCGATCCTCGTCTCTCCCCGGTCGGTGGTGTTCGCCTCATCCGGCGCCCAGCAGCTCACGCCGACGGTGCTGGACCTCTACGGCACTCCGATCAGCGGGGCCAGCTTCACCTATCAGGGCGACTCGCCCAGCCGCTTCACCGTCTCCGGCACCGGTCTGGTCACCAGCCTTGGCCCCACCGGTAACGGCATCGTCACCGTGACGAGCGGGGCGGTGAGCACGCCGGTCAACGTCTTCATCGGCAGCGGTCCCTTCGGCACCATCGTCGAACGCACCGCCGTGCCGGCTTCGGCCTACGCCGCCGCCGTCTCCCCGTCCGGTGCCATGATCGTCTCGCTCGCCAGCAACACGGCCGGGCTCCGGGGTGACCTCCCCTCCTACGCCCTTAGCACGATTTCCGCCATCTCCGATCCTCTCGGCGTGGCGATCAACCCGGCGGGGACGCTGGGCTACTTTGCCCAGCGCGGCAACGGCAACGTGGCGGTGCTGAACCTCGCCACCAATCAGCTGCAGGCGCCGATCACCGGCGCGGCCGGCCAGGCGTTCACCGTGGTGGCCTCCCCCGACGGCCAGTTCCTCTTCGTCGGCGCCACCGACAACATCTACAAGTTCGACGCCTCGAGCGGTGCGCTGCTCGACAGCGCTGCGATCGGCGCCGCAACCCACCTCGCCCCGCATCCCACCATGGCGCTGCTCTATCTCTCGACCGACGGCGGCCTCGTGGCGGAGCTCAACACCGCGACCATGGCACAGACCCGCACCTTTGCCGGGGCCGTGTTCCCCAAGGCGGTCGCCGTGGCACCCGATGGCTCCGAGCTTTATGTGGCGGACGAGAACAGCATGGCGGTGATGGCGTTCACCCTCTCCACCGGCCTCGCGGCGACGTCGTTCGCTGCCGGGAATCCCACCTTCGGGCTGGCGGTAAACAGCACGCTCCTCGTCGCCACTGGAAGCGGCGCAGGCCAGGTACGCGCCTTCAATCGGGTCTCCCGCGCGGTGGTCTACAGCGTCGCGACCGGCGGGATCCCGCGCCGTCCAGCCTTCGACGCCACCGGAACCATCCTCGTGGTGCCCAACGAAGGCGGCTGGGTCGACTTCGTGCGGTAAACCGCGGCGATGCACCACCGGAGCGGGAGAAGAGGGGAGGGTGAGCGAAACGCTGCCATCCCCTATCCCCTTCCCCACCCCCCCACTCTGCAGCGACTGCTACCTGAAGCCTTCTTCACCCTGATCTCACACCGCACCAATCCCCGCGCTCCTAATGTTCAGCGTCCCTTCACGATCGGCCGGCGTGATCCCTCAGCCCCCCTACCCGAGCCAGCTCGCCCTGCAGGACGAGCTTGAGGCCTTTGAACGGCTCAAGCCACGCCTGGCCGAGGTGTGGGACCTGCTGGTGCACGACAGCGAAAAGCCGTGTACGACCGTGGTCGTGCCTTCGCTCACGCTGGACCAGGCCGAACTGCGCAAGCTCGACGGAGCCAGCTACTACGAGGAGCGGCTGCTCTTCCTGCTCATCCGATTGCGCAACCCCCGGGCCCACATCGTCTACGTGACCTCCCAGCCGGTGCATCCCGACATCATCGACTACCTCCTGCAGCACCTCCTCGGAGTGCCGGCGAGCCATGCCCGCCATCGGCTCACCATGCTCTGCGCCTACGATGCCTCGCCCCGGCCGCTCACCGAGAAGATTCTCGAGCGGCCGCGGCTCCTGCAGCGGATCCGCTACGCGATCCCCAACCGGGAGGAGGCTTATCTCAGTGTATTCAACGCCACACCGCTGGAACGCAAGCTCTCCGTGCTGCTCGGGATCCCGCTCAACGGTGCCGATCCCGCGCTGACGCACCTCGGTTCCAAGTCGGGCAGCCGGAAGGTCTTCCGGGAGGCAGGGGTGGTGTGTCCCGCCGGCTTCGAGGACCTGCGGGACGAGCAGGATGTCCTGACCGCGCTGACCGATCTCCGGATACTCCGGCCGGGTCTGCGCAAGGCGGTGGTCAAGCTGAACGAGAGTTTTTCCGGTGAGGGCAACGCGATCTTCCACTACCCGAGCGGGAGTGGCGGCATCGCGATGCGCCGGGCGATCGGCAAGCTCCACTTTATCGCCCCCAGTGAGCGGCGTGGAGCCTACTTCGAGAAGTTCGCAGCGATGGGCGGCATCGTGGAGGAGTTCGTCGCGGGGGCGGAGGTCCGTTCCCCGAGCGCCCAGTTGCGCACCGGACCGCGCGGTGAGGTCGTGCCGATCTCCACCCACGACCAGATTCTCGGGGGCGACGAGGGTCAGGTGTTCCTGGGCTGCCGCTTTCCGGCCGATGACGAGTACCGGTTGGCGGTGCAGCAGACCGCCCAGGCGGTGGGCGAGGTGCTCGCCTCCAAGGGGGTGGTGAGCCGGATGGGGGTGGATTTCATGGCGGTGCGAGCCGGGCCGGAACAGCCGTGGGTGCTCAACGCCATCGAGATCAACCTCCGCCTGGGCGGGACGACCCACCCCTTCCTGGCCCTCCGCTTCCTGACCGGCGGCGAGCTCGACTCGGCCACAGGACTCTTCGCCACCGCCAGCGGGCGACCGAAATACTATCGCGCGACCGACAACCTGTATGCGCCGCGCTACCGGGGACTCCTGCCGGAGGACTTGATCGACATCGTCACGGTGAATCAGCTCAATTTCAACTACCGCACCGAGTGCGGCGTGCTGTTTCACCTCATCGGTGCGCTCTCGCAGTTCGGCAAGCTCGGACTCACCGCCATCGGGAACAGCGTTGAAGAGGCCGATGCCATCTACCAGCGAACGCTGGAGGTGCTGGAGGCGGAGACGGTGTACGGGTAGGGCGGAGCCATTGCTCCGCCCTGTCGCGGAACATTCTGAAAGGGTGCGATCGAGGGCCCGAGGCAGCGGCGGACCAACGGGTCCGCCGCTACCCTACCGCCCCCGCGCCACAAATTCCATCCGCGCCTCGCCGACACTCGCCGGCCAGCGCGGTGTCACCGCCTGCCCCTGCACCGTCCGCTCGATCTCCTTTTCCGACTTGGACACCGTCTCGATCGGGTAGCGCCAGATCGGTGCAGCGGGAGAACAGGTCAGTTCGGCGGGGCCGGCATAGCTGACTTCGGGGGCAAACACCGCTCCCGCGCCGAGGGCGGCGGGTACCCAGCGATACTCGGCGACCAGCCGGCCGCCGACATGAAACCGGTACCGCTTCTCGAACATGACGCTGCCGGCCTCGGTCGCCCGGCAGGTGACGGTGACACCCGGCTCGTCGCCCGCGCCCGCCACGGCCACGCAGTCGAGTTTCGCGTTGGCGATGGTCCAGACGGGGTCGTAGTCGCCACGCAGGTACATCGCCTCGTCCACCTCGGGTGCCAGGGCCCGCTCGCGGATCAGGTTGCGCGGCTCGGGATCGATCGGCGGCAGCTCATTCAGCCGCATCTGCTCCTCGAGGTCGTGGATGCTGGGAGCACCCCGCTCGTCGTGATGACTGACCCGCGCGCTGGCCGGGGCGATCTCGTGATACGCTTCCCGGCGGCGGGTCAGGACGTTGGCGTAGTTGATGGCGTGTTCGAAAACCGAGTATTCCTCGATCACGCCGCCCCGCCGGGGACTGATGATCGCGGAAAACGTGGCGTCGTGGATCCACAGTTCGTCATGGCCATCGGCGTCGATGTCGAGCCACTCCCACGCCGGCTCCTGTCCCTCCCGCAACACCGCCTCCGCCCGGGCCAATTCGGCCCAGATCGCATCGCGCAGGTGCGGCGTGTAAAGCCCGCCGAAGACGCCATGCCAGTAGGCGTCGTTGCACTGCGCCCGGCCGATCGCGCGTCGGGCGCCGACCGGGTCGCCAGCGGCGCGGCAGAGGCCCGAGAGCGCCACCATCTTCTTGTGCATCCGGTTTGCTTCCGGATACTTCACCATGAAATTGCGCCAGTGCGCACCCCGGACCATCACGCCCTCCGGGCCCGCCATTCGTTCGGCACCGATCTCGCGCTCGAGCGCCGCCAGCCGACGGGCCGGCTCGGCCGGGAGCGACCAGGCCTCCATCTCCCGGTACGACGCGGTGGGCAGATAGGCCAGGCCTCCGGAGGGAACCGCTTCGAGCGATTCGCTCAGCGTCGTCAGCAGGACCTCGCCGCTGTCGACCAGCGCCGCCATCGTGGTCAGGAACTGGTCGAGCCAGCCCTTCTCGAAGACCCACTCGCGGGTGCCGGGCCAGCCGCCGAACTTCTCGCCATCATCGGCCAGCACGGCGAGCGGTTTGCCCTGGGCGGCGAGCGCGCGGAGGTGGTCGGCGGTCTCGGCCGGCGGGCGAAACGGGATGAGGTACCGCAGGCGTTCGTCGATCGAGAAGAGCGTGAGCCGGCGGCCGTCGCTCTCGGTGGTCCAGGGCACGTGGAGATCGCCGGGCTGGAAGCCGGTGATGAGGAAGTGGCGATCGTCGACCAGCGCGTAGCGCACGCCGGCATCGACCAGGTCCGCGGCGAGCTCCGGTTCCCAGACGCGCTCGGTGAGCCAGAGTCCGTTGGCCTGGACTCCGAAGCGGCGGGCGATCGCTTCCCGCATCCACTGGATCTGCTCCACCCGGTCGCGCCGGGGCAGCGCGGCGAGCACCGGCTCGTACATGCCGGAAAGCAGCAGCTCCACCTTGCCGTTGGAGACCAGGCGGCCCAGCAGGTCGAGATAGGCACCGCCCTTCCGCTCCAGCCACTCGAGCAGCGGCCCGGAGAGGTGCAGCACGACCGGGAGGAAATCCCGCTCGTCCACCTTTTCGAGAAAGGGCTGATAGGCCTCGGTCAGGTGCTGCTCGAAGACCGAGTCAAAGTTGCCCACCGGCTGGTGCAGGTGGACGCCGAAG
>JAWXBX010000188.1:0-7852 GCA_034440415.1 Gemmatimonadota bacterium | reverse complement strand
GGCCCAGGCCGGGGGTCAGGAATTGGAGTTTATCCTCCGTAATATCATGGACTTACGGCTGCAGCTCGAGGAGGTCAGGCGGCGGCTGGATGACCGGCCGCAGCGAGTCCAGGTCATTGAGCTGGGCGAGAGTCAGCCGATGGCCGACGTCTTGCCAGCTGGAGAGGTGGAAGAGCGGGGCGCGGTGGTCTACCGCCCCGGGATGACCATGGCGGATCTCGAGAAGGAGGCGATCGCCGTCGCCCTCAGCCAGTCGCGGGGAAACCGGCGGAAAGCGGCCGAGGTCCTGGGCATCGGCGAGCGGACTTTGTACCGGAAGATCAAGGCTTACAAACTAGAGTAGGTGACCACAGCTAAGTCGTGTAATAATCCGGATTTCGGGAGGTTCAAATGCTTGACACCCGGACCCCGGGGACCCCATATTCACCGAGACCCTTACCCCCCACGTCCCGACAGGGTCTTCATCCGTGATTTTCTCGATAGACCCTGGCGCGTGCGTAACGTGCTTGGCCTGCGTCCGTGTCTGCCCAACGGGCGCCGTGGAGGTGCAGGATCCGCTCGTCCGGATCGAGGACGAGTCGTGCATCCGTTGCGGGCTCTGCCTGCCGGCCTGTCCACACGACGCGATCGAAGTCACCGGTGAGTTAGGCCGCGCCATGTCGGTCGCCGCCCGGGGGGGCGGCGTGCTGATCCTGGCCCCGGAGGCGGCGGCGCATTTCTATCCCGCCTCCCCGGAGCAGGTGGTCAACGCGGCCTACGCGGCGGGCTTCCGGATGGTCAACCGCGGCGTACTGGGCGACGAGCTGATCGCGGCCGAGTACCTCCGGCTGTGGCGGGAACCGGGCTGGGGGACGCTGCTGCGTTCCACTGATCCGGTCGTGGTCGACAGCATCCGGCGGGACTATCCCGAGCTGGTGCCGTACCTCGCCCCGGTCACCATCCCGACGGTGGCCGAAGCGCGGTACCTGCGCGCGCTGTTCGGGGAGTCGCTGGAGATCGTCTTCGCCGGTGTCTGTCCCCCGGCGGGGCGCGCCGAGCTGGATGCCGCGGTCACCTTCCGCGATCTGGAACAGCTGTTCAAGTTGCGGGGTGTCGCTCCCCAGGAGCAGCCCAACTTCTTCGTGCGGGTCCCGAGCGAGCGGCGGCGGCACCTGAGCACCGCCGGTGGACTGCCGATCGAAATGCTGCAGGAAGCGGCCTATGCCAGTCGCCGGTTCCGGAAGGTGCGCGGGCTGAAGGAGCTGCGGTCGCTGGCCCGGGCCATCACGGTGGATCGGCTGGACCTGGGCTTTGTCGACCTGCTCTCGCATGAGGGGTGGCTCGATCATCCGCTGTCGGGTCCGCCCGAAGAGCTGTTCTGGCGCCGGTCGGTCGTCGAAAGTACCGAGCCGCAGCGGAGCCGGTATCCGGTGGTCGATAGCACGGTGGTCGCCAGCTACGGCGCCACCTTTCTGGTCGAGCCCCGGCTGGTGCAGGCCGACCCGACCAGGGTGCAGGAGCTGCTGGACTCGATTGGCCCGGGGCCCAATGGCCGGGCGTGGGACTGCCGGGCGTGCGGCTTCGATACCTGCGACGCCTTCGCGCATGCGGCGGCGATGGGCCGGGCCTCACTGCGGCAGTGCCCGCCATTCCAGGCCCGCAAGGTCGAGGTGGCGGAGCGGGATTCGGCGGTGGATGCGCTGAGCGGGCTGGCGGCCTACCGGGTGCTGCACGACCGGATGCAGTACGAGATCGAGCGCAGCAAGCGGAGCCTGGAGGGGTTCGCGGTGCTGTTCATCGACCTCGACTACTTCAAGCAGGTCAACGACCAGTTCGGGCATGAGGCGGGCAACGATGTGCTGCGCGCCGTCGCCACCGAGATCCGCAGCGCCATCCGGGCCTCGGACCTCGCGGCCCGCTACGGGGGTGATGAGTTCGTGGTGATCCTGACCCGCACCGACTTCGCGGGGGCCAATCGGGTGGCGGAAGCCATCCGGGCCGGGATCGAAGGGGTGGGGCGTCGTCTGGGCTATCCTGTGGGATTGGTCACGGCCAGCATCGGCGTGGCCGAGTACGATGTACGACGGCCGCATGAGGGCGATCTCCTCGTGCAGGCCGACCGGGCGCTGTACCAGGCCAAGTCCGCTGGCCGAAACGCCGTGGCGTAGGCCGCCGGAATCGAAAGCGAGCAATCGTGACTGGACCTTCTCCCATCCGCCATCCTGAATCCACGGCCTTGAGCCGGAATCCGAACGCGTTCGACAACGCGCCGGACCCGTGGGGTGTCCGTCGGGCGGAGAACCTCCTCACCAGCCTGGAAGGCGTCCTCTCCGCCCGGGTGGTGACCACCCCGCTTGGCGAAGTGAGCGAGGTGCATATTCTGGCGCAGGCGGGGCTGGCCCCGAAGCAGCTGGTGCGGAACATCGAATCCGCCCTGCTGGCCCAGCTTGGCCTCAAGATCGATCATCGCAAGATCTCGATCGCGCAGACGGCGGATGTGCGGCCCATCGAAGTGGTGGAGAAGGGGATCGTGCGGGAGCGGGCCATGCGCCGGGCGGCGCTGTTCGAGTCGCTCTTCGTGGCACCGGGCAAGCGGCCGCACCGGGTGAGCCTGACCGTCTCGCTGTCGTTCGCGGGCCGGGCGGCCTCGGCGGAGGAGGAGTCGAGCGATACGCCGCGGAGCAAGGTCGAGGCGGCGGCGCGGGCGGCGGTGTCGGTGCTGGATCAGCTGCTGTCGGACCACTCCGTGGCGCTGGAAGGGGCCAAGATCATCGACGCCTTTGACCGGGAGTTCGTGATCGTGGCGGTGCAGGGGCTGGGCGGGCGCGAGGCGGTGCTGCTGATCGGCACGGCGGAGGTCAAGGAGAGCGCGGAGCGCGCGGCGGTGTTTGCGGTGCTGGACGCGACCAACCGGTGGGCGGAGTCGCGCCGGCCGGGGTGAGATGGGGTGACTGGCCGGACAGGCAGCGTGAACCTTCACATGGAAAATTAACGAGGAAAAAACGGCAGCGGCCCTGGTCTTTGTTTGCAGTAGCGGAGACTAGCGGAAAGTTTGAGAGCGGAGCGTCGGCTGAGCCTTAGCGGGGCTTGGTCCTTCCCGAGAGATTTTTCCTGACTCGAGCAAGGAGACGCTCATGCACGCAACAGTGTGGGCCCTGATCGCGGGGTTTATCGCCAGAGCTGCGGTGAAGGTGATCACCGCTTCAGACGGCGCAGTTTGGAGCTGATGAAGTTCCTTTGATCAGGGCCGCTGCCAGCCTATTTGCAAAGAGAGATGCCGAGCATGAAACTTCGGGTCGCAATCCTGGTCGCGCTGGTCACCGCCTTGGCAGGAGCAGTTCTCCTGCTGGGGTGGCATGGCCGAACTCCGTATCCGGGGATGTGGTCCGTTGTCAGCTTCACGCTGGCGGCATTCCTCCTAGAAAAGAGCGGAAATGACCTCCGTTTTGAAACCAAAGGTTCGACCTCTTTCGTGGTGCATCTGGCTGGCGGGATTCTCTACGGCCCATTTTGGGGAAGCTTGTTCGCAGGCCTGTCGACGGTGCTTTCCGAGGTCGAGCAGCAGAAGAACGGTGCGAAGGTATTGTTCAACGTTGCTCAGCGAGTTGTCGCTGTCGGTGGTGGCCTCTTTCTAATTGCGCTTCTCGGCGCGACGTTTCCGCTCTTCGATTTTCACTCCGCAGTGACGCTGAACGGGTCCGATATTCAGCGGAACGTGCTTCTATTCTTTTTGTTTGCGATTTTCTATTTCGCCTTTAACACAGTGGCGGTAAGTCTTGTTGTGGCAATTAGCGGAGGCCGGCGCTTCAGGGAGGTATGGACTCTCACATTTCGAGGTGTGTTGGGTTATGACATCGGTGCGAGTTTTCTCGCGCTATTCCTAGCCTGGCTATACGTCAGATTTGAGGATGGAGTAGGGATAGGTGCTGTCGGCTTCGCTATCGCGCTCGCGCCCATTCTGCTAATCCGCCATATCTACGGGCTCTATTGGAAACTTCAAAGCAGTGGTCGGGAACTCCTCGATTTGATGGTGAAGGCAATCGAAGCACGAGACCCGTACACCTCTGGGCATTCCGTCCGGGTTGCTTCACTGGCGAAAGCCATTGCCCAGGAAGCCAAGATGTCAGCCGAGGAAGTTGAGCTGGTCTACACCGCCGCCATCCTGCATGACGTCGGCAAGATTCACGAGGAATTCGCGCCGCTGCTCAGGAAGGATTCGAAGCTGACGCCGGAGGAGACCGCACTGCTTCAGACCCACTCGGTGAAGAGTGCCGACCTGGTCGGGATCATCTCGGGTTTTCGTGGAGTGGTCCAGGACGCGGTGCGCAGTCATCACGAGCGCTGGGACGGCGGTGGGTATCCTGACGGTCTGGCCGCGGAGGAAATCCCGCTGGGTGCCCGGATCATCATGATCTCGGACACCACCGACGCGATGACCACCGACCGGCCCTACCGAAAGAAGTTGCCGATCGAAGCGGTGGTTTCCGAGCTACAGAAGTACCGTGGGACTCAGTTCGACCCGAGGCTTGTTGACATTGCTGTCAGCTCCATGGCAGTACGAAGGGTCATGTCAGAGCTGCAGTCTTCACAGCCAGTCACCGAGCCGAAGGTCATCGAGGGAGGATCCAAGAAGGTCTCTTCCAGGCAACAAGTGCCTTCGTGGAGGAATCGGGCAAGCTGGCCGAAGATTCGCGTATTCTAGACAAGCAGAAATCCGAACCGGCGTAGCTGATGGATAGTGGCCTCGGGCAGCTTTCCAAGGGTTATGCCGAGCTCTCCATGACTATCGTGTTCTCCATTTCCGATATTCCTGACAGACCATCCCCACGCCGTGAGTATCTCAGCTTGATCGACAAGGTCGTTGCGGTTCAGATCGCGAAGTAGAGGCTGGAAACACTGACGCGTCCAATCCCAGTCGCCCCCTGCGGAACCCACTTTTGCGATCCACCGTGCGAAAGCGCCTGCAACTGCGCGAGTCTTCAATTCCCACCCTGAATTGCTCAGCGCGTTGTTGGCGGTAGTGAACGCGAGTTTATTCTCGCCGCATAGTTCATAGACATCCGCAACCAGTAGGCCGAGGGCCTGCATTACCCAAGGGCTATGAACCACGCAATTGCAAAGGCATGTCTCGACGATCCCGATCGCCTTACTGCTTTCGCCCATCATTGCCTGCGCCCAAGCTAGTCGTAGGCTCGAATTGATCGTTGTCCAGGAAGTCTTAGGTGCCACGTCGGCTAGAGTGGCAGTTATTGCCCAATCGCGAGCGAGCGCATAGTTCCCCAGCCTGAGGTGGGCCAAGCTCACGTTTCCAGCTATTGAAGCCTCCATTGCCTCGTCCAAATGCTGTCGGTAGAGGGCACTCGCATGGCTCTGCGATGCGGCGCCAGCAGAGTAGCGTCCAAGCGACATTTCCAGGCATCCCTTGATTTGCAAGAGGCGTGCGACAGATTGATTCCTCATACCCTGCGATTTTGCGTGCTCTAGCAAGACCTCGGAGCGCGATACAACTCTGTCGAATTCCGCCGTTCTCCCGCTTAACCAAACCAAGACCCCAATCGGTGCCATCAAGATTAACTCGTCTCGGAGCGTACCTACGGTCTTCATGGACTTGGTCGCTTCACGGTGGAGCCACTCCGCTTCGGCGGAGTCACACAGAAAATAGGCCGCTTTCCCGCCTGAGCGAATCAACTCAATGGCGTTCGAAGTGTCAGTTTCTTGTTCAAGCTGCAGCCGGATGTCGCGCAGCTGAGCCTCAGCGCTCTCCTTGTCGCGCAATTGTGCCGCAATAGCGTTAGACTCCAGAATACGACGTCTACCGGATTCGCTTCCGGGGAACATCTCGGTCACGCGGACCACCTCCCGTGACTCCTCCCACCGCCCCTGCTCCTGCAGCGCCTCCGCCAGCAACAGCTTCGCCACCGGCTTCACATCGTCGCCAAGGCTCGCCATCGCGGTCCTGAGCGCGAACTCGGCATCATACGGCGCACCACCGTCCATCGCTTCCCGCGCCCCGCGCAGCAGGTAGGGAATGGCCTCCAGCGGCCGGGCCGAGCGGAAGCAGTGCCATGCCAGCATCAACCCCGGGACATGCTCCCCCCGCTCCTCCGCGCCGATGAGCCGGTCCGCAATCAGGCCATGCAGCGCCCGCCGCAGCGGCGAGGGCACATGCATGTACGCATAGCCCCGCAGCAGTTCGTTGCGGAACTCCATCTCCCGCCCGCCATCGCGCAGGATCCGCCGCTGGGTCAGCTCCGCCATCCCCGCCAGCGTCTGCGCCAGCGTGAGGTCCACCAGCTGGTACATCGGCAGGTCGTTGAGCCGCTCGCCCAGGATGGCGGCGAGGTTGAGCACCGCGCGCGCCGGTTCGGGCAGGTCCCGGAAGACCCGGTCGAGCAGGCGGCGGTACATCTCCTGACCGGCCTCGGCCCCGGCCTCGGAGTCGGAGGTCATGGCGTCGACCGACAGTGCCAGGCTCTGTTCCCCGTGGATCCGCCAGTCATCGAACAGCAGCTCCAGCACCATCGGGATCCCCGCCGCCGCCCGCACCAGCGCCCGCCGCACCGCCGGAATGACGACGACGTTGCCCGCCGCCGCCAGCAGGCGTACCACCTCGCCGGTCTCCTCCGGGGTGAGTGGCGGCAAATCGACCGGCGTGAGGCCCAGCGATTCTCGATGATCCAGCAGCTGCCCCGCCCGGGCGCTCTGCTTGAGCTCGGGCTCCCGCGCCGCCAGGACGATCATGACCGGTGCGGTCCGGGTGCGGCGCAGTAACAGGTGCAGCACCGCGACGCTGGCATCATCCGCCAGGTGCACGTCGTCCACGACCAGGATGACGGGGTGCTCGTCGGCCACCGCGGTGACGAGCTGATGGATCCCTTCGGCGAACTGCAGCCGGGCCGACTCCCCCTCGGTGTGTGCCGCGGCCGGCAGATGGGGAAAACGTTCCCGCACCGCGGGGACGACGCGGGCCACCGCGGCGAGCCACTCCGGCGGCGTGGCACTCGCTCCCGGCCGCTCCAGCAGCCCCCGCACCAGCGTGCCGATGGCGGTGAAGGGAATATCCCGTTCGACCTCGTAGCACTGCACCCGGCTGGACACCGCGCCCTCCAGGCCGGCGGCGGTGACCAGCCGTTCGGCGAGCGTGGTCTTCCCGATACCGGAATCGCCCAGCAGCAGCGCATGCTGGCCGCGACCCCGGTGCATCCCCTCCCACAGCTCGTAGACCACCTGGTATTGCCGGCCCCGGCCGATGAACGCGCGGTTGCGCCACTGATCGGTCGGCACGGTGGGGATGTGCGCGGTGCCCGGCGGCTCGTAGCCCCGCTGGCGCAGCCGGAGTGCCATCCCCTCCACCAGCGGCGAGGGCGTGGCGCCGACCTCATCCGCCAGCCGTTTGCGCCACGCCTGGAAGATCCGGATCGCGCTCAGGCGGTCGCCGGCAAAGGCGCGGGCTTCCATCTTGGCCCGGATCGCCTCTTCGCTCAGCTCGTCGAGCTCGAGCAACCGGTCGGCCAGCGGCTCGATGCGGACCTGGTCGCCGGTGCGGCGGCAGCGGTCCATGAGCACGACGAAGGCCTCGCGGATGGCCGGGAACCACTTCGCCCGCTGCTGATCGCACCAGAAGCTGAACTCCGGCGCCCGGCCGATGTCGAATTCATCGAGGAACCCGCCCACCTCGAGCGGCGGCGTGGTCGGGTCGCCGAGGATGTCGCCGGTGGCCAGCCGCGCGAGGTCCACCTCGAAGTCGGCCGCGACGAACCGGACCGTGTCCCGGGTGGATTCGAAGGTCCGCAGTCCCATCTTGCCGCGAAGGACCGAGAGGGCGGTGGCGAGTGAGTGGCGCCCCTCGGCCGGCGAGGCCTCCGGCCAGAGC